>NZ_JBFAUP010000008.1:0-361718 GCF_040679335.1 Streptomyces sp. NPDC052299 | reverse complement strand
TGGTACTGCAGGGGGGACCCTGTGGGAGAGTAGGACGCCGCCGAACAATCATTGTGGGGAAGCCCCGTGCCGATGGCACGGGGCTTTTCTGCGTTCCCGGCCAGGGTCAAAGGGCCTCAGGCCGGGCTCCCCCGTTGCCCGCGCTACAGACGCCCTGCCGCTTTGAGTGCCAGGTACGCGTCGGCGAGTGCGGGTGCGAAATCGTCCGGTGGGGCGTCGACAATCCCCACGCCGTGGCTACGGAGCCGGTCCGCGGTGCGGCGACGTTGAGCCTCGGCCTCGACGCCGGCGGCCGCCTCGTATATCGCGTCCACTGTCCCGCGTGCCTCGGCCATGGCCGCGATGCGCGGGTCACTCACTGCTGCGACCACGACCGTGTGCCGCTGAGTGAGCTGGGGTAGCACGGGCAGCAGCCCCTCCTCCACGGGAGCAGCGTCGAGGCTCGTCAGAAGCACCACGAGCGAACGCCGAGGTGCCTGCGCGATGGCTGCGGCAACGAGCCCTCGCGCGTCGGTCTCGACGAGCTCCGGTTCCAGCGGTGTCAGGGCATCGACCACGGCCGCCAGGACATCCCCGGCAGGCCGGCCCTGGACTCTCGCCCTCGTGCCGCGGCTGTAGGCGAGCAGACCGAGACGGTCGCCGGCCCGATGAACGAGTGCGGTGAGAAGCAAGGCCGCGTCCATCGCCGCGTCGAGCCGGGGCACATCGCCCACCCGGCCCGCTGAAGTACGTCCGGTATCGATGACGACGAGGACATGCCGGTCGCGTTCGGGGCGCCAGGTCCGCACGGCGACCGCGGACTGCCGAGCGGTCGCACGCCAGTCGATCGACCGGACGTCGTCGCCGGGAACGTAGGCGCGCAGACTGTCGAACTCCGTGCCCGCCCCGCGCGTGAGAAGGCTGGTGCGGCCGTCCAGTTCGCGCATTCTAGCCAGCCGCGAAGGGAGATGCTTCCGGCTTGGGAACGGTGGAAGGACGCGCACCGTCCATGGCACGCGATGGCTGCCCTGGCGTGCGGCCAGGCCCAGAGGCCCGTACGAGCGGACAGTGATCTGCTCGGCCCGACGGTCACCCCGGCGGGTGGGACGAAGAATCGTGGTGATCCGCCTCCGTTCGCCGGGTGGGACGGTCAGTTTGTGCCGGGAGACGGCCGGCCCGGTTCCGGGCAGCCAGCTGCTCGGCGGCCATGCATCGCGGAGGTGTGCCCGCAGCGGGCGTCGGGAAGGATTGACTACGGTGAGTTGCACTTCTGCCAGGTCGCCAAGTCGAACGGATGTGTCACCGGATCGGGTGAACTGTAGCGTTCGCACTGGCGCGGCCAGGGCGTAGTCGCACAGAATCGCAAGTGAGAGCGGGACATCGACCGCGAGCATTCCCGTCCAGCTCGGGGCCACGATGCCTACAGGGAGTGATCCCAGAGCCGCCAGCAGGGCGGCGCGTCCGGTGAGGGCCACGGTTCATCGCCTCACCGGGGCACGGGGACTTGGGCGAGCACAGCGGAGATGACGGAGTCGGGGGTGACCCCTTCCATCTGGGCTTCGGGGCGCAGTTGGAGGCGGTGTCGCAGCGTCGGGAGGGCCAGGGCCTTCACATCGTCCGGGGTCACATAGTCGCGGCCGGTGAGCCAGGCCCAGGCTCGGGCGGTGGACAGCAGGGCGGTGGCTCCACGGGGGGAGACACCGAGAGACACCGAGGGGGAATCACGCGTGGCGCGACAGATATCGACTACGTAGCCGACGATTTCGGGGGATACGGCTGTGTTGGCGACGGCGACGCGGGCGGCTTCGAGGTCTGCGGTCCCGGCGACCGGGCGTATGCCCGCGGCCTTCAGATCACGGGGATCGAATCCGTCGGCATGACGGGTCAGGACAGCGACCTCGTCGTCACGCGTGGGTAGCGGGACGGTCAGTTTCAGTAGGAACCTGTCCAGTTGGGCTTCGGGGAGGGGGTACGTGCCCTCGTACTCAACCGGGTTCTGCGTCGCGGCGACGAGGAAGGGGTCGGGCAGCGGGCGGGGCGTGCCGTCGACAGTGACCTGACGCTCTTCCATTGCCTCCAGCAGGGAGGACTGCGTTTTGGGAGGGGTCCGGTTGATCTCGTCTGCGAGGAGGAGGTTGGTGAAGACGGGGCCGGGTTGGAAGGAGAACTCGGTCGTGCGCGCGTCATAGACGAGGGACCCGGTGACATCGCTCGGCATCAGGTCAGGTGTGAACTGCACTCGCTTGGTGTCCAGTTCGAGCGAGGCGGCGAGGGCTCGGACCAGCAGGGTCTTGGCCACGCCGGGGACGCCTTCCAGCAGGACGTGCCCTCGGCAGAGCAGGGCGACGACGAGCCCGGTGACGGCGGGTTCCTGGCCGACCACGGCCTTGGCTATCTCGGAGCGCAGTGCTTCCAGGGCGGCGCGTGCTGCGTCGAGGGTGTCGGCGCCCTCGGGTCCGTCGGTGGTTCCAGTTGTCCCGGTGGTTGCGGGAGGCGGGGCGCTCATGAGGTGCGGACCTCTCTTTCGAGGGAGTCGAGTTGGTCGGCCAGCAGTACGAGGGCCCGGTCGTCGGAGGGGGCGGGGCCGAACAACAGGTCACTGAGATCGCCTCGGGCTGGACCGAGGCGGGCGGACAGAGCGGGGAGGAGCACTACGGGGGCGTGAGCGTCCCGGGGGGAGACACCGGTGAGTGGCGCCAGATTGGTGCGGGTGGCGTGGCGGAGTGATGCGGCGGCGCGGTCGCGGGCGTTCGCCCTGCGGCTGAGTCGGGCTCGGCCTTCGGCGGACTCTGAGGCCCGGATGGCCACGGGCAGGTGCTCGTGGACGAGAGGGCCCAGACGGCGGGCCCGCCAGACCGCTGCGAGGAGGGCGGCGACGGCGAGTTGCAGCGTGCCCCACAGCCAGCCGGATGGGATCAGCTCGACGAAGCTGCTTCGGCCGCCTGCGGTGCCTTTGTCGGTGTCGTCGTCGGCCGTGCTGCCGGTGACGGAGGGATCGGTGAGCGAGGGGAGGTACCAGACCAGATGAGGGCGGGAACCGAGGAGTTGCAGGGCCAGGGACGCGTTGCCCTGGTGATCGAGGCGCTTGTTGTACAGGAAGTCGGGGGAGCCGAGGAGAACGGTCTCGCCGGCTGCGGGCTCGTGCACGAGAAGCAGGGAGGGCAGGCCCTCTGCGGAGTAGCAGGCATCGGCATCGAGGCCATCGGCGTCGTAGCGGACGCCGCCCGTCTCGACGGCTCCGGCTCTCCGGGCCGCTGGCAGGGCGCAGTACGGGGCACGTGCGACCACGGGGACGGCGGCCTTCGCCCGCACGCCGGGGGCCAGCGTGTCGAGGGAGGGGGAGTCGGCGCCCAGGAGCACGGTGCGGCCGGACATGCCGGCGGTTGCTGTGCGCAGAGCCTTCTGTTGGTGGGGCGTCAGCAGATTGGGGGTGGTGACCAGCAGTGTTGTGTCGGGTCCGGTCGCGGACGCGGCTTCGCGGAGGGTGGTGACGACGCGGACGGATATGCCGTGCTCCTTGAGGAGTTCGGCGATGGCCCTGCTGCCGTAGCGGTCGGCCGAGCGGGGGTCCAGGCGGCCGTGCTGGTCCCCGGAGCGGGCGGCCGCCAGGGCTGTCGCGGCGACGACGAGAAGAAGGACGGCGAGCAGCACTCCCCGGGAGCGGCGCCATACCTCGTGGGGCGTGATGGATATGGAGGTGGAAGGACCGGACGGGACGGTGGCGGCCGGTGTCATTCGGCGGCCCCCTCGCGTGCGGCGGTCAGCCGTGGAGTGGCGGTTTCGACGGCACGGTCGAGGTCGAGCAGAGTCAGATACGCCGGGCGGTCGGCGGAGCGGCCTCCGTATGTGACGTCGTCGAAGACCCGGGCCGCCGCCCGTAGGCGTGTGGCGTACGTGGGAAGGGCGCGGCCCGCTTCTGCGGCCGCTTCGTCGGCGGTGCGTCCGGGGCGGGGATCCAGAAGGGCCCGTTCTTCGAGCGAGCGGACGATGGCACGCATCCGTTCCTGGACGGCCTGGTTCCAGCGGTCGGCGGCAGCGTGGGCGTCGGCGGCGGCACGGTGCTGCGCTGCGCTGCGCGGGCCGTGCGCGAAGAGCGTGTCAGTGGGCCTCCGGCCGGGCAGTGGGGCGCCCAGCCGCCATCGAAGCGCGGCGGCCAGGGCGAAGACGGTCAGGAGGAGGACGATCAGGCCGGCAGGGCCGCCCGGTGCGGCGACGGAGGCCGCTGAGACGACATCGCCGAACCAGGTCCACAGGTGGTCCAGAGCGCGCTGGAGGGGATTCGGGTCATTCTCGTGGTACGCACCTTTGGACAGTTCGCGGCGGGCCGCCTCCCGCGCGGGGAGGCGGCCGGTGTCCACGGGGGCGCCGCCGCTCGCTCGTACCAGCAGTCGCGCTGCCACGTCGCGCGCCCCCGACACGGTGTCAGTTCCTGTTGTCGAAGCCGGGCAGGCCCGCTGCCCTGGCCAGGTCGAGGTCCAGCGCTTCGCGGCGGATGCGCTGGTCCACGTAGAGAAGGGCCATGACTCCGGCGGAGAGCGGATACGTGATGGTGGCGGCGACCACGTCACCGATGGCGGAGACGATCAGGAACGGCCAGCCGAACTCGGTGGCTTCCCCGGAGAGGAAGGAGCTCAGCGAGCCGTCGTCCACGCCGACCGCGAGGAGGCCGAAGGGGATGCCGACCACCAGCCCCACGATGAGCGTCAGCAGCCAGGTCAGGGCGAGAATGCCGAACGTCCGCCACCAGGCGTCACGGACAAGCTTCGCGGAGCGCCGCATGGAGGCGGCGATCGGCTGCCGCTCCAGCATGAGCGCGGGGGCGGCCAGGCTGAACCGGACCGACAGCCAGAGGAAGACGGCCGTCGCGGCGAGCAGCCCGAGGAATGCGAGGCCCGCTCCTGCCGTGTCGCCGACCAGGAAGCCGGGGAGGATGCCGGCGGTCATGATCGCGCCGCCCATGACGGCGAGCAGGAGGGTCAGCCCCAGCAGGGGGAGCAGCCTGGGGCGGGCTTCGGTCCAGGCTTCGGACAGGGTGACCGGGCGGCCCAGCACCGAGCGGCTGATCACCACGGTCAGTACCGACGTGGTGAAGATCGTGGCCAGCATCGAGACCAGCAGGGGTGGGGCGAGGTCAAGGAGGCTGTAGCGGAGGGATTCGGTGGCCTGCCGAAGTGCCTCGGAGCCGGTGGCGTTGCTGTCCACCGTGGGCGGGTCGGGCAGCAGGTAGCGCTGGATGAGGAGGATGGCGGCCTGGGCGACCACGGAGACCGCGAGCGTGATGCCCAGGACCGTGCGCCAGTGGGCGCGCATGGTGGAGACGGCGCCGTCGAGGATCTCGCCGATGCCGAGTGGCCGGAGCGGGATGACGCCGGGCTTCGCCGCCGGTGGTGGGCCGCCCCAGCCGGCTCCTTGCGGCGGGGTGCCCCAGCCGGATTCCCGCGGCGGGGCGTTCCAGCCGGTGCCCGTGCCGGGGCCAGGTGCCGGGGTGCCCCAGCCCGGGTGGGGCGGCGGGGCGGCGGGGCCGGTTCCGGTGGGGCTCGGCGGGGACCACTGGCCGGCGGGCGGCTGCTGGGCGGCCCATGCTCCCGGGGGGACGGCGTCGTCAGCCGGTTCGGAGGGGCGGGGGATGCCCGCTCCGAGGCGGTCCGTGTCCCGGTCGGTCTGCTCCTGGCCGTCGGTCTCCCGGCGGTCCGCTTCCTGGCCCGGACCTTCCTGACTCGGGCCGTCCTGACCTGCCGCTTCCTGGCCGGGGGCGTGCTGACCCACCGTTTCCCGGTCGGCCGTTGCTCGGGTCGGCACCTCGCGGTCGGCCGGCTCGTGGTGATCCGTTGGGCGGCCGTTCGTCTGCTGGTCGTCGGAGGGGGCGGATCCGGGCGAGGCCCAGCCCGGAGTGTCGTTCATTGTCGCTCCTTCGCGGTCCTGTCCGCGTGGCGCGGCGTCAGGGTGGCAGCCATCGTGCCACGCGTCGATGCTGTCCGGGCCTGGCCCCGTGACCGGCTCGTGCCTTCAAGTCCGGGTGGGTCACCGGGCAGACTGGGTGGATGGCTGATCAGGACGCGCAATCGCCGGTGGGCAGCGAGCCCAACGGACTACCGTCAATTCGCTGGGACGAGCCTCCGGAAGGCCCCGTGCTGGTGCTCCTCGACCAGAGGCGGCTGCCCGCGGAGGAGACGGAGCTGGTGTGCACCGATGTGCCCGCTCTGGTGGACGCGATCAGGTCCCTTGCCGTGCGGGGAGCGCCCCTGCTGGGGATCGCCGGTGCTTACGGTGTGGCGCTGGCCGCGCTGCGGGGCTATGACGTGGCGGAGGCCACCGGGCTCCTGGAGCGGGCGCGGCCCACCGCCGTGAACCTGGGATACGGCGTGCGCCGGGCCGCCGCTGCCTACTGGGCGGCGCTCGACAAGGGGGCCGGTCAGGAGCGGGCGGGGGCGGCCGCGCTGGCGGAGGCCAGGGCTCTGCACCGGGAGGATGCCGAGGCCAGCGTGCGGATGGCAGAGCACGGGCTTGCCCTGCTGGACGAGCTGGTTCCGGGCGGGGGCCTCAGGCTGCTGACCCACTGCAACACGGGGGCACTCGTCTCCGGGGGCGAGGGCACCGCGTTCGCGGTGGCGCTCGGGGCCCACCGACAAGGGCGGCTGAGGCGGCTGTGGGTGGACGAGACGCGCCCGCTGTTGCAGGGCGCCCGGCTGACCGCGTACGAGGCGGCGCGCAACGGCATGCCGTACAGCCTGCTCACGGACAACGCGGCGGGGTCGCTGTTCGCCGCGGGGGAGGTGGACGCCGTGCTGATCGGGGCGGACCGCATCGCCGCGGACGGGTCGGTGGCCAACAAGGTGGGGAGCTATCCGCTGGCGGTGCTCGCCAAGTACCACCACGTACCGTTCATCGTCGTGGCGCCGACGACGACCGTGGATCTGCTCACGGCGGACGGGGCGTCCATCACCGTGGAGCAGCGTTCCGGCCGGGAAGTGACGGAGCTCACAGTCCCGCCGTTCGGGGCGGGGGACGAGGAGGCGGGCGGGGTGCTCGTGGCCCCGGTGGGGACTCAGTCGTACAACCCCGCCTTCGATGTCACGCCGCCGGAGCTGGTCACGGCGATCGTCGCGGAGGAGGGCGTAATCTCGCCGGTCACGGGGGCCGGGCTGGCGGAGCTGTGTGCCAGATCATCGCAGGTAACGATTAGCTAATGGGATGATGTCGTTTATGAAGGGACGCGTCCTTGTCGTCGACGACGACACCGCACTGGCCGAGATGCTCGGGATTGTGCTGCGTGGTGAGGGTTTCGAGCCGTCGTTCGTAGCGGACGGCGACAAGGCACTTGCTGCATTTCGAGAGGCGAAGCCGGACCTGGTCCTGCTCGACCTCATGCTGCCCGGCAGGGACGGCATCGAGGTCTGCAGGCTGATCAGGGCCGAGTCGGGTGTGCCGATCGTCATGCTCACTGCCAAGAGCGACACGGTTGACGTGGTGGTGGGCCTGGAATCCGGGGCCGACGACTACATCGTCAAGCCGTTCAAACCGAAGGAGTTGGTGGCCCGGATCAGGGCACGTCTGCGCAGGTCCGAAGAGCCGGCCCCGGAGCAGCTGACCATCGGGGACCTGGTCATAGACGTCGCCGGGCACTCGGTGAAGCGGGACGGGCAGTCCATTGCCCTGACGCCGCTGGAGTTCGACCTGCTGGTCGCGCTCGCGCGCAAGCCGTGGCAGGTCTTCACCCGCGAGGTGCTCCTGGAGCAGGTCTGGGGTTACCGGCACGCGGCGGACACCCGTCTGGTCAACGTGCATGTGCAGCGGCTCCGCTCCAAGGTCGAGAAGGACCCGGAGCGGCCGGAGATCGTGGTGACGGTCCGAGGCGTCGGTTACAAGGCCGGACCGAGCTGACATGTCCCTGGGTAGCACTGCTCCGAAGCCCGGGGAGCCGGGAGTCCGTGCGGAGCGGGCTGCCGGTTCAGGGCACACCTCGTCCCCCGTCGAGCGCTTCCTGCAGGGCGGCCGGTTGTTCCAGGACCGGGCGCCCGGCGGGCCGGTGCCGCGGTTGCTGATGCGCTGGGTGCGGCGTCCGCTGCTGCCCGCCGTTCGGCTGTGGCGGCGCAACCTCCAGCTGCGCGTCGTCGCGGGCACGTTGCTGATGTCGCTCGGAGTGGTGCTGCTGCTCGGCCTCGTCGTGATCGGGCAGGTGCGCAACGGCCTGCTCGACGCGAAGGGCAAGGCGGCCCAGACACAGGCCGCGGGTGGGTTCGCGGCCGCCCAGGAGAAGGCCAACGCGCCGCTCACCCCGGTCGCGGGCCAGGGCGACGACGCCGCGGACGGCACGACCGAGAACAACTCCTGGCGCACCGAGCTGGTCGACCAGCTCGCCAGTGGCGGCAAGAACGCCTTCAACGTGATGGCGCTCAGCGCCGACGAGGGCGCCCGGGCGCCCCGTGGCTCCGGGAACGTCAAGGCGACGAGCATTCCGCAGAGCCTGCGGGACGCGGTGAACAAGGGCCCCGGCGCCTTCCAGACGTACACGCTGATCCAGTACGAGGACGGGCAGGAGTCCCAGCCCGGGCTCATCGTCGGCAAGCGCCTCTACGACATCGACCGCGACCCGTACCAGCTGTACTACGTCTTCCCGCTCACGCAGGAGGAGAAGTCCCTGAACCTGGTCAAGGGCACGCTGGCGACCGCCGGCCTGTTCGTGGTGGTGCTGCTGGGCGCCATCGCCTGGTTCGTGGTGCGCCAGGTCGTCACCCCGGTACGCATGGCCGCGGGCATCGCCGAACGGCTCTCCGCCGGTCGGCTCCAGGAACGGATGAAGGTCACCGGCGAGGACGACATCGCCCGCCTCGGCGAAGCCTTCAACAAGATGGCGCAGAGCCTCCAGCTGAAGATCCAGCAGCTGGAGGAGCTGTCCCGGATGCAGCGGCGGTTCGTCTCGGACGTCTCGCACGAGCTGCGTACGCCCCTGACGACGGTACGGATGGCGGCCGACGTCATCCACGAGGCGCGGGCCGACTTCGACCCCGTGACGGCCCGGTCCGCCGAGCTGCTGGGCGACCAGCTCGACCGCTTCGAGTCGCTGCTCTCGGATCTGCTGGAGATCAGCCGCTTCGACGCTGGTGCCGCCGCGCTGGAGGCGGAGCCGATAGACCTGCGGCAGGTGGTGCGCCGGGTGATCGGCGGCGCCGAGCCGCTCGCCGAACGCAAAGGCACCCGGATCCGGGTCGTCGGTGACGAGCAGCCCGTGATCGCCGAGGCCGACGCACGGCGCGTCGAGCGCGTCCTGCGCAACCTCGTCGTCAACGCCGTCGAGCACGGGGAAGGGCGCGACGTGATCGTGCGCATGGGCGCGGCCGGCGGGGCGGTCGCCGTCGCCGTCCGGGACTACGGCGTGGGTCTGAAGCCCGGCGAGGCGACCCGGGTCTTCAACCGCTTCTGGCGGGCCGACCCGGCCCGGGCCCGGACCACCGGCGGCACCGGCCTCGGCCTCTCCATCGCGGTGGAGGACGCCCGGCTGCACGGCGGCTGGCTCCAGGCATGGGGCGAGCCCGGCGGCGGTTCGCAGTTCCGGCTGACGCTGCCGCGCACGGCGGACGAGCCGCTGCGGGGCTCGCCGATACCACTGGAGCCGGAGGACTCGCGGCGCAACCGGGAGAGCCGGGAGCGGGCCGAGGACGCCGCCACGGACGCCCCCGGCACGAACACCGCCACGGGGAGCGGGCACCGGCTGTTGGCCGTGCCCTCGCAGCACACCGTTACGGGCCGCGCTCCGCTGCCGGGCCGGGCCGCCGTGCCGGCCAGGACCGCGCCCGCCTCGGTGCACCCGGCGGCGCTGCCGGGCAACGGGGCGCGGGTGGTGCCGCGTCCCTCGGAGGAACGGCAGGGTGCCGGTCACAACGACTCTCCGGGGCGTGAACCGGGGCGGGAGGACACGATCCGTGAGGACTGACCGTCGTCGACACGGCCGTGGGCGCGTGGTGGGGGCGACCGTGCTGGCCGGGTGCGGCGCGCTCGTGCTGTCGGCGTGCGGCTCGATGCCCGTCTCCGGGGACATCAAGGCCGTCGACGCCTCGCAGCCCGGCGACTCCCAGGTGCAGGTCTACGCGGTCGCCCCACGGGACGGCGCCACCCCGAACGAGGTGGTGGACGGCTTCCTGGAGTCGATGACCAGCGACGACTCCGACTTCCGGACGACCCGCAAGTACCTCACCAAGGAAGCGTCGCGCCGGTGGAAGCCGAGCGCGGACACCACCGTGCTGGCCAAGGCGCCGAACCGGAGCGACCGCCCGGTCCACGACCACGACCGCTCTACGACCGAGGTCACCTACACGCTCACGGGGGAGCAGGTGGCGACGGTCGACGCGCAGAACGCGTACCAGCCGCTCGTCCCGACGGACTTCTCCCGGATGCTCCGGCTGGTGCGGGAGAAGACGCCGGACGGCAAGGAATGGCGCATCGACTCCGTGCCGGACGGCCTGGTGCTCGGCCAGTCCGACTTCAAGCGGCTGTACCGCTCGGTCAATAAGTACTACTTCGCGAACGGGCGGTCCGATGCGGAGGCCACCCTCGTCGCCGACCCCGTCTACCTCCGCAACCGGATCGATCCCTCGACCGGGATGGACACGGTGACGCAGGCGGTCCGCAGCCTTCTGCGGGGTCCGACCGACTGGCTCAGGCCGGCGGTCGCCTCGCGCTTCCCCAAGGGGACCGACCTCAGGAAGGGGGTCGTCTCGCTGACGCCCGACGACCGCAACGTCCTGAAGGTCCCGCTCGACAAGAAGGCGGACGGGACCGGGCAGCGGGTCTGCCAGATGATGGCCTCGCAGGTCCTGTTCACCCTCCGGGACCTGACGTCCGCGCGGGTCGAGCAGGTGGAGTTGCAGCGGTCCGACGGTTCGCCGCTGTGCGTGCTCGACGCGGACCAGGCCGAGGCGTACGCCCCCGACGCTTCCTCGGGCGGACCCGACAGCCAGTACTTCGTCGATGCCAAGGGCCGGGTGGAGCGCATTCCGGGCAGCACCAGGGGCAGCGGCGAGCCGGAGCAGGTGGCCGGTCCCTTCGGCGACGGCTCGCTGAAGGTCAGCGCGGTCGGCGTGGCCCGGGACGAGCAGTCGGCGGCGGCGCTCTCCCAGCACAACGAATCCCTCTACGTGGCCTCCATCGCCGCGGACGGCGAGCTCCCCGTACCGGCCCTGACGAGCAAGGCGGCCGACCCCGAGGACCGGCTGACGGCGCCCAGCTGGGACGGCCGGGGCGATCTCTGGGTCGCCGACCGCGACCCGCGGAACTCCCGGCTGCTGAGGCTGCCCGACGGCACGGGCAAGCCGCAGGAAGTGGCGATGCCGAGCCTGGGCGGCAGCCGGATCGCCGGGCTGCGGCTCTCCTCGGACGGGGTGCGCATAGCGCTGCTGCTGACGAAGGACGGCCACACGACTCTGAACATCGGCAGGATCGAGCGGCTCGGCCCGCAGGACGACGCCCAGGTGTCCGTGGTCGACCTGCGTCAGGCTGCGCCGCAGCTCGCGGACGTGACGGCGGTGTCCTGGTCCGGCCGCAGCCGCCTCGTGGTCGTCGGCAAGGAGCAGGGCGGCGTCCAGCAGGTCCGCTACGTGCAGGCGGACGGCTCGACGCCCTCCTCGGGCGTCCTGCCCGGGGTGAACCAGGTGCTGGCCATCGCCGCCGCCGATGACGAACAGCTGCCGCTGATGGCGGACACCTTCGGCGACGGGATAGTGAAGCTGCTTCCCGGCGACAACTGGCAGACCGTCCTCAAGGAGGGCTCGGCGCTGGTCTACCCGGGCTGACACCGTCGGCCTCCGGGGTTTTCCACAGGGGTGGCCCGCCGGCCCCGGGAGGGGCACAGTTGAGGTGTGCGGGGGTGGTGGCGGGAGATCAGCGGGCTCGTTCTTCCGGTGTCCTGCGGCGGCTGCGGCAGGACACGGACGGAGCTGTGCGAGGCGTGCGGCGCACAGCTGTCCGGCGGGGCGCCGCGCCGGGTGCGGCCCTCCCCGGAGCCGCCGGGGCTGCCCGTGGTGCATGCCGCGGCCGGTTACGAGGGCGCGGTGCGGGCGGTTCTGCTCGCCCACAAGGAGCGCGGTGTGCTCGCCATGGCGCGCCCGCTCGGCCGGGCGCTGGCGGACGCGGTACGGGCCGGAGCCGGGCGGGATCCGGACGGGCGGCCGCTGCTGCTCGTACCGGTGCCCTCCGCGCGCCGTGCGGTGGCGGCACGCGGCCACGACCCGGCTCGGCGTATCGCGCTGGCGGCGGCCGCTCAGCTGCGGCGGAACGGCGTCCCGGCGACCGTCGCCGCGGTGCTGCGGCAGCGGCGGGAGGTCGCCGACCAGTCGGGTCTGACCGCGGCGGAGCGCGCGGCCAACCTGGACGGGGCCCTGGGTGTGGCGACCGGGGGTGGGCGGCTGCTCACCGCCGGACGGGTGGTGCTGGTGGACGACCTGCTGACCACGGGGGCCACGCTGGCCGAGGCGGCCCGCGCGCTCGGCGCAGCCTGCGGGGGCGCGGGCCCCTCCGTCGTGCGCGGCGCGGCCGTGGTCGCGGCGTCCCCGTTGGCATTCGACGCAGCATGTCCCCCCGGCCGGAAAATAAACCGGAACTGGAACTGAACTTGCATCGTTGCAGGTAGTGAGTGGGTAAAAAGACCTGAACGGAGGTACGTGCGAGTAGCGGGTGCCGACAACCGTCCGAGCAGGCTATGTTCGGTTGTGAGGAATGGTGAATGCCGGCCCTCGACGAATGCACCATCAGGTTTCGGGCAGGCGACCCATCAGTGGTTCGGAAACCGGAAATCCGGTGGGGTGGAAACCCCGCCGGCTGGGGAGGAGGAGGTGGAAGTCACCGAGTCCGCGGCCCCGGCCACCCCCGGGGCCTGGTGCAAAAGGGAGATGCTCCGCCGTCGAGCGGAGCGATCCGGGAACGGAGTTCTGCGTGGACATCGTCGTCAAGGGCCGCAAGACCGAGGTGCCCGAGCGGTTCCGCAAGCACGTGGCCGAGAAGCTGAAGCTGGACAAGATCCAGAAGTTCGACGGCAAGGTGATCAGCCTCGACGTGGAGGTGTCCAAGGAGCCGAACCCTCGTCAGGCAGACCGCTCCGACCGGGTGGAGATCACGCTCCGCTCGCGTGGGCCGGTCATCAGGGCAGAAGCGGCCGCAGGCGACCCGTACGCAGCGCTGGACCTGGCCACCGGCAAGCTGGAGGCCCGGCTGCGCAAGCAGCACGACAAGCGCTACAGCCGCCGGGGCACGGGACGTATCCCCGCTGCCGAGGTCGGAGAGATGGTGCCGGACGCGGCATCCTTCAACGGTGACGGCGAGCTGATTCCCGACGAGACGGCACAGTCCGTACCCACCACCAGGATCGGTTCGCTCGAGGTGCAGGGCGAAGGACCGCTGGTGATGCGCGAGAAGACGCACGTCGCGGCGCCCATGTCGCTCGACCAGGCTCTCTACGAGATGGAGCTGGTCGGACACGACTTCTATCTGTTCGTGGACAACGAGACGAAGGAACCCAGTGTCGTCTACCGGCGGCACGCCTACGACTACGGTGTCATTCATCTGAGGACCGACCCGCTGGCCGCCGACGAGGCGGGCGGCGCGGGCGGCGCGCTCGGCGGCTGACGCCACCATCGAGTGGTGCCCCTGGAGCGTCCGCACGCCCCCGGGGCACCCGTCTGTCACCAAGTCATCACCGCACTGACGTCCCGGCATGAAATCATGGCGACCCAAGCCAATCGGTGCTCTGTGAACTGCCGTTGGCGGACCGTTCGTGAATTTCAGGCCGTGGCCTTCAGGGGGAGGAACGATGGCGGACACCTTCGGGCCCGTGCGCGACGCGAGTGATGCCGACGACGCACGCGACCTCGGTGGTGCGGACCGGGACGGCGGCTACCGCAAGGAGCCCATCCGGGTCCTCGTGGTGGACGACCACGCGCTCTTCCGCAGAGGTCTGGAGATCGTCCTCGCGCACGAGGAGGACATCGAGGTCGTCGGCGAGGCCGGGGACGGCGCCGAGGCGGTCGACAAGGCCGCCGACCTGCTCCCGGACATCGTGCTGATGGACGTGCGGATGCCCCGGCGCGGCGGAATCGAAGCCTGCACGTCCATCAAGGAAGTGGCCCCCAGCGCGAAGATCATCATGCTGACGATCAGCGACGAGGAGGCCGATCTCTACGAGGCGATCAAGGCCGGGGCCACGGGTTATCTCCTCAAGGAGATCTCCACGGACGAAGTGTCCACCGCCATTCGCGCGGTCGCCGACGGGCAGTCGCAGATCAGCCCGTCCATGGCGTCGAAACTGCTCACCGAGTTCAAGTCGATGATCCAGCGCACCGACGAACGCCGGCTGGTGCCGGCGCCCCGGCTCACCGAACGGGAACTGGAAGTCCTCAAACTGGTCGCGACCGGCATGAACAATCGCGATATCGCCAAGCAACTGTTCATTTCCGAGAACACCGTGAAGAACCACGTCCGCAACATTCTGGAGAAGCTCCAGCTCCACTCCCGGATGGAAGCGGTCGTCTACGCGATGCGGGAGAAGATCCTGGAGATCCGGTGAGCCGGCGCGAGGGCCGGCACCCCGGGCGCGGTCAGGCCAGCAGACGGGCGATCTCCGCCGCGAGCGGCCCGCGCAGCTCCGGAGCCTCCACCCGCTCCAGCCGGACGTCCGTGCAGCCGACCCAGGAAGCCGCCTCCACCAGGGCCTGAGCCATCGGCGCCACGGCCTTCGCGCCCGCCAGGGACACTTGCCGGGCGATCAGCGTCGTACCCTCGCGGGCCGGGTCGACGCGGCCCTGAAGCCGCCCGCCGGCCAGCAGTGGCATCGCGAAATAGCCGTGGACCCGCTTCTGCTTGGGCACGTACGCCTCAAGGCGATGGGTGAAACCGAAGATCCGCTCGGTCCGGGCCCGCTCCCAGACCAGCGAGTCGAACGGGGAGAGCAGCGTCGTGCGGTGCCGGCCCCGGGGCTCGGAGGCCAGCGCCGCCGGGTCCGCCCACGCCGGCTTCGCCCAGCCCTCCACGGCCACGGGCACCAGCCCGGAGTCCGCCACCACGGCATCGAACTGCTCGCCCTTGAGGCGGTGGTAGTCGGCGATGTCCGCCCGGGTGCCCACGCCCAGCGACTGCCCGGCCAGCGCGACGAGGCGGCGCAGGCACTCGGCGTCGTCCAGGTCGTCGTGGAGCACGGTGTCGGGCAGGGCCCGCTCCGCGAGGTCGTACACCCGCTTCCAGCCGCGCCGCTCGGTGCACACCACCTCGCCGTACATCAGGGCCCGCTCGACGGCCACCTTCGAGGCGGACCAGTCCCACCACTCCCCGCCGTTCTTCGCGCCGCCCAGCTCCGTCGCCGTCAGCGGGCCCTCTGCGGTCAACTGCTTGATGACGGTGTCGTACGCGCCGTCCGGCAGGTCGTGGGACCACTGCGGCCGGGCCCGGTAGGCGCGGCGCCGGAACGCGAAGTGCGGCCACTCCTCGACGGGCAGGATGCACGCCGCGTGCGACCAGTACTCGAAGGCGCGGCCGCCCGACCAGTACGCCTCCTCGACCGTGCGTCGCCCGATCGCGCCCAGGCGCGCGTAGGGGATCAGCTCGTGCGAGCGGGCCAGCACCGAGATCGTGTCCAGCTGCACGGCGCCGAGGTGGCGGAGCACCCCGGGCACTCCCGACCGGCGGTCCGGTGCGCCCAGGAAGCCCTGGGCGCGCAGGGCCATCCTGCGGGCCTGGTCGGCGGAGAGTTCGACTGCGGGTGGCTGCACAGACGTCATGCTCCGCACTTTAGGGGGCGGCACTGACACTGCCCGCCGGAACGTAGGCGACGGTGCCCGGCAGCCCCAGGTCCGCCGGGAGCAGCGCGCCCACCCACGTATCGCGGCGCACACCCTTGTTGAGCAGCCCCGAGCGCTGCTCGCCCTCCATGCGGAAGCCCGCGCGCAGCGCGACGGCCCTCGAGGGGACGTTGCCGACCTCCGCGCGCCACTCCAGCCGGTCGCAGCCGAGCGCGGTGAAGGACCAGTGGGCGGCGCACAGGACGGCCTCGGTCATGTAGCCGCGGCCGCGCAGCTCCGCGGCGGTCCAGAAGCCGATCTCGTACGTCCCCGAGAGGGTTCGCCGGTTGACGCCGAGGGCGCCCGCGAGCGCTCCGTCCGCACGGGTCCGCACCGCGAAGTTGTACATCGAGCCGTCCCGCCAGCCGTCGGGCGAGAGGCGCTCGGTGAAGAACTCCGCGTCCGAGCGCGCGTACGGCGAGGGGACGACCGTCCAGCGCTGGATGGCCGGATCCTGGCACGCCTCGTACACCTCGTCGGTGTCGTCGGCGGTGAAGGGGCGCAGGACCAGGCGGTCGGTGGTGAGGGTGATCGGTGCCAAGGGTTCCATGAAGGGATTCTGGTGAGGCGCCGGTGAGGGCGCGAGTACTTTTCGTGGTTCCCCGGCACCTTCGGCGCCCTTCGTCCGTTGACTCTGAAGGGCGCCGCGGGAGAACGCGGTGGCAGCCCTCCCGGCGCGGCGGGGTCCTCGCTTACGATGACCGTTGCGGTGGGGCCCACCTGCCGTGCCCGTGCCCGAGTCCATCACACGACCCAGTGCCCAGGCCCGACCGGCAAGGAGACCAGCCTCAGTGTCCGTCTTCAACAAGCTCATGCGTGCAGGCGAAGGCAAGATCCTGCGCAAACTGCACCGCATCGCGGACCAGGTCAGCTCCATCGAAGAGGACTTCGTCAACCTCTCCGACGCCGAGCTGCGGGCGCTCACCGACGAGTACAAGGAACGGTACGCGGACGGCGAGAGCCTGGACGACCTGCTCCCCGAGGCGTTCGCCACCGTCCGCGAGGCGGCCAAGCGCGTCCTCGGCCAGCGCCACTACGACGTCCAGATCATGGGCGGCGCCGCGCTGCACCTCGGCTACGTGGCCGAGATGAAGACCGGTGAGGGCAAGACCCTCGTCGGCACGCTGCCCGCGTATCTGAACGCCCTGTCGGGCGACGGCGTCCACCTGATCACGGTGAACGACTACCTGGCCTCGCGCGACTCCGAGATGATGGGCCGGGTCCACAAGTTCCTCGGCCTCAGCGTCGGCTGCATCATCGCGAACATGACTCCGGCCCAGCGCCGTGAGCAGTACGCCTGCGACATCACGTACGGCACGAACAACGAGTTCGGGTTCGACTACCTCCGCGACAACATGGCGTGGTCGAAGGACGAGCTGGTCCAGCGCGGCCACAACTTCGCGATCGTGGACGAGGTCGACTCGATCCTCGTGGACGAGGCCCGTACGCCGCTGATCATCTCCGGTCCCGCCGACCAGGCCACCAAGTGGTACGGCGACTTCGCCAAGCTGGTCACGCGCCTCACCAAGGGCGAGGCGGGCAATCCGCTCAAGGGCATCGAGGAGACCGGCGACTACGAGGTCGACGAGAAGAAGCGGACCGTGGCGATCCATGAGTCCGGTGTCTCCAAGGTCGAGGACTGGCTCGGCATCGACAACCTGTACGAGTCGGTGAACACCCCCCTCGTCGGGTACCTCAACAACGCCATCAAGGCCAAGGAACTCTTCAAGAAGGACAAGGACTACGTCGTCATCGACGGCGAAGTCATGATCGTTGACGAGCACACCGGCCGTATCCTCGCCGGCCGCCGCTACAACGAGGGCATGCACCAGGCGATCGAGGCGAAGGAAGGGGTGGACATCAAGGACGAGAACCAGACGCTCGCCACGATCACCCTGCAGAACTTCTTCCGCCTCTACAACAAGCTCTCCGGCATGACCGGTACGGCGATGACCGAGGCCGCGGAGTTCCACCAGATCTACAAGCTGGGCGTCGTGCCGATCCCGACGAACCGGCCGATGCAGCGCGTCGACCAGTCGGACCTGATCTACCGCACCGAGGTCGCGAAGTTCGCCGCCGTCGTGGACGACATCGCCGAGAAGCACGAGAAGGGGCAGCCGATCCTCGTCGGCACCACCTCCGTCGAGAAGTCGGAGTACCTCTCGCAGCAGCTCTCCAAGCGCGGTGTCCAGCACGAGGTGCTCAACGCCAAGCAGCACGACCGGGAGGCGACGATCGTCGCCCAGGCCGGCCGCAAGGGCGCGGTGACCGTCGCGACGAACATGGCCGGACGAGGCACCGACATCAAGCTCGGCGGCAACCCGGACGACCTCGCCGAGGCGGAGCTGCGGCAGCGCGGGCTCGACCCCGTCGAGCACGTCGAGGAGTGGGCGGCCGCCCTTCCCGCCGCGCTGGAGAAGGCCGAGGAGTCCGTGCGGGCGGAGTTCGAGGAGGTCAAGGAGCTCGGCGGGCTGTACGTGCTGGGCACCGAGCGGCACGAGTCGCGCCGCATCGACAACCAGCTGCGCGGTCGTTCCGGCCGTCAGGGCGACCCGGGCGAGTCCCGCTTCTACCTGTCGCTCGGTGACGACCTGATGCGGCTGTTCAAGGCGCAGATGGTCGAGCGCGTCATGTCGATGGCCAACGTGCCGGACGATGTGCCGATCGAGAACAAGATGGTGACGCGGGCCATCGCGTCGGCGCAGTCGCAGGTCGAGCAGCAGAACTTCGAGACGCGTAAGAACGTCCTGAAGTACGACGAGGTGCTCAACCGGCAGCGTGAGGTCATCTACGGCGAGCGGCGCCGGGTCCTGGAGGGCGAGGACCTCCAGGAGCAGATCCGCCACTTCATGGACGACACGATCGACGACTACATCCGCCAGGAGACGGCGGAGGGCTTCGCCGAGGAGTGGGACCTCGACCGGCTGTGGGGCGCGTTCAAGCAGCTCTACCCGGTGAAGGTCACCGTCGCCGAGCTGGAGGAGACCGCGGGGGACCTGGCCGGGGTCACGGCGGAGTTCATCGCGGAATCGGTCAAGGAAGACATCCACGAGCAGTACGACGAGCGGGAGAAGACGCTCGGCTCCGAGATCATGCGTGAGCTGGAGCGGCGCGTGGTGCTGTCCGTCCTGGACCGCAAGTGGCGTGAGCACCTCTACGAGATGGACTACCTCCAGGAGGGCATCGGCCTGCGGGCCATGGCGCAGAAGGACCCGCTGGTCGAGTACCAGCGCGAGGGCTTCGACATGTTCAACGCCATGATGGAGGGCATCAAGGAGGAGTCCGTCGGCTACCTCTTCAACCTGGAGGTCCAGGTCGAGCAGCAGGTCGAGGAGGTGCCGGTCGAGGACGCGGCGACCTCGCTGTCCAAGGAGGACGCGGTGCCGGCCTCGCGGCCGGAGATCCGGGCGAAGGGGCTGGACGCTCCGCAGCGGCCGGATCGGCTGCACTTCTCCGCTCCCACGGTTGACGGGGAGGGCGGGGTCGTCGAGGGCGACTTCGCGAACGTGGACGGTGGGGCCGGGGGTGCGTCCGATGGGCTCACTCGGGCGGAGCGGCGTAAGGCGCAGAAGTCTTCTGGGGGGCGGCGGCGCAAGAAGTAGCTTGCGCTGACGTTGTGGTTTGGCTGGGCCGGGCACCGGGTGGTGCCCGGCCCAGGTTGTGTTTGGTGCGGGTGCGGGTGCGGGTGCGGGTGCGGGTGCATTGCGCCTGCGGCGGGCTCTTGTCCCCTCCCCGCCCCTTCCCGAAACCGGGGCTCCGCCCCGGACCCCGCTTCTCAAGCGCCGGAGGGGCTGGAGGTTGGGGCTCCGCCCCGGACCCCCGCTTCTCAAGCGCCGGAGGGGCTGGAGGTTGGGGCTCCGCCCCGGACCCCGCTTCTCAAGCGCCGAGGGGCGGGGGGTTGGGGGCTGCCCTGGGGCCCGCTTCTCAAGCGCCGGAGGGGCTGGGGGTTGGGGGCTCCGCCCCGGACCCCGCTTCTCAAGTGGAGGGGCTGGGTGGGGCGCCTCGTAGGCTCCTCCGGGGCTCCGTAGGCCCCTCGGGGCTTCCGGGGGCTCCTCGGGCTCCCCTCCCGTGCGTGTGGGCCTGCGGAGGGCCTTGTGGTGGGGCCCTGGGGCGTCTCGTGCGGCGGCTCATCGCGTTCGCATCGGGGTGTTGCCCAGTTCGACCGCGGCGCAGCGCCAGCGGAGATCCGGGCCCTGTTCCAGGCGGAAGGCCATGGCTCGGACCTGTTCGCCCGCGGCGATGCTGGCGCAGGCTTCCACTACGCCGGGGGCCGGCTGGGCGCCTCGGCACATGCGGATGACCGGGCGGGTGCCCCGGGTGCGCAGGGGGGTCGTGGGGGCCAGTTCGGCCAGCTGGTCGTAGGCGTCGCCGATCGTGTGGCCCAGCATCCAGTGGACCGGGCGCTGGCCGCTCAGGACCGCGAGCAGGCGTTCGGCGAACCAGTGGTGGGGGCGCATGCGCCTCGGGACGCGGTGGCGCTGGGCGGGTACGGCTTCGGGCCTGCGGGAGTCGTGGCGTCCTGCGGGCCGGGTCCTGTTCGTGTTCATCTGTCGCCCCCGTGCGTCAGAGGCCCGGCTATACCGGGCGGTAACTTCTGTTGGGGATCTTCTACGGGGGCGTCGGATTTGTCGCAAGTGTCGGGGAGGTGGGGTGGCGTGCGGTGGGGTTCACCTGTTCGGGTGGCGGGACGGCGGGGGAGCCGGGTGCGGTGCGGGGTGCTGGGGTGAGTGGGGCATCGCCGGGTGGACGGGGGCGAGGGCGTACGCGTAACCCCAAAGGGGGACGTCGCACGTATCCTGAGGGCGTCTCCGACTACGAAAGCGGCCGAGCCATGCGCGTGTACGTACCCCTGACCCTCGCCGGGCTCGCCGCCGCGCACCGGGCCGGTGAGCTGGGGCCCGGACCCCTCACCGCCTACGCCGTCACCCCGGCGCTGCGCGAGTGGTACGTATCCGACGACATCGAGGAGCTGGAGTACGCGGCGCTCAACCGGGCCGCCTCCGCCTCGCTGCGGCTGATCGCCGGGGACCCGCGGGCCGCCCGGCGCCGTGTCGTCGTCGCCGTCGACGTGCCGGACGGGGACGCCGTCGCCGACCCGGACCACGTCCTCGACGCCTCCTCGCTCGGCGAGGTCACGATCGCCTCCGCCGTGCCGCTGGCCAAGGCGGCCGCGGTGCACGTCGACTCCGACGACGCCGACGAGGACGTCACGGCCGCCGCGGCCGCGCTCGGGGCGGCGGACCTCGGGGACGACGACGCGCAGTTCACCGTCGACGGCGCCGAGGACCACGAGCTGCTGTGGTTCGGCGTGCAGGAGATCCCCGGTCTGATCGGGTAGGCGAGGGTGTTGTCAGTGGGGGCGAGTACCGTTTCCGGCATGGGGATCGCACCGGGGGAACACCACCGCACGCATCTGGTCTGGGACTGGAACGGCACGCTGCTCGACGACAACACCGCCGTCGTCGGCGCGACCAACGCCGCGTTCGGCGAGGTCGGCCTCGCGCCGATCACCGTGGAGCAGTACCGCGAGATGTACTGCATCCCCATACCCCGGTTCTACGAGCGGCTGATGGGGCGGCTTCCCACCGACGCCGAGTGGGAGCGCATGGACGGGGTCTTCCACCGCCACTACACCGAGCAGCGCGACGCCTGCGGGCTGACCGCCGGGGCCGCCGAACTGCTGGCCCAGTGGCAGCTGACCGGACGCAGCCAGTCGATCATGAGCATGTACCGGCACGAGGAGCTCGTCCCCGTCGTGCGCGGATTCGGCATCGAGCGGCACTTCGTGCGCGTGGACGGGCGCACCGGTCCGTCCGGCGGCAGCAAGTCGGAGTACATGGCGCGGCATCTCGCGGCCATGGAGGGGATATCCCCGCACCACACGGTCGTCATAGGAGACGCGGTGGACGACGCCGTGGCCGCCGCGCACGCCGGTGCCAAGGCCGTCCTCTACACCGGCGGCTCGCACAGTCGTGCCAGTCTGGAGAAGGCCGGTGTGCCCGTCGTGGACACACTGACCGAGGCCATCGCCCTGGCCGAGCGGCTGACCCGGTAGCCGATCGCTGTCTCCGAGCGGCTGACCTGGTAGCGGATCGCCGCCGCCGTGCGGCTGACCCGGTAGCCGGTGAAGGTCTGCCTCCGGTGCGTTCGCGCTGTCCAGAGTGTCAAATTTCGCGGCCTTCTTTTGTACACATCCGGATCGTGACGGTCACCGGTCCGGGCGAGATAGCCTGGTCCCGTGATCAGCGCGATATGCCTCGGGGGCAGTGAAGCCCCCGGCCCGCGCCCGGAGCGCCACCGTGCCCGGGCTGCCTCGGCTGATCCCTCCCGCCCGGACCGGCCGCTGGAAACGGCCGATACGGTCCCGGCGGTCTCTCATCGCGGCATAGCGTCGATCCCGACCGGAAACCCCGCGTCGTGGCGTTACGCCGACCTTTTCACCTACGTCACGCAACGGCGCGCGACAGGAGCCAGAGGACATGCAGACCAAGCTGGACGAAGCCAAGGCCGAGCTGCTCGCACGGGCCGCCAAGGTAGCTGACAACAGCCCGGGCGGTGGTGTCGGCGGGCCGGGCGGTGCCCCCCGGGTGCACGTCGCGGCCGCCGGGGCCGACGGCTCGGGGACCGGGCAGGAGCTCCCCCGTCAGGACGTCCTGCTCTCCTACCTCCAGCGCTACTACCTGCACACCGCCCCCGAGGACATCGTGGGCCGGGACCCGATCGACGTCTTCGGTGCCGCTTCCTCCCACTACCGGCTGGCCGAGGAGCGCCCCCAGGGCAAGGCGAACGTCCGGGTGCACACCCCGACCGTCGAGGAGAACGGCTGGACGTGCAGCCACTCCGTGGTCGAGGTCGTCACCGACGACATGCCGTTCCTGGTCGACTCCGTCACCAACGAGCTCTCCCGCCAGGGCCGCGGCATCCACGTCGTGATCCACCCGCAGGTCGTCGTCCGCCGCGACGTGACCGGCAAGCTGGTCGAGGTCCTGACCGACGGCACCCGCCGGGACGGCGGCAAGGGCCCCAAGGACGCCAAGGAGGGCCTGCCGCACGACGCGCTGGTCGAGTCCTGGATCCACGTCGAGATCGACCGCGAGACCGACCGCGAGGACCTGAAGCAGATCCAGGTGGACCTGCTGCGCGTCCTGTCCGACGTACGGGAGACCGTCGAGGACTGGGAGAAGATGCGCGGCGCGGCGCTCCGCATCGCCGACGACCTGCCCGGCGAGCCGCTGGACGACCTCGCCGACGACGAGATCAACGAGGCCAGGGAGCTGCTGCGCTGGCTCGCCGCCGACCACTTCACCTTCCTCGGCTACCGCGAGTACGAGCTGCGGGACTCCGACTCGCTGGCCGCCGTCCCCGGCACCGGTCTCGGCATCCTGCGCTCCGACCCGCACCACACCGAGAACGAGGCGCACCCCGTCAGCCCGTCCTTCGACCGGCTGCCCGCCGACGCCCGTGCCAAGGCGCGCGAACACAAGCTCCTCGTCCTGACCAAGGCCAACAGCCGGGCGACCGTGCACCGCCCCAGTTACCTGGACTACGTCGGCGTGAAGAAGTTCGACGCCGACGGCAACGTCATCGGTGAGCGCCGCTTCCTCGGCCTCTTCTCGTCCGCCGCCTACACCGAGTCCGTGCGCCGGGTCCCCGTCATCCGCCGCAAGGTCGCCGAGGTGCTGGAGGGCGCCGGGTTCACGCCCAACAGCCACGACGGCCGCGACCTGCTCCAGATCCTGGAGACCTACCCCCGCGACGAGCTGTTCCAGACCCCCGTCGACCAGCTGCGATCCATCGTCACCTCGGTGCTCTACCTCCAGGAGCGGCGCAGGCTGCGCCTCTACCTGCGCCAGGACGAGTACGGCCGCTACTACTCCGCGATCGTCTACCTGCCGCGCGACCGCTACACCACCGGTGTCCGGCTGCGGCTGATCGACATCCTCAAGGAGGAACTGAACGGCACCAGCGTCGACTTCACGGCCTGGAACACCGAGTCGATCCTCTCCCGGCTCCACTTCGTCGTCCGCGTCGCGCCCGGCAGCGAGCTGCCCAGCCTCACCGACGCCGAGGCCGACCGCATCGAGGCCCGCCTCGTCGAGGCCGCCCGCTCCTGGGCCGACGGCTTCCAGGAGGCGCTGAACGCCGAGTGCGGTGAGGAGCGCGCCGCCGAACTGCTCCGCCAGTACGGGCACTCCTTCCCCGAGGGCTACAAGGCCGACCACTCGGCGCGCGCCGCCGTCGCCGACCTCGTCCACCTCGAAGCGCTCAAGGAGAACGGGCGGGACTTCTCCCTCAGCCTGTACGAGCCCGTGGGCGCCGCCCCGGGCGAGCGCCGCTTCAAGATCTACCGCACCGGTGAGCAGGTCTCGCTGTCCGCCGTGCTGCCCGCCCTCCAGCGCCTCGGCGTCGAGGTCGTGGACGAGCGCCCGTACGAGCTGCGCTGCGCCGACCGTACGCACGCCTGGATCTACGACTTCGGGCTGCGGATGCCGCGGGCCACCGCCAACGGCGGCTACCTGGCCGACGGGGCGCGTGAGCGCTTCCAGGACGCCTTCGCCGCCGTGTGGACCGGCGAGGCGGAGAACGACGGATTCAACGCGCTGGTGCTGAGCGCCGGGCTGGACTGGCGCCAGGCCATGGTGCTGCGCGCCTACGCGAAGTACCTGCGCCAAGCCGGTTCCACGTTCAGCCAGGACTACATGGAGTCCACGCTCCAGAACAACGTCCACACCACCCGGCTGCTCGTCTCGCTCTTCGAGGCCCGGATGTCGCCGGGCCGCCAGAGCGCGGGCACGGAGCTGACGGACGGGCTCCTCGAAGAGCTCGACGGGGCGCTCGACCAGGTCGCCTCGCTCGACGAGGACCGCATCCTGCGCTCCTTCCTCACCGTCATCAAGGCCACCCTGCGCACCAACTTCTTCCAGCACGCGGACGACGGCGAGCCGCACGCGTACGTCTCGATGAAGTTCGACCCGCAGTCCATCCCGGACCTGCCCGCGCCCCGGCCCGCGTTCGAGATCTGGGTCTACTCGCCGCGCGTCGAAGGCGTCCACCTGCGCTTCGGCAAGGTCGCCCGCGGCGGTCTGCGCTGGTCGGACCGGCGCGAGGACTTCCGTACGGAGATCCTGGGCCTGGTCAAGGCGCAGATGGTGAAGAACACCGTCATCGTGCCGGTCGGCGCGAAGGGCGGGTTCGTCGCCAAGCAGCTGCCCGACCCGTCCGACCGGGACGCCTGGATGGCCGAGGGCATCGCCGCGTACCGCACCTTCATCTCGGCGCTCCTCGACATCACCGACAACATGGTGGCCGGCGAGGTCGTCCCGCCCAAGGACGTCGTCCGGCACGACGAGGACGACACCTACCTGGTCGTCGCCGCCGACAAGGGCACCGCGAAGTTCTCCGACATCGCCAACGAGGTCGCCGTCGCGTACGGCTTCTGGCTCGGGGACGCGTTCGCCTCCGGCGGTTCGGCCGGTTACGACCACAAGGGCATGGGCATCACCGCCCGGGGCGCCTGGGAGTCCGTCAAGCGGCACTTCCGCGAGCTCGGCCACGACACCCAGACCGAGGACTTCACGGTCGTCGGCGTCGGCGACATGTCCGGCGACGTGTTCGGCAACGGCATGCTGCTCTCCGAGCACATCCGGCTCGTCGCCGCCTTCGACCACCGGCACATCTTCATCGACCCGAACCCGGACGCCGCCACCTCCTACGCCGAGCGGCGCCGCCTGTTCGACCTGCCGCGCAGCTCCTGGGCCGACTACGACAAGGACCTGATCTCCGCGGGCGGCGGCGTCCACCCGCGCAGCGCCAAGTCCATCCCGGTCAACGCCCACATGCGCGAGGCGCTGGGCATCGAGGCCGGGGTCACCAAGATGACGCCCGCCGAGCTGATGCAGGCCGTCCTCAAGGCGCCCGTCGACCTCCTCTGGAACGGCGGCATCGGCACGTACATCAAGTCCACCGCCGAGTCGAACGCGGACGTCGGCGACAAGGGCAACGACGCGATCCGCGTCAACGGCGCCGACCTGCGCGCCAAGGTCGTCGGCGAGGGCGGCAACCTCGGAGCCACCCAGCTCGGACGCATCGAGTTCGCCCGGGACGGCGGCCGGATCAACACTGACGCGATCGACAACAGCGCCGGGGTCGACACCTCCGACCACGAGGTCAACATCAAGATCCTGCTCAACGGGCTGGTGCGGGACGGCGACATGACCGTCAAGCAGCGCAACAAGCTGCTCGCCGAGATGACCGACGAGATCGGGCGCCTGGTGCTGCGCAACAACTACGCGCAGAACACGGCCCTGGCCAACTCGGTCGCGCAGGCGCCCTCCCTGCTCCACGCCCAGCAGCGCTTCATGCGGCGGCTCGGACGCGACGGCTACCTCGACCGGGCGCTGGAGTTCCTGCCCAGCGACCGCCAGATCCGCGAGCTGCTGAACGCCGGCAAGGGGCTCACGCAGCCCGAGCTGGCCGTGCTGCTCGCCTACACCAAGATCACGGCGGCGCAGGAGCTGATCGGGACCAGCCTCCCGGACGACCCGCACCTGCAGAAGCTGCTCCACGCCTACTTCCCGGAGCAGCTGCGCGCGCGCTACCCCGAGGCGGTCGACGGGCACGCCCTGCGGCGCGAGATCATCACCACGGTGCTGGTCAACGACACGGTCAACAGCGGTGGTTCGACCTTCCTGCACCGGCTGCGGGAGGAGACCGGAGCCTCCATCGAGGAGATCGTGCGCGCGCAGTTCGCGGCCCGGGAGATCTTCGGGCTCGGCGAGGTCTGGGACGCGGTGGAGGCCCTCGACAACGAGGTCGCCGCCGACGTCCAGACCCGGATCCGGCTGCACTCGCGGCGGCTGGTCGAGCGCGGCTCGCGCTGGCTGCTGGGCAACCGGCCGCAGCCGCTGGCGATCTCCGAGACGGTCGAGTTCTTCCGTGACGGGGTCGAGCAGGTCTGGGCGGCGCTGCCGAAGATGCTGAAGGGCGCCGACCAGGAGTGGTACCAGGGCATCCTGGACGAGCTGACCGGGGCGGGCGTCCCGGACGAACTGGCGCAGCGCGTCGCCGGTTTCTCCTCCGTCTTCCCCGCGCTCGACATCGTGGCGATCGCGGACCGTACGGGCAAGGAGCCGCTGGCCGTCGCGGACGTGTACTACGACCTCGGGGACCGGCTGGGGATCACGCAGCTGATGGACCGGATCATCGAGCTGCCGCGGGCGGACCGGTGGCAGTCGATGGCGCGGGCGTCCATCCGCGAGGACCTGTACGCGGCGCATGCGGCGCTGACGGCCGATGTGCTGGCCGTGGGCAACGGGGCGTCTTCGCCGCAGGAGCGGTTCGAGGCGTGGGAGGAGAAGAACGCGGCGATCCTGGCCCGGTCGCGTTCGACGCTGGAGGAGATCCAGGGGTCGGACGCGTTCGACCTGGCGAATCTCTCGGTGGCCATGCGGACGATGCGGACGTTGCTCCGTACGCACGTCTAGGCTGCGCCGCGGGTGGCGGGCGGCTGCGGGTTCGTGGCCGCCCGCCCCTTTGTCCCCGGTCGCCGGGCGGGTGGGGAGCCGGGTCAGTACAGGCGGGTTTCCGCGGTGGCTTCCGGTGGGGGTGGCTGGCGGCGTTGCCAGTCCTGGGCCAGTTCCGTGGGGAAACGGCGGCCGCTGCGGGAGAGGACGACGCCCTCGGTCAGCTGGAGTTCGTCGCCACCCCGGTACTGCCGTCCGGCGGGGCCGAGGGGCTGCCAGGGGCCAGGGCCCGAGCGCCACTGGGTGCCGTAGGTGCTGTGGTCGCTCACGTGCACGATGCCGCCCGTCACCCGTAGTTCCACGTGGCTGCGGCTGAGCCCTCCGGTGAGGTGGTCCGGGACGAGGCCGTGCAGCGTGATGCCGCCCTCGCCGGGGGCCCGGCCCACCCTCACCAGCGTGCCGTCCTCCAGGGTGAAACGGCCCTTCAGCTCCCCCTCGACCAGCAGCTTCAGCTGAACGGTCGCGCGGCGCGGGCCGTCGTCGACCAGCGCGGTGCCGTGGTTCTGGCAGCGGGGGACGCCCCCGACGACGCGCGGCAGCAGGGCGGCGCTGCCCTTGCGCGTGTCGTACAACGTGCAACGGCGTTCCTCGCAGCGCCAGTTGCGGCCGACGATGTCGAAGCGCGGGGTGCGGCGCCCGTCCAGCAGGCCCATCTTCTTCAGCACGTCCTCCTCGTGCTTCCGGGACATGTCCACCGCACGGGCCACCCCCATGTCGACGGGAACCAGCCGGACCGTACGCCCGGAGGCCGGGACGGCCTCCAGGAAGTCGTCGGTGTTGCCCTGGATCCAGGGGTGCTCGTCCCGGTGGCCGCGGAAACGGTCGCCGCTGATGACCGGGATACCGGTGTACGCGCAGAGTTCCAGCAGTCGGGGATCGGCGTCCGGCAGTTCCTCCACGAGACCGCGGTCCACCCAGCGGCCGAGCAGACGGATGTCGGCGGGGTCGGTGAACTCCCGGCGGCCCCCGCGCCGCAGGCTCGCGTCGGCGACCAGGTACAGCTTCACGTCCGGATCGCGGGCCAGCGCCTTGGCGGCGTCCACCAGGAGGCTCAGCCGGCGCAGGGAACGGGCGCCCGGTTCGCCCAGGTGTTGGTTGCGCACCACGTTGGAGAGATCCACCAGGAAGCACGCCTCGGTGAAGTCCGTGGTGAGGTGCTTTTCCATTGCGGGACGCCTTCCCCGAGAAGCCGGGCGACTGAGCTGATCAGATGTTAATTCCCTTGCCCTGCAACTATATTGGCCAGTTCGGTGGCAGGTGCGAGCAACGTGGGGGCGTTCCGGTGTCGGAGTGGGGTTCGTTCGTGGACGAGACACCGCCGCCGCCGGCCACGCCACCGCCCGACAACCGCCCGCAGGCAGGACCGGCCGCCGTCCAGGGCACCGGGGGCGACGGCTGGGGCAGCTTCGCCGACGAGGCGCCGGCCGCGTCCGGCGGGCAGGCACCGCCCTCCGCGCCACCGCAGCCCGTCCAGCGGCCCCAGGCCATTCCCGCACCCTCACCCGAGGTCGCCGCGTCCCTGCTGACCGCGGGCGAGACGCTGTGGGCCGAGGTGGACGGGCGGGTCGCCGTGCTCGGCTCGGGCTGCCGGGTCGCCGTGGTCCCGGACGAGGACGGGGAGGCGGTGGCGGACGGGTTCACCGGCTGGCGCCCGGTGGTCGTCGTCGACCCGGCCGCGCTCACCGTACGGCTTGTCCCGCTCGCCCTCGCCGACCCGCCCATCGGCGCCGCGACCCCGGTGTCGGAGCTGTACGAGGACCCCGAGCCGCACGCCTCCGCCGCGTCCGGCCGGTCCGGGGTCTTCCCGGTCGGCCAGGGCCCCGATCTCGACACCCTGCTCCAGCGCGCGGTCGCGGAGGAACGCGCCGCCGCCCGGGCCGACGCGGAGGCGCGGACACGCCGTGCGGAACGCGAACTCGCCGAGGCCCAGGCCGAGGCCCGGGCCCGGGCCGAAGCGGCCGAGGCGCGGGCGGCCGAGCGCGAGCAGCGCGCGCAGGAGGCGTCGCGGCGTGCGCGGACGTACGCCGAGCAGCAGATCGCGCAGGCTCGCGACGACGTCGCCGCGGTCGTCCGGCAGTGGCAGGAGCGGGCGCAGTGGGCCGAGGACCGGGCACTGCGGGCCGAGGCGGAGGTCGCCCGGATGGGCGCCGAGCTGGCCAGGGCGGAGCAGGCCGGAGTCCTCCAGCATCTGCGCGACCGCAGACGGCGGGCCAACGGCGGACGCTGATCAGGGAATGACGAGGGGACATGAACGTGGAACCGCCCGCAGGGGCAGCCGGCAGCGGCGCCGTCGCCCTGCCGGAGATCACCGTGGAGTGGCCGCAGACGCTGGCGCCGACCCTGCGCGACAGTGTGCTCGACGCGCACAGCCTGGCCCGCGACGACCTGGTCGGGGCCCTGCCCGGACTGTGGCGGGCGGTCGACGAGGCCCTGGATCTCGCCGGACCCGGGAGCCTGGTCGCGGAGTCCGTCCGGCACGACGCGTACGAGGGCTGGCAGGTGGCCGCGCTGCCCCGCTACGACCTGGAGGGCCGGGTCCGCGCCCGTGACCGCGGGGACGGGGCGCCGCACACGGCACCCCAGCTCCGGGACCGCAGGGCGCTGGTCAGAGCCCTGGTGGACGCCGTGGCGGAGCGGCCGTCCCTGGACGTGCGCGACGCCCTGCACATGCTGGACGTGTTCGCCGGGGCCTTTCCGCCCGGTCTCGACGCGGTCTGCCGACGGCTGCTGGGGCACGACCTGAGGCACGGAGTCGCCGCCGGTCTCGCCCCGCTGCACGAGGCGCTGGACCGGCGTACGTCCGAAGGCGTGTCGACACGGTGCTACCGCGAATCGGGGGTCGGTTCGCGCAAGGCCAAGGGCGACCCGGCCACGGACAACGAGGACACGGCGGGGGCGTTCACCGGGCCGAGCGGAGTGCTGCGGTGCGCCGTCTTCGACGGGGTGACCGGGGACGGCGACGGCTCGGGCGGCACGGCGGCGCAGGCGGCCCTGGAACAGGTGGTGCGCCGGTGGCGGCTCGAGGAGGCGGCGGACGGCGCGGCCCTCGAAACCCGGCCGGGCGAGCCACAGGCCCAGGTGTCCGGGGACGAGCACCGGGGTGCCTTCCGGCCCGGTGAGCTGATCGGGGAGCTGGACGCGGCGGTCGGACGGGCCACGGCCGAGGGCAGCGCGGCCGCGGTCCTGGCGACGGTGCGGCCGGATGGGACCGCGTCCGTCGTGTCGGTGGGCGACGCCGAGGCATGGCTGATCCGCCCGCTGCGCGTACCGGCGGGGGAGATCCCGTACACGGCCTGGAAGCTGACACCCGCCCACACCGGATTCGCCGAACAGCTGCGGGTGACCGCCGACGCGGAGGGCGAGGAGTCGCAGCTCGTCTCCTTCCTCGGCGGCGGTGCGGCCCGCTGGGCGCACCGCACCTTCGAGGTCGGCCCCGGGGACCTGCTGCTCCTCGCGTCCGACGGGGCGACCGAACCGGAACGGGACCGGTGGTTCGGGGCCGTACTCGCGGAACTGACCGCCCAGCTCGACGCGTCGGGCCGGCCGACGGCGCCCGCGCTCGCCGCCGCCCTCGTGCAGCGGGCCGAGGCGCTGGGCGGATGGGACAACGCGACCGCGCTGGTCTGCGCGGTGGGGGAGGCGAAGGACTGATGAGCGCTACCGAGGACATCAAGATCACCGCGGACCGGCAGGAGGTGCACATCGGGGAGGAGTTCACCGTCCTGATCGCCCCGCGCGAGCTGGGACGGCGGGACCGGGTCGCCGAGGGCGTCGCCTACGTCCTCGCGGTCGACGACAGCTACTCCATGGAGATCAGGGCCGATTCGACCAGCGACGAGTTCGCCGACCCGGCCGACCCGGACCGGCCGAGCCGCAAGCAGGTCGCCGAGGCGGGCGTGCGGGAGCTGCTCGCCGCGCTGCCGGGCAACGCCCACATCGACGTGCTGACCTTCGCGCAGAACGCCGGGGTGCGCTTCTCCGGTGCGGCGGGCGAACTCCAGCGGCGCGGCCGGTGGAACGGCAACCTCGACGACGAGCGCCGCTGGACCAACATCGAGGGCGCGCTGCGGCGCGCGTACCAGCAGCTGGAGCAGCAGCGGGCGGCCTCGCGCCGGGTGGTGCTGTTCAGCGACGGCCTGCCGAACTTCGGCGAGACCGACCCCGGCCGGCTCGCCGCGCTCGCTGCCGAGGCCGCCGACCGCGAGCTGCACACCGATGTGATCGGCATCGGCGCCGGTGCCGACTTCGGGCTGCTGGAACGGCTGGCGCCGACCGGCCTGCCCGAGCACGTCGCGTCCCGGGCCGGGGCGGCGGGCGCGATGAAGCAGATCACGGCCCGGTTCGCGGCCTTCGGCCGGGACGTGGTGGCGGGCAGCGGCGAACTGTCCCTGGAGATCAACCCGAACTTCCCGGTCCTCGGCGTCTACCAGCTCGATCCGACGCGCCGGCGGATCGAGGGCGCGGTCGCGGACGGCGGCGGGCGGCGGCCCAGCCGGGTGCACCTCAAGCTCGGCGCGATCGGCGCGGGGGAGGAGGGCCAGCCCTTGTACGCGCTCGAACTGCGGGCCCCGGAGCGGATCAGCGCCGGCCCGATGCCCGTACTGAAGGCGACCGGCTCCCTCGGTTCCGGGCGCGACGCCCGGCAGCTGGCCCCCGGGCAGATCGCGCTGCGTACCGTCGACAACCCGGCGTCCCCCATCCTGCAGCCCGACCTGAAGCGGCAGATCAGGGGCATCGAACTGGACCGGGAGATCAACGCGCGCATCGCGGCTGCCACCTCCGCGGGCGAACGCGAGCGGATCTACCAGGAGGGCGTCGAGCGGGCGGGGCGCATTCCCGCCCCCGAGCTCGTCGCCGCCTACCAGCGGGCGAGCGGCGGCCTGCGCGAAGGGCTCGACCCCAAGGACGTCGCGAACGAGGCACGGGCGGCCTCCAGCCGCAGCTCCACGAAGTCCAAGCGGGACTGGTTCCAGCAGATCCCGGTCGAGACCCCCGACGAGATCCGGGCCCGGCGCAGGCGGTCCAGCCTCGACGACGACGATGACGACGACGCGGACTACGGCGGCGCCTACGGCAGCGGTACGTACGCGGGCGGCAGCGGCACGTACGGCAGTGGTGCCTACGGCGCTCCGGCCACCCCGCCGCCCGCGGCCCCCACCCAACCGCCGCCGGACCGGGACCCGCGGTGAGCGTGCCCGGCGTCATCATCGACGCCTCGAACGTCGCCGCCACCAGGAAGCGGCCCTGGCCCTTCTCCCGCGTCGTCGGAGTGCGCGACGCCTGGCTGCGCGAGCATCCGGGCAGCAGCGCGATCGCCGTGCTCGACGCCAGCGTCCGCCCCTTCCTCGACGAGCAGCACCTGGTGCGGCAGGCCGAGCGCGAACAGTGGCTGGAGGTCCACCAGGGCGACGCCGACGACCGCATCCTGGCGCTCGCCGCGCAGTTCGGGGCCGCCATCGTCTCCAGCGACAACTTCCGCTTCGCCCGCCGCGAGCACACCTGGCTGCAGGGGAACAACTCCCGGGTCTGGTCGGTGCGCCGGATGCACGGCCGGGTCGTGTTCACCCCCCGGCATTTGGGCGTCGCCACCGACGAGCAGATCGAGCGCGACCGGCTGCACAAGCTGGACAAGGCCGGGCTGCTGCGCGAGGACGCGGAGGAGCGCTTCCGCTGCACCGACCCGGCGGGCACCTGTCTGCGCGGCGGTACGGTCCTGCTGCCGCGCCAGGTCAACAAGGACGGCAACCGGTGGTTCTGCCGCTCGTGCGGCTACGAGGCGGTCGAGGTGGTCTTCGAGCCGCCGGTCCCCGAAGACCTGGACGAGGGCCCGGTCCTGGTCACCGTGCAGCACGGGTACACCGTCCGGACGACGGTCACCGTGCCGCCGGAGGGCCTGACGCTGGGCCGGGCGTCGCGCTCACGCCCCGGCACCACCGATGTCACCGAAGGGCTCGGCGCCGGCCGGGCGGCCGAGATCAGCCGGGCCCACCTGCGCATCTTCCTGGACGACGACGGCCGGCCGCTCGCCGAGCACCTGCCCGAGAACAACGCCTCCTTCCTCAACCCCGAGCTGGACTTCGACGGACTGCCGCGCACCGCCCGGCTGGCCGTCGGCACCCCCTACGCGCTGGAGGACGGCGACGAACTCCACCTGGGCCCCGGCCTCGTACGGCTGCGCATCAGCAACGGGCCCGGCGGCCGGGACGACACCGGAAGCGAGGAGACCGGATGACCGGCTTCCGGCCCGGCTGGGTACGGGCCGACCACCCCGACAGCCTGGGCTCGCCCCGGCTCGCCTGGATACCCGAGAGCTACGGCGACGACGGCCGGTTCCGCACCCGCCGCCTGCTCGCCGGGGCCGGCCAGGGGTACGCCGTACTCGCCCGGGACAGCTGGTCCGGCGGCGACGTGGTGATCAAGGGGATGTGGTGGTCCCAGGCCCACCTGGACGACCCGCGCAGCGTCCTCGGCGCGCTCGGCGAGCAGAAGAAGCAGCGCGACCAGGGACTGCGGGCCGCCCGGCAGGCCGCGCAGCTCACCCAGCAGTGCCCGGTCGTGATCAGCGTCGAGGCGCAGCCCTCCCCCTCGCTGCTAGCGGACGGACGGCACGGCGGTCCGGACGGCGACCAGGTGCCGTACGAGAGCTTTCTCGTCCAGCAGTTCATCGGTCATCAGGGCGGGGTCTCGCGCACCCTCCAGGAGGAGATCGACGAACGGGCCGCCGCGCACCGCCGCTTCAAGCCCGACCAGCTCCTGGACCTGGCCGAGCAGCTGTGCAACACGCTCGCCGCGCTGCACGCCGACCGGCACAACGGCAGCGAGCACTCCAAGGGCTGGATCCACGCCGACATCAAGCCGGAGAACATCCTCGTGCTCGGGCCGCCCGCCCGGTACGTGCTCATCGACTACGACGCGGCCGTGCGGATCGGCGACCGCATCAGCACCACAACGAGCGCCTACGCCCCGCCCTCTGCCGAAGGCACCGACGAACCCTCCGAAATGGCCCCTGCCTCCGAACGGTTCGACATCTACATGCTGGGTGCCACTCTCGCCCACGCCGCCGCCCTGCGCAGGCTCACCGACCGCCAGGCGCGCGAGCTGTACGCCGAGGACTTCGACGTGAGCGCCCCGGCCCGCCGGTTCATCGCCAACCTGCGCTACGGGCCGATCCTCACCAACGCCCTCACCACCTGCCTGTCGGCGAAGAAGTTCCGGCTGGCGACCGTCGACCGGGTCCGTACCGACCTGGCCCGCGCGCGCAGCGCCACGGCCCTGCAGTCCGCGCTGCGCATCCTCGGGGAGCAGTGATGAACGACCGGCACACCTCGGCGCCCCGGGCCGGCGGATCCACCCTCACCCGGCTCCTCACCCGCATCCCCGGCCGCTCCGGCCGGATCTGGGAGCCGCACACCGTGCAGCTGCGCCCCGGCCACCTGCGCTCGTCGGGCGGCGCCGCCGTCCGGGCCACCCGGCTGGTGAAGGACGAGGACGCCGACGCGTACGGCGCGCTGCGGGTCTTCCCGAACCGCGAGCAGCGGGGCCGGGCGGCTGCGCTCCTCGCCGCGGGCAATCCGGTCACCCCCGCGCTGCTGGACATCGTCGACCACCCCGGACTGCCGCCCGCCCTGGTCACCGCTTGGTCGCCCGGCGCCTCCTCGGTCCCCCTGCACGCCCTGCGGGAACGCGACGACCTCGACACCATGCTCGCGGCCGGCCACCGCTGGACCCCGGCCCAGGCCCTGCAGACCCTGGTCCCGCTGGGCCGGGCCCTGGACGACATGGCGCGGGCGGGATTCACCCCGCTGGAGCTCTCCCCGGACCACCTCGTCGTCAACTCCGGTTCGCTCGCCCTGGTCGGTCTCGGGCGCCACGGCTATGTGCCGTCCGAGGGCCGGCTGCCCGGGGCGCAGGGCATGTCCCTGCCGAGCGCTCTCCTGCTGGGCGAGGACCTGCCGCCCGCCTCCACCACGGGGCAGGACACGGCGGTGCGCTGGCGCGAGGTGCAGCTGCGGGCCCTGACCCGGCTGGCCGGCTGGATGGCCTGCGGACTGCCGCCCGCCGCCTGGGGACCGGTGCGCGGCCCCGCGGACCTCGGTGGATATCTGGCGGCGGCCGGCTTCCAGCGTGTGCCCGCCCTGCGCCCCGGGCAGCTCGCCGACACGCTGGCCCGCGCCGCCCGGCAGGAGGAGGAGGCCCGCGCCCTGCGGGACTTCACCGAGGCCGAGGCGCTGCTCGTGTACGACGACGCCGCGCAGGGGACCGGGGGCGGCGGCCGGCTCGACATCAACCCCGAGGTGCTGCGCCTCGGACTGCTGCACGACCACGGGCCCCGGGTGCTCGCGCTCGCCGCGTTCGAACAGCGCCGGCTCGGCACCCGGACCGCCACCCTGCTCTCCGGCGCCGGCTGGGTCCTGCTGAACCCGAAGGACTTCACCGCCCAGGTCTGCCGGGCCGCGGCTGCCGCCCCCGGCGCCCGGCTCGTCGTCGCGGGCCGGATCGGGGAGGAGGACCTGCGGCGGATCGAAGGGGTGCACGGCGCGCCCGCCCAGCGCGTCGACCCGGACGACCTCAGCGCGTCCGTGCCCAGGATCGCGGGCCGCCCCGCCGACCAGCTGCCGTACCTCACCGACCGCGACATGGACGCCTACTCCGCGGAACTGCTGGGCGGCGTGGGCGGCCAGGCGATGCGGCGCCGGACCTTCGCGGCGGGCTGGACGCTTGCCCTCGGCGGCGCCGACCAGATGCCCCCGCGCCAGCGCGGCAGGCTGCTGGACCAGATGACCGACTGCTTCGGCACCAACACCGAACTCCTGGTCGCCGTGCGCGCCCGGCAGAACGCCCCCGGCATGCGCAAACAGAACCGGCTGCTCGACGAGGCCCGGATGCGGCGCCTGGTCGCCGCGCTGTCCGGGGTCCCCGGCTCCCTCTTCCGCGACTGCCTGATGTCCGCGCTGCTGGGCCCCGCCGCCGAGGACCTCTACGACGAGGCCGCGCGCCGGCTGCTCCCGGTCGCGACCCGGCTGGCGGACGTCTTCGATCCCGACCGCCCGGTGGCGCCGGGGGAGCTGCTGATGGAGGACGCCCTGCGCGAGCGGTCCGGCATCCGCCGGGTCGGCCTGTACGGGCGGCTGTGCACCGCCGTGACCGAAGTCGCCCCGGCCCGGCTCGCCGAGGCCGTCGCCGGGATGGACGACGCGCTCGTCACCGCGCTATGCGAGATCCCGGCACCCAGCCTGCAGTTCCTCGCCGGGCGTCTGGAGGACCCGGAACTCCTCGGACTGCTCGGCCCGCACCTCCAGGGCGAGGACCTGGACCTGCTCAGCCGCTACACCCCGCAGATGTGGCGGATGCTGCTCGACGGGCTCCGGCAGCCCGAGCACCTGGGCGCGCTCGGCCTGGGCTGGGTACACATCGTGGCGCAGGACCCGGCGGGCACGGTCGACGCCCGGGTGCTCCTCCGGATCGCGGCCGACGCGCAGGTCCCCGGCCGGGACGCGGTCCGCGCCCTGCTGGGCACCGGCGCCGAGCACTGGGGCACCGTCTGCGCCCACCCGCTGCTCGCGTCCCGCTGGCTGGCCGAGCAGGGCGACCTGGACATCGCGGAGATCACCGCCGCCTTCCCCGACCCGGAGGCGGCGCTCGCCCGCCTCGGCACCCAGGGGCTGCGGCACGCTCACGAACTCGGCCTGGACCAGCGGGCGATGGAGATCCTCGACGCCTACGCGCAGGGCCTGGGGCACCCTCTGGACGAGGTGCTCGTCGCGTTCCAGGAGCGGTCCTACGAGAGCGAGCAGGCGGACCCGTTCGCCACCGCGGCGGCCGTCGAGTGGTCCCGTGCCCAGCTCATCCGGGGCAAGCCGCTCGGCTGGATCGTGGGCAACGTGGTGGAGCGCCCCGGCCGGATACGCGGCTGGGCGGTGAACGGCCAGGGTTTGGAGCGCCGGGTGGCCGAAGCGGTCCTGGGCACGTCCGGGGCAAGGGCCTCGGTGCTGGAGACGCTGCGGGCCGAGCCCGCCCTGCTGGCGCTGCTCGCCTCCCTGGGCAGCCCCGGACAGCGCGCCGCGCTCCTCGATCTGTACGCCGCCGAGCCCGAGGCCGTCCTCGATCCGCGGGCCCGGCGCGAACTGCCCATGATCCTCGGCGCCCCGGACCCGGCCGCCGCGCTGCGGACCCTGCTGCGGGAGGGGCTCGGGGTGATCGCCCAGCAGTTCGCGGACCGGCGCGGGCTCAGCCCCGAGAAGCGCCGGACGCTCGCCGGGCTCGCGCCGCTCACCGGGGTGCTCGCGGGGCCCTCGCTGGAGGCGGTGCTCACGCTCGGCGTCCGGTTCGGGCCACGCGTGGCGGTCACCGCGGCCGTCGTCGAGCAGCGGCTGCCGGGCGCGGCGGACGCCCTCACCGTCTGGGGGCCGCGCTGGCTGCCGCTGCTCGCGGGGGGAGCCGGGCAGCGGGTGCTGCGGCTGCTGATCGAGCACGGGGAGCGGCACGGCGCCCGGAGCGGCCGGCTCACGCCGTGGCTGCTGGCGGCCGGTGAGGACGGGCTCGAACTGGTGGAGCGGTTCGGTCCGGACGCGCTCGACCTGGTCCTGTCGAGCGAGGCGCCGCCCGCCGACGCCCGTCTGCTCGGGGAGCTGCTGATGCTGCCGGGGCCGCTGCCCGTCCTGTACCGGCTGGTCACCGAGCACCGGCTGCCGGTCGCGTCCTGGCGGCGGGCCGCCTCGCTCCTGGCGGGCGGGGAGCGGCCGGAGCGGGTGCTGCTGCGGTTGTGGGCGGCGCCGGCGGGGCGGTGACCGGGAGGCGGGGTGCCGGCGCCCCGCCTACTTGCGGCCCGTGAACCTCTCGTACTCCTTCATCACGTCCTTTGCCGGCCCGTCCATCCGGAGCCTCCCCGCCTCCAGCCAGATCGCCCGGTCGCAGGTCTCGGTGATCGATCTGTTGTGGTGGCTCACCAGGAACACCGTGCCGGCCTGTTCGCGCAGTTCGCGGATGCGGTCCTTGCTGCGTTGCTGGAAGCGGGCGTCGCCCGTGGAGAGGGCCTCGTCGATCAGCAGCACGTCGTGGTTCTTCGCGGCGGCGATGGAGAAGCGCAGGCGGGCGCCCATGCCGGAGGAGTACGTGCGCATCGGCAGCGTGATGAAGTCGCCCTTCTCGTTGATGCCGGAGAAGTCCACGATCTCCTCGTAGCGCTCGCGGATCTCCGCACGCGTCATGCCCATCGCGAGACCGCCGAGCACCACGTTCCGCTCGCCGGTCAGATCGCCCATCAGCGCGGCGTTGACGCCGAGCAGCGAGGGCTGGCCATGGGTGTGGACGCGGCCCTTCGAGGCGGGGAGCAGGCCCGCGATGGCCTTCAGCAGGGTCGACTTGCCCGAGCCGTTGGAGCCGATCAGCCCGATCGCCTCCCCCTTGTACGCGGCGAAGCTGACGCCCTTCACGGCGTGCACCTCGCGCACGCCCGGGGCCTGCCGACGCGAGGCGATCCGGCTCAGCGCGGAGGTGGCGCTGCCCCGGCCGGTGCGGGCTCCGTTGACCTTGTACGTGATGTGGACGTCGTCCACGACGACCGTCGGCACCGCCGCATTCGTAGGCTCAGCCACGTCCGTAACTCTCCTCGGCCTTCCAGAAGTAGACGAAGCCGCCCGCGCCGCACAGCAGCGCCCAGCCGGCGGCGACCGCCCAGACGTGCGGGGGCAGCTGGTTCGCGCCGAAGCTGTCGATCAGCGCGAAGCGCACCAGGTCGATGAAGACGGCCGCCGGGTTCAGTTCGAGCGCGAGCTTCACCCAGTCCGGCACCCGGTCGCCGCTCAGCATCGTGTCCATGCTCCACATCACGCCCGACGCGTACATCCAGGTGCGGAGCACGAACGGGGTGAGCTGGGCGATGTCCGGGGTGCGCGCGGCGAGGCGGGCCATGGCCATCGAGAGGCCGGTGTTGAACACGGCCTGGAGGGCCAGGGCGGGGACCGCGAGCAGCCAGGCCGGCCGCGGATACTGCCCGAAGCCCAGCAGGATCAGGACCAGCGCCCCCAGCGAGAACAGCAGCTGCTGGAGCTGTTGCAGGGCGAGCGCGATCGGCAGCGAGGCGCGCGGGAAGTGCAGCGCCCGTACGAGACCGATGTTGCCGCTGATCGCACGGGTGCCGGCGGTGATCGAGGAGCTGGTGAAGGTCCAGATGAAGACGCCCGTGACCAGGAACGGCACGAAGTCCGGCACCCCGTGCTTCGTCTTCATCAGGATGCCGAAGATGAAGTAGTAGACCGTCGCGTTGAGCAGCGGGGTCATGAGCTGCCAGACCTGGCCCAGCTTCGCCTGGCTGTACTGGGCGGTGAGCCTGGCCGTGGCGAAGGCCGTGATGAAGTGGCGCCGCCCCCACAGCTGTCGTACGTACGCGGGCAGCGAGGGACGCGCGCCGCTCACGGTCAGCCCGTGGCGCGCGGCCAGCGCGGCGAGCTCGCCGGAGCCGTACACGGGCGGGGAGAGGGGCGGCGGGCTGTCCGCCGGGGCCGGGGCTGTTGTCTGGCTCACCACGATCGCTTTCGACGGGAGGCGGGCAGGCGGGGGCACGGCGTGCGGGCGGAGAAGAACGCGCCCGGCGACGGGACGGGACCGTATCGTCGCAACGCCGAGGGTAGGACGTATCCACGTCGGGACGCAACCGTTTCGTCGTCGCGGACTATGATTCGGCCATGACCACCGACCCCGGAAGCCGCCGCCGAGCCCCGGCGGGAGCCGCCGTCCTGCGCGAGGACGTGACCGACGCCATCCGCAGCGCGGTGTTCGCCGAGCTCGCCGCGGTCGGGTTCGCCCGGATGTCCATCGAGGGCATCGCCCGCCGGGCAGGCGTCGGCAAGACCGCCGTCTACCGGCGCTGGAAGTCCAAGCTGCACCTGGTCCTGGACCTGGTCTCGGCCGTTGCCGCGCAGGGCATGCCCGCCCCCGCCACCGGCTCCCTGTACGGGGACGTGCGCGCCGTCCTCGAACTGGCCGCGTACGCCCTGCGCCACCCGCTGGCCTCGCAGGTCATCCCGGACCTGCTGGTCGAGGCCGCCAGGAACCCGGAGATCTCCGACGCCATCAAGGCCGCCCTGCTCGACCCGCAGCAGGGCATGGCCGCCGTGGTCGTCCGGGACGCCGTCGCGCGCGGCGAGCTGCCCCCCGGCAGCGACCCCGACCGCGCCCTCGACCTGATCGTCGGCCCGCTCTACTGGCGGCTCGCCGTGGTCCGGGGCGAGGTGTCCCAGGACTATCTGGACGACCTCGCGGCCTCCGCCGTGGCGGCGCTCACACAGGGCGCGGACCCCGCCGGATGAGCTGGGGCCTTTCGTTCGGGTCAGGCCGGGCTCGCGGGCTCTGGTGCCGCACCTCGCGGCGTTGTCGTCAATCACCAACGCTCCTTCCCCAAGCTCTCGGCTCCGCTCGAGCAGGGGAGACCCCATCTGCCTCAATCCTCCGCCTTGCGATGCACGGCACCAGAGCCCGCTCCCTGGTCCGGCCTGACCCGAACGAAAGGCCCCGGCGGGGGTGTGCCAGCGTGCTTGTAGGGGTCACTCTTCGATCGGTTAATCTGGTGGGTGGGCCGCCCACCGGGCCTTCCGGAGCATGTGCACGGGGCGAGCACGGTGCAGGCGCAGTCACTCGTTCGGGACCGTAACCGGTGACCCCCGACCGCCTCTGCGGTTGAGCCCTACGGATAGCCAGGCCCTTGATGAACGGACGTGCTCAACATGCCGCCACGGCTCAGTGTCGTTGTCCCCGTCTACAACGTGGAACTCTTCCTGACGGACTGTCTGAAGTCCCTCGCGGAGCAGACCATGACCGACCTCGAGGTGGTGATGGTCGACGACGGGTCCACCGACGGCAGCGCCGCGCTGGCCGCCGAGTTCGCCGCGAGCGACGACCGCTTCAAGCTGGTCAGGCAGAAGAACGGCGGACTGGGGCACGCCCGTAACACCGGCTTCCGCAACGCCCACCCGGAGAGCCGCTACCTGGCCTTCTGCGACAGCGACGACATCATCCCGCCGAACGCCTACGAGCTGCTGGTCGAATCGCTGGAGGAGACCGGCTCCGACCTGGCGTCCGGCAACGTCCTGCGGCTGCGCGCCGGCGGCAAGCTGGTCCAGTCGCCGATGTTCCGCAAGCCCATGGCGACCACCCGCAAGCGCACCCACGTCTCGCGCGACCTGGACCTCCTCGGCGACCGCATCGCCTGCAACAAGGTCTTCCGCCGCTCCTTCTGGGACAAGCACGAGTTCGCCTTCCCGGTCGGCGCGCTGTACGAGGACATCCCCGTCGTGTTGCCCGCCCACTTCCTGGCCGGCTCGGTCGACATCGTCAAGGACCCCGTCTACTACTGGCGCGACCGTCCCGGCTCCATCACCACCAGCCGGGCCGTCGTCCGCGGCATCCACGACCGCGTCGCCCACGTCCAGGGCGTCTCGGAGTTCCTGGCGGAGAACCGCACCCCCGCCGACAAGAACCACTACGAGGCCCACGCGCTGGCCAACGACCTCTGGTACTTCATGGAGGTCCTGCCGGACGGCGACCAGGAGTACCGGGACGCGTTCCTCACGTACACCAACAAGTTCATCGACCAGGTCGACCCCGCGGTGCTCGACGGGCTGCCGCTGCGCCTGCGCGTGATGTGGTATCTGGTGCGCGAACACCGCATGGACGAGCTGCTGGCGCTGCTCCTCCAGGAGAAGCGGGAGCCCGGCGCGTTCGAGGTCAGCGGCATGCGCCGGCGCGTCGCCCACTACCCCGTCCTCACCCGGCCGCTGCCCGCGCCCGTTGCGCGCGTCGGCGACCGCGACCTGCCGCTCGCCGCCCGGCTGCGCGATGCCCAGTGGCGCGACGGCAAGCTGCACCTCAGCGGCTACGCGTACATCCGCAACCTGCCGGTCAGCTCCGGGGTCAGTGAGTTCCGGATCGGCTGGCTGCGGGCCGGCCGGCGCCACGTCGTCCCGCTCCGGCTGCGCCGCACCGACGAGCCCGAGGCCACCACCCGCTCCCGGCAGAGCCTGCACGATTACCACCGGGCCGGCTTCGAGACCTCCGTCGACGCCTCCAAGCTCCGCATCCAGGGAGACAGCGGCCCCAAGCAGCTCACCTTCCAGTTCCAGGTCGGCATCGCCCGGGGCGGCCTGCTCCGCCGTGCCTTCCCCTCGGTCCGCGAGGCGTCCGTCGCGCCGCCCGTCCACCGCCCCGACGGCGACCACCGCATCGCCTCCGCGTTCGAGGGCGACAAGCTCGTACTGCACTCCGAGCGCGTCGACGCCCGCTTCGAGACCCACGGCCCCGGCGAGCGGCCCGGCACCGTCAAGGTGACCGGCGTGGTCCGCGCCCGCCTCGTCAAGGACGAGCTGACGCTGGTCCTGACGCACGGCGCCACCAAGACCACCGTCGAGGTCCCCGTCACCGTGGGCACCGGCGCCGGAGCCGGCTGGAACCGCTTCACCGCCGAGCTGCCGCTCGCCGCGGTCGAGGCGAACCGCCCCGCCGGCGAGGAGACCCCGAAGAACGTCGCGTACAGCATCCATCTCGTCGGCACGGGCCTGAAGGCGTCGCTCGACGCGCCCGGCTCGGTCCACCCCGGCCGCTACCCGCTCGCCGACGGGCCGGACGGCGTCCGCCGCGAGCTGGCCCTCGTCGTCAGCGCGCGCGGCAACCTGGTCATCGGCGACCGCGTTGTGCAGCCCGCCGTCGAGCTGGCCAGCTGGACGGACGACGGCCGGCTCTTCCTGGAAGGCACCTTCCCCGAGGACCCGGAGCACCCGGTCGAGCTGGTTGTGCAGAACAGCGCCCACCGCGAGGAGCAGGTCTTCCCGGTCGAGTTCACCGGACCCGAGAGCGCCCGCCGCTTCCGCGCCGAGCTGCGGCCGGACGCCGTGGAGGGACCGGGCGGCGCCGTGCCGCTCGGCGAGGGCAACTGGTACTTCTTCTTCCGGGACAAGGGCGCCGCCGACGAGAGCGGCGACCGCGCGCTGCGGCTCCCCGCCTCCGCCTTCCACACCCTGCCCGCCACCCGCACGCTCGGCGGCCGCGACTACACCCTGGAGCGCCGCTTCGGCGACCAGCTCCTCGTCGTCTCCGGCCCCGTGCTCAGCGCCGCCGAGCGCGGCCCGCGCGCCAAGCGCCTGCTGAGCGAGGCGTACGCGGCACAGCGCTCCGAGCCGCTGCGCGCCGCAGCGCTCTACAGCACCTTCGACGGCCGCCAGTACTCGGACTCGCCGCGCGCCGTCTACGAGGAACTGGTGCGCCGGGGCACCGAGGTGGAGCACATCTGGGTCGTCCGCGACCAGCAGGCGATCGTCCCCGAGGGCACCACCGCCGTCGAGCACGGCTCGGCCGCCTGGCACGAGGCGCTGGCCCGCAGCCGCTACGTCATCACCAACACGCAGCTGCCCGAGTGGTTCGTGCGCCGCGAGGACCAGACGGTCGTCCAGACCTGGCACGGCACCCCGCTCAAGCGCATCGGCCTCGAACTCGCGGGCACCGCCCAGGCGAACGCCGGGTACATCGCGACCCTCGCCGAGCGGGCCAAGCAGTGGAACTTCCTGGTCTCGCCGAACACGTACTCCACGCCCGTCCTGCGCCGCTCGTTCGGCTTCGAGGGCGAGGTGCTGGAGTGCGGCTACCCGCGCAACGACATCTTCCACGCCCCGGACCGCGCCAAGGTCGCCACCGCGGTACGGGAGAAGCTGGGCATCCCGGCCGGCAAGCGCGTCGTCCTGTACGCGCCGACGTGGCGCGAGGACCAGCGCCTCGGCGGCGGACGCTATTCGCTCGGCCTCCAGCTCGACCTGGCCGCTGCCGAACGCGAACTCGGCGAGGACACCGTGCTCCTGGTGCGCCGTCACTACATGGTCACCGACCGGCTCCCGGACAGCGGCACGGGCTTCGTCAAGGACGTCTCGCGCTACCCGGACGTCGGCGAGCTCATGCTCATCAGCGACGCCCTGGTCACCGACTACTCCTCGCTGATGTTCGACTTCGCCCAGACCGGGCGGCCGATGCTCTTCCACACGTACGACCTGGAGCACTACCGCGACACGCTGCGCGGGTTCAGCTTCGACTTCGAGAAGCGGGCGCCCGGGCCCCTGATCCCGGACTCCGACGACCTGATCGCCGCGCTGAAGGACCCCGAGCGGGCGATCGCCGGACACGCCAAGGCGTACGAGCAGTTCCGGCACGACTTCTGCGACCTGGACGACGGCCGGGCCACCGCCCGCGTGGTCGACCGCATGCTGTAGTCGCCACTGATGAGCCCCGATGCCCGGCCGGTCCCTACCGGCCGGGCATCGGTGTTTCCATGGCCGGTGTTTACGCCACGGTGACGATTCGCTGCGTCGCATAGCGTCGCCGCCTTGCTACGTTCTGCTTTCATGGGTATCCGAATGTGGGGCGAAACGGACGTGCGGCGAGCCAGGGCCGTCGTGCTCGTCGCGGCGACCGCGGGCCTCCTCACCCGCATGATCATCGCGGCCAACTCGCCCGGCCCCGCCGACGTGCGGATCTTCGAGGGGTTCGCGAAGGCCATCACCGGGTACGGCCCCGTCCGCATCTACGCGCACCCGCTCCCCGGGCTTCCCGTCTACAACCACCCGCCGCTGGCCGGGTGGATGCTGCTGGGCCTCGACCGCCTCACCGAACTCGGCTTCTCCTTCGCCACGCTGATCCGCGTTCCCGCGTCGGCCGCCGACTTCGCCTGCGCGGTCCTCGTGTTCGAGATCGTCCGCCGCCGCGCCACCCCGCGCACCGCGATGCTCTGCGGGACCGGGGTCGCCGTCAGCCCGGTGCTCATCGCGACCTCCGGCTACCACGGCAACACCGACGCCGTCGCCGTCGCCTTCGCGCTGGCCGCCGCCCACCTGCTGGCCGACCGGAAGGCCCCGCTCGCGGCGGGCGTCGCCGCGGCGCTGTCCATCAGCGTCAAGTTCATCCCGGTCGTGGTGATCCCGGCCCTCCTCGTGGCCGCCCTGCGCGGCGGACGGCCGGTCCTGGGCCGCTTCGCCGCCGGGCTCGCCGGGGTCACCGCGCTCGTGTGGGGGCCGGCGCTGCTGACCGTGCCCCTGGACCTGGTGCACAACGTCCTGGAGTACGCGGGCGGCAGCTACCGGCTGTGGGGGCTCGTGCGGTTCGCGGACGTCCTCGGCGCGCCGGAGCCGGTCATCGCCTTCGTGCAGGGCGGCGGCCACTTCCTCTTCGTCCTCGTGTGCGTGGCCGCGGGCGCCCGGCTCGCCTGGCTGCGGCCCGCCGAGGCGCCCGGGGTGGTCGCCGCCACGCTGGGCCTGCTGCTGCTCCTGTCCACCGCGTCCGGCCTCCAGTACCTGACCTGGGCCGCCGCCGGGATGTTCGTGCTCGGCCCGGTCGAGGGGTTCGCGTACAGCGCGGTCGTCGGCCTGGTCGCCGTCCTCGGCTACAGCGGGCGGTCCGCCGTGCGCTGGAGCGAGCCCGTGCTGTACCTGGGCGCGGCCGGCTGGTTCGTCCTGGCGGTGGGCCTGTTCACCGGCGTACGCCGCATCCTCGCCACACCCCCGGACGCCGCCCCCACCGAGCGGGCAGCGATCTCCGCACCCCGTACGGAATTCCGCTCCTGCTCCACCGTCGACTGATCCCGCACCCCCCGTCCCCGACCGCAACTGGAGAACGCCCCGTGAAGGAAAGCCCGAGCCCCAGGATCGGCATCCTGGTGGTCGCGTACAACGCGGAGACAACGCTGGAGAAGACCCTCGACCGGATTCCGGAGGACTTCCGGTCGCGGATCGACGAGATCCTGATCCTGGACGACGCGAGTCACGACGCCACCTTCACGGCGGGCTGCCGCTGGTCGCAGGCCGAGGGCATGCCGCGGACCGTCGTGATGCGGCACACCAAGAACCTCGGCTACGGCGGCAACCAGAAGGCCGGATACGCGCTGGCCGCCGAGCACGGACTCGACATCATCGTGCTGCTGCACGGCGACGGGCAGTACGCCCCCGAACTGCTGCCCGAGATGGTCGCACCCATCGAACGCGGCGAGTGCGAAGCGGTGTTCGGGTCCCGGATGATGACCTCCGGCAGCGCGCTCAAGGGCGGCATGCCGCTGTACAAGTGGCTCGGCAACCGCGTCCTCACCCGGCTGGAGAACGGCCTCCTGGGCTCGGACCTCACCGAATTCCACTCCGGCTACCGCGCGTACAGCGTCGCCGCCCTCAAGCAGCTGCCCGTCGACCGGAACACCGACGCCTTCGACTTCGACACCCAGATCATCGTGCAGCTGCTCAACGCGGGCATGCGGATCAAGGAGATCCCCGTCCCCACCTACTACGGCGACGAGATCTGCTACGTCAACGGCATGAAGTACGCCAAGGACGTGATCAAGGACGTCCTCGAATACCGGCTGGCCGTCAAGGGGTTCGGGACCTGCCGGTGGATTCCCAAGCCCGTCGAGTACGCCTTCAAGGAGGGCGACGGCTCCTCGCACGCGGTCATCCTGGAGAAGATGCGCGCGCTGCCGCCCGGCCGCGTCCTGGACCTCGGCTGCTCCGGCGGACTGTTCGCCGAGCGGCTGGAGTCCCTGGGCCACGAGGTGACCGGCGTCGACTACGTGGAGGTGCCCGGCGTCCGCGACCGGTGCAGCCACTTCCACCTCGCCAACCTGGAGGAGGGGCTGCCCGCCGAGGCCGGGACCGGCTTCGACTACGTGGTGGCCGGTGACGTCATCGAGCACCTGTCACGCCCCGAACACGTCCTCGCCGAGGCGGCGTCCGTGCTGCGGCCGGGCGGCCGGATGCTGCTGTCCGTTCCCAACTTCAGCCACTGGTACTCCCGGCTGCGGGTGGCCGTCGGCGCCTTCGACTACGACCGCCGCGGCATCCTCGACGAAACGCATCTGCGCTTCTTCACCCGGGCCAGCCTGCGCCGCACCGTGCGCGCCGCGGGCTACGACGTGCTCGAACTCTCCTCCACCGGAGCGCCGTTCTGGTCGCTGCTCGGCCGGGGCCCGCTCGCCGCCGTGCTCGGCGGGGCGTCGAGGCTGCTGACCCGCGTCCGGCCGACGCTGTTCGGCTATCAGCACGTCGCGCTGCTCACCCCGCACGCGGCCGAGACGATCATCGCTGGAGAGCACGTCGATGTACAGGACATCCTCAACCGACAGTACGTCCCCGCCGACCGGGTCGGTGTCTGAGGCGCCCCGCCCCGGACCCGCGCCCGCCCGGACGCCCGAACCCCCCGCCCCCGCAGTCAGGAGCAAGCCCTTGACCCTCCCCAGTGTGCTGCTGCTCCTGTTCGCCGTGTTCTCGTCGGCGGGCGGCCAGATCATGCTCAAGCACGGAATGAAGGGCGCCGCGGCCGCCGCCGGGCGCGACGGCGGCTCCGTCGCCCTGCGCGCCGCGGGCAGCCCCTGGGTCGTGTTCGGGCTGCTCGTCTTCGCGGTGTCCGCGCTCGCCTGGATGACGACGCTGGCGAAGGTGCCGCTCTCCGTCGCGTACCCCTTCAACGCGCTCGGCTACCTGCTGATCGTGCTGGCCGGGGCGACCGTGCTGCACGAGCGGACCTCGCTGTGGACCTGGGGCGGCTCGCTGCTCGTGGTGGTCGGCCTGATCACGGTCATGGCCGGTCAGCAACGCTAGGGCGTGTCGCCGAAGGGCCCGCACCGGAACGTTCCGGTGCGGGCCCTTCGGCGTCGTACGGTCTAGGACTCCTCGCCCAGCAGCACGCGGCGCACCACGCGCTCGGCGGCGCGGCCGTCGTCGTACGGGCAGAAGCGCTCCTTGAACGCCTTCAGCAGCGCCTCGTTCTCCGGGCTGTTCCAGCTGCCGTCGGTGAAGATCGCCGCCAGCTCGTCCGTGTTCGTGGCCACGGCACCCGGCGTCTCGCCCGGCTGCCCGGACAGCAGGTCGAAGACGACACCGCGGACCGTGCGGTACGTCTCCCAGTCCGGGGCCAGGATCACGATCGGACGGTTCAGGTGGGCGTAGTCGAACATCACCGAGGAGTAGTCGGTGACCAGCGCGTCCGCCGCGAGGCACAGGTCCTCGACGCGCGGGTACGTGGAGACGTCGATGACCGACGCGTTCTCCGGGAGGCCCGAGCCGCCGTAGAAGTAGTGGGCGCGCATGAGGACCACGGTGTCCGGGCCGACGGCCGCGCAGAACCGGTCCAGGTCCAGGCGGTTGGTGAAGCCCGCCTCGTAGTCGCGGTGCGTCGGCGCGTAGAGCACGGCGCGCTGGCCGGGGCGGATGCCCAGGTCCTCGCGGATCTTGGCGATCTGCTCCTCGGTGGCCGTCGCGAAGACGTCGTTGCGCGGGTAACCGGTCTCCAGCGGGCGCGCCGCGCTCGGGTAGGCGCGGGACCACACCTCGGTGGAGTGCGGGTTGGCCGAGACGCTCCAGTCCCAGCGGTCCACGCGCTTCAGCAGCCGGTCGAAGTTGAGCCCCTGGGCCGCGGCCGGGTAGTTCTGCTGGTCCATGCCCATGATCTTCAGCGGGGTGCCGTGGTGGGTCATGACATGGATCTGGCCGGGGCGCTTGACCAGGTGGTCCGGGAAGTTGACGTTGTTGAAGAAGTACGTGGCACGGGCCAGCACCGACCAGTAGCGGCGGGTTCCGGGCACCACGTAGTCGATGCCCTTGGGCACCGAGTCCACGTTCTTCTTCGACACCACCCAGACGCCGTGGATGTCGGGCGCCAGCTCCTTCGCCTTGCGGTAGATCGCCTCCGGGTTGCAGCTCACGCCGCGGTTCCAGTAGGCGGCGTACACGGCCAGCTTCGGGTCCAGCGGCAGCTTGCGCTGCGCCTTGTAGTAGCGCTTGGTGAACTGCTTCTTCGCCTTGGCGCGGGCCGTGCTGGGCGCGGCCCGCAGGCTGCGGCGGGTGGCGAGCGCGGTGTCCAGGGCGCCGAGCGCGGTGTACTTGCCGCCGCCCATCAGCTGCGGGCGCAGCCCCTTGGCGCCGCCGGGGAACTTGAAGCCCTCCGGGCGGTGCGCGCGGTGGAACGCGCCGACCGCGCCCACGTACTGCCGGCGGCGCTTGGTCACCGTCGGGTACGCGGTCAGCAGCTCCTGCACCGCGCGGTCGAAGAGGAGGCCGCGCACGTCCTTCAGGGCCGGGCGCGCCTCCACGAAGGTCATCAGCGCGTCGTACGCCTCGACCAGCTCCAGCGGGGTCGAGCCCGTCCGGGGCTCCACGTCGTCCACGAGGCCGGGCAGATAGCGCTGCTGGCGGTGCTCGACGCAGGCGGTGCCCAGCGTGGCCACCGAGGCGGCGACGGCGACGGTCGCCAGCGCGTACATCCGCTCGCCGTGCGGGCCCGGGCCGAAGGTCACGGACTCGCGCTCCAGGAGGGCGCGGCGGACCGCGCGGTTCCAGGAGACCGGGGCGAGGTCGAGGAGGTCCGGGCGCTTCGCCAGGGTGAGCGGGCCCTCGGGCATCCCCTCCAGCTTCTGCAGGGACCGCGTCGAGCGGACCTTGCCGCGGAAGGGGCGCTTCTGGTGGCCGAAGAGCAGCACGTCTGGGTCGCCGGTGGCGTCCAGCCGGTCCGCGACGGCCTGGAGCGCGCCGGGCAGGAGGACGTAGTAGCCCTCCAGGAAGAGGACGTACTCCCCGGCGGCCTCCTCGATCCCGGCGTTCCGGCGGCCGTGCGCACCGGCGCCCGGCTCCAGGTGCACGGCCCGGACGCGGCTGTCGCGGGCGGCGAACTCGTCCAGGACCAGGCCCGAGCCGTCCGGCGCGCCGTCGTCCACCCCGATGACCTCGATGTCCGTGAACGACTGCGAGAGCACCGACTCCAGGCACTCGCGCAGGCTTCCTCGGGCGCGACGGACAGGGATGATGACACTCAGCCGGGGCATACGGACTCTTTCTCGGACTGTGCGTACTGGGAGACCACACAGCGTACTGGGGCGGGCTCCGCAGGACGGGTCAGGGGGCGGGCAGGCGTACGAAGGCCGAAGAGACGGGCGCGTCGGGCCCGTGAGCGGTCGACCGCGCGGCTGATGAAGGCCCCACTTATCATACTACCCGGGACAGTAAGTGAACCTTGGGCAATAGGGGGCGTGCGGACCCATGACGGGCGCCCGCGCGGCGCGTGATTCCGGGCACCGCACGACTGCGGGGCACCCCGGCGGAGTGCCCCGCGCCGTGACGTGACCGCGTGACCGCTACTTGACCGCCCCCGCCATCACGCCGGAGACGAACTGGCGCTGGAAGGCGAAGAACACCGCCAGCGGGATCACCATCGAGACGAAGGCGCCGGGCGCCAGCACGTCGATGTTGTTGCCGAACTGGCGCACCTGCTGCTGGAGCGCCACCGTGATCGGCGGCGACCCGGAGTCCGCGAAGATCAGCGCGACCAGCATGTCGTTCCAGACCCACAGGAACTGGAAGATCCCGAGCGAGGCGATGGCCGGACCGCCCAGCGGCATCACGACCCGGGTGAAGAGGCGTATCTCACCCGCCCCGTCCAGCCGCGCCGCCTCCAGGAGCTCCCGGGGGATCTCCGCGAAGAAGTTGCGCAGCAGGAAGATCGCGAACGGCAGCCCGAACGCGGTGTGGAAGAGCACCACACCGAGCGTCGTCTCGAAGATCCCGATCTCGCCGAACAGCTTCGACACCGGGATCAGCGCCACCTGTACGGGGACCACCAGCAGCCCCACGACCAGCAGGAACCACCAGTCGCGGCCGGGGAAGTCCATCCACGCGAACGCGTATCCCGCGAGCGAGCCGATCACCACGACCAGGACCGTGGACGGCACGGTGATCATGACCGTGGAGAGCAGCGAGTCGGTGATCGCCGAATTGTCGAGCAGCCGGGAGTAGTTGTCGACGGTGAGCTCGGAGGGGGCGGTGAAGACCTGCCACCAGCCGGTCGACGCGATCTTGTCCGGGCTGCGCAGCGAGGAGAGCAGCAGCCCGATCGTCGGCATCAGCCAGAACAGGGCCACCAGGACCAGGAAGACCCGCATCACGCCGCCGCCGGCCCGCGCCGCGAGCCGCGCGCCCACCGACCGGGTCGCCGGTGCCGAGGGTGTCGTCATCGGCGCCCCTCCTTCCGTATCCGCCTGATGTTGAAGAGCATCACCGGGATCACCAGCAGCAGCAGGAGCACGGCGATGGCGCTGCCGACCCCGAGGTCCGCGTCCGTGCCGAACGAGGACCGGTACAGCTGGAGCGCCAGCACGTTGGCGTCGTCCTGGGACGAGCCGGGCGCGATGATGAACACCAGGTCGAAGACCTTCAGCACGTTGATCATCAGCGTGACGAGCACCACCGCGAGGACCGGCGCGAGCATCGGCACCGTGATCCGGCGGAACACCTGCCACTCGTTGGCCCCGTCCACCCGGGCCGCTTCGAGGAGTTCACGCGGCAGCCCGGCCAGGCCCGCCGCGATCAGCACCATCGCGAAGCCCGCCCACATCCACACGTAGCTCCCGATGATCCCGGGCGTCACGAGCGTCGGGCCGAGCCAGTCCACGCCGTTGTACGGCTCCCTGAAGTTGGACGCCGGGAGGCGCAGTTCGGCACCGTCCGCCGAGGCGGGCAGCGTGAACGTGCCGTCCGCCGCGGCCTCGGCGGTCGCGACCACCTCGCCGCCCTTGACGGCCTCCACCTTCAGGCCCTTGAGCCCGAGCTCCTTGGCGTCGATGACATTGGGCTTGCCGCCGCCGCCCTTGGTGAAGTCCAGCCACGCGGTGCCGGTGACCGCGCCGTCCCCGGCCGCCGCCGGGGCCTTCGCCGGCTTCGCGTCGCCGGGCATCTTCGCCGGGAGCACCCCGACCAGGGGGAGCCGGACCGGCTGCCCGGCGTGCACGGTGGTCTTCGTCACGAAGGTCCCGCCGCCCGCCGCCTCGAGCGGGGCCACGGGCAGCGGATGCGCCTTCGGGAAGCCCGAGGACTCGGCGAACGTGTCGTGCACGCCCACCCACACCGCGTTGGCGACCCCGCGCTCGGGCGCCTGGTCGTACACGAGGCGGAAGATGATGCCCGCCGCCAGCATGGAGATCGCCATCGGCATGAAGACGACCAGCTTGAAGGCCGTGCCCCAGCGGATGCGCTCGGTCAACACCGCGAAGATCAGTCCCAGCGCGGTGGAGACCGTCGGCGCGAAGACCACCCAGATCGCGTTGTTCTTGACCGCCGTGCGGATGGTGTCGTCCGTGAACAGCGTCTTGTAGTTGTCGATGCCGGCGAAGCCCGTACCCGCCTGGTCGAAGAACGACCGGTAGACGGAGTACACGATCGGGTACACGACGAGCGCCCCGAGCAGCACCAGCGCCGGCAGCAGGAAGAGCCCCGCGATCACCCTGCGGGTGCCGGTGACGCTCCGGGGCGCGCGCCCCGGGGTGCCGGCCGGGGCGGGCTTCCTGGGGGCGGGCACACGGGGCCCGCCGGACCGTTGCCTGTCGGCGGGGAGCGCCTCGTCGGCGCCCCCCGCTGCCGCTGTCGTCATGGCGTCAGCTCTTGTACGCCTTGGCCGCGTCGGACTCCAGCCTGGCTTGAGTCCCCGCGATGTCCTTCGGGTTCTTCAGGAAGTCCTGGAGGGTCTTCCACTCGCCCTTCCCCGGTGTCCCGCCGAACGACTGCGGGGCCTGGTCGGACATGTCGAACCGGACGGAGTCACCGGCCGCGATCAGCGCCTTGGCCATCGTGCGCTGCACGTCGTTCGGGTACGCGGCGGCGTCCAGGCCCTTGTTCGGCGAGATGAACCCGCCCTGCTCGGCGGCGATCTTCGCGGCGTCCGCGGAGGCGAGCCAGGTCAGGAGCGCCTGGGCGCCCTTGCCGTCCTTCAGCGCGATGGCCGCGTCGCCACCGGTCACCACGGGCGACTCGGCGCCGACCGCGGGGAACGGGAAGACCTTGGCGTCCGTGCCGATCTTCGCCTTGGTCTGCGCGATGTTGACGCCGACGAAGTCGCCCTCGTAGACCATGGCGGCCTTGGGCTGGTCGCCGCCGGTGAAGGTCTGCGTGACCGACGCCGGGAACTCGGTCTGGAGCGCGCCGTCCGCGCCGCCCGCGATCAGGGACGGCTTGCCGAACAGCTGGGCCAGCGTGGTCAGCGCGTCCTTGACGGACGGGTCCGTCCACTTGATCTTGTGCTGGGCGAGCTGGTCGTACTTCTCCGGCCCCGCCTGCGACAGGTAGACGTTCTCGAACCAGTCGGTGAGCGTCCAGCCGTCCGCGCCGCCGACCGAGACCGGGGTGACGCCCGAGGCGGACACCGTCTCGGCGGTCGCCAGGAAGTCCTTCCAGGTCTTCGGCTCGCTCGCGCCCGCGTTCTCGAACGCCTTGGTGTTGTACCAGACCAGCGACTTGTTGGCGGCCTTGAAATACACCCCGTACTGGGTGCCGTCCACCGTGCCGAGGTCCTGCCAGACCTTCGCGTAGTTCTTGCTCAGCTGGGCCTTCGCCTCGGCGCCGACCGGCTTGGCCCACTTCTTCGCGACGGCCTGCTGGATCGCCCCCACCTGCGGGATCATCGCGACGTCCGGCGGCTGCCCGCCCGCGATCTTCGTACCGAGGAAGTTGACGATCGGGTCCTGCGCCGGGACGAACGTCACCGTCGCGCCGGTCCGCTTCTCGAACTCCTTGAGGACCTTGACGAAGTTGGCCTGTTCCGGCCCCGTCCAGACCGCGGCGACAGAGAGCTTCTCACCGTCCAGTTTCGGTAAGGCGACACTCGGAGTGGAGCCCTTGCCCGTCGTGGAGCCGCCTTCGTCCGTCTTCTTGTCTCCGCCGTCACCGTCGCCGCCGCAGCCGGTGAGGGCCAGTGCGCCGATGGCGGTGAACACCACGGCCGCCCTGCGAATCCGTAGGGTTGTGCGCATCCCTGCCCCGTCTCTCTGTCCGCGTGCGCCCACCGGGCGCCGGGTCGGGAAGCCAGCGCTGCCGGTCGTGCGTCACGTCGTCGTGTGCGCCCAGTCCTATGCCCGGCGTTCTGGTGTCGCAATACCGCCTTCGGCCCCAAATCATTGATCGTGATGCCCTCGTGACGTGGGGTCAGTGCAGGTATCCGGCCATTGGGGACGATCCAGCCGCCCTCTTCCGGCCCCGTGCGGGGTGGCTTCGAGGGCGGCTCCGGCGTGACTCGGGCGGGGCTGGGCGGGCTCTCAGGTGGACAGGGGCGCGAGGGGGAGTGCGTTGACCGAACGCGCCGCCCGGTCCAGGGCGCTGGCGAGCAGCGCCAGGTCCGTCGGCCCGTTCCCCAGCTCGCGGACCGGGCGGCGGGTGGGCGGGTCGCCCATCCGTTCCCACTCCAGCGGGACGACCGTCGGGCGCAGCGTCGCCGTACGCGGGATGCGGCCGGTCACCCTGCCGCCCTGGAACGGCGTCACCCGCCCGTCGGGATGCCCCAGCCGCCCCCGGCCCGGCGCCGGTTCGTCCGGGGAGGGCGGGACCGCGGGCGGATCGAGCACGATGCGCAGCCGCGCGCCGCGGGCCAGCTCCGTGTCCTCCGTGCGGTCGGGGCGGGCCGAGGCCGCCACCAGGTGGATGCCGAGCCGCCCGCCGTCCCGGGCCACCGCCTCCAGCGCCCGCACCACCGAACCGGCCGCCGGCCGGCCCGGGGCGCCGAGCGCCGGGGCTATCAGCGCGTCGTAGTCGTCCACGAGCACCACCAGGCGGGGCAGCGGGGAGGGGCCCGGGTCCACGGGGCGGCCCGCCCCCGGGCGCAGGCGCAGGGTGCCGCTGAGGGGGGCCTCCACGTCGCCCCGTTGCTCCGGGACCGGGACGGCCGTCGTGCCGTTCTCGTCGCGGCTGTGCCACTCGGCGAAGTCGAGCTCGCCGAGCAGCTCGGCCCGCCGCTTCACCTCGCCGCCCAGCGCCTGGGCGAACTCCCGCATCCGGACCGGGTCCGAGGCCACCAGGTGCGTGAACGCGTGCGGCAACTCGGTGCACGGGCCCAGCGACTCGCCGCGTTCGCCGCCGGCGCCGTCGACCAGCACGATGCCCAGCCGGTCCGGCCGGGCGGCGGCCGCCAGCGACGCGGCGACGGCCCGCAGCAGCTCGGTCCGCCCGCTGCCGCCGGGGCCCTCGATGAGCAGGTGCGGCCCCTCGTCCGCGAGATCCACGCTCACCGGCCCGTGCGGCCCGGCCCCCAGCACGACGACGGGCCACCCGGCATGAACGGCCGGCCGCACGGCGGTGCGCGTCGCCGTCCGCGTCCCCCCGCCGGTGTCGGCGCCCCGCGCGACGACCTGGGGCCCATCGGCCTGCCGGGGACCGCTGACCCGGGGACGCGCGGGGGAGGGGTACGGGGTGCGTCCGGAGCCGGTCGTGGTGCTGTCCGGGTACGGAGTGCGGCCGGAGTCACCCGTTCCCGGGTACGCGGTGCGGCCCGGGTCCGTGGTGCCGTCCGGGTACGCCGTGCGGCCGGAGTCGCCGGTGCCGGTGCGGGGGTAAGGGGTGCGGCCGGAGCCGCCCGTGGCCGTGCCGGGGGACGGGGTGCGGCCCGAGCCCGTCGTTGTCGCGGACGGGTACGCCGTGCGGCCGGAGTCCGGGGAGTCGGCCGCCGTGCGTTGCGCGCCCACGCGGGGGGCCGGGTGGTCGTCCGCCGTGGACGCCCAGCGGGCCATCAGGGAGGCCGGGGTGGCGCGGGCCAGGCCCAGTTCGTCCAGGAGGCGGGCGGACGGCGGGAGCGCCACCGGCACCTGGCGGCCCGGCAGCGCGGCCGAGCCCTCCGCGCGGAGGGGAGCCAGCGCCCGGGCGAACCGCTGGGCCCAGTGCGCCGACACCGCGTCCACCGAGGCCACCGTGCCGTGGCCCGCGGCCCGGCCGCCCGCCGTGCGCAGCAGCCGCAGGGCCGTCGCCACGTCACCGCTGAGCATCCCGACCGCCCCGCACTCGCGGAAGGCGATCGACGCGTGGCACGCGGCCTCGTACGTCGCGGCGACCGGCGAGGTGGGCGTCGCGGCCGGGGTCTCGGCCAGACAGATCAGATGGACGCCCGCCGCCGCACCCGCCGCGGCCAGCCGGGCCGTGTTCTCGCGGAGGACCGCCGCTCCGGGGTCCCCGTCGAGGATCACCACCGTGAACGGGCCCTCGTAGCCGCGGGCGGCCTCGGCGACCGTGGCCGGGTCCTGGCTCGCCCAGCCGGGGCCGAGCGGTCCGTCGTCCAGCCGGCGGACCAGCTCGGCGGTGCGGGCGAGCGCCTGGTCCCGGTCGTAGGCGAGGAGCAGCCGGCAGTCCTGGCCGTGCATCGGGCGCAGATGGGGCAGCCAGCCCAGCCAGGCCCACTCGCGCCGCCGCTCCTCCGTGGTCCGCGCCCGGTCCGTGCTGATCAGCACGATCTCCAGGTCGGCGGGGGAGTGCAGCGCGGCCAGCTGGGCCACGGCGGACCGGGCGAGCCCGGCCAGCCGCTCCCGGGGCCCCGCGAGCCCCAGCGAACCGGCCTCGCGCAGGCTCACGGTCACCGGCACGGCGGGCAGGTCGGCCCGGTCGGTGGTGCCCAGCCGGACGACCAGCGCCTCCGGGTGCGCGGGGTCGCGCTCCCACAGCCGGGGGCCCGGGCCGAGCGCGGTCAGCAGGACGGCGGCCGGATCGGGCCAGGTGCCCTCGGGGGCGGTGGGCAGCGAGGTGAACGTCTCGGGGACGGGCGGGACCGGCTCGGCGGGGGCGCTCGCGGGCACCGGCTCGGCCCGGGCGCCCTTGAGCCGGCGGGCCCACGCCCCTATGCCGCCGCGCCTGGGCGCCTCCTGCTCCGGGAAGCGGCCCGGGTGCCCGGCGGCGGACCCGGGCCGGGACCCGTCCCCGGCGTCGGGGGCGGGGCGGTCGTGGGCGGGGCGGGCGGCCTCGGGCGAGGGGGAGGCCGGCGGGGCCGGGACCCGGGCGACCCGGAGGTGGCCCTCGCCGTCCGGGGCCGTCGGCAGCGCCGGCGGACGCGCGCCGGAGGCCAGCCGGAGCGTCGACTCACCGAGCCTCAGCAGCGCCCCCGGGGTCAGCCGGACCGGGCGGCCGTGGACCTCGGTGCCGTCCAGCGTGGTGCCGTTCGTGGAGCCCAGGTCGGCCACCGTGACCCGGCCGTCCTCCGAGACCGTCACCTCGCAGTGCAGCCGGGAGACATCGGGGTCGTCCAGCGGGACGTCGGCCTCGGCGGAGCGGCCGACCCGCACCGTGCCGCCGTGCAGCAGATGGACCCCGCCCGCGTCGGGACCGGCGACCACCTGGAGCTGGGCGGGGACCGCGTCGTCGGCGGTCTCGTCCTCGCCGGGCACCTGGAGCGAGAGCACCGCGCCGTCGACCAGGGGCGGCTCGCCGAGGGCGCACCGCTGCGCGTCCAGCCGCTCCCGGCCCGCGAACAGCACCACCGCACCACTGCCGAGGGAACCGTCGGGACCGGCGACGGCCATGGCCAGGCCCGACGCGACGGAGGCCAGTGCCGTGCCCGCGGGGGCGGTGACCAGCACATCGCAGGCGCGCGCCGGGGTCTGGCCGCTGGGCGGCGCGAGGACGGTCAGCCGGATCTGCATCGCCGTCAGCGGTCCCTTCTGCGCGCGGCACCGGCCGGGGGATCGCCCTGTGATTCCCCCCACCCGGCACGGACGCGTCGTCCGGTACAGGTTCGTCACGCACCGCGAGGCTCCCGACCGCGCAGTCGTGCTCCAGGCATCCTCGCACCTGCCACTGACAACACGCCCGGCGGTCATCAGTTAGTGATCTTGAAACGTCTGCTGTGGCCCCAAAAAGTGCGGCATGACCGGATTCCCGGCGCACGCCCTGGCAACCATCCGCCCCGGACGGACGTCTTCCCCCGGGACCCGGACCCGGCCGCCCTTCCCCTTACAGCCTCTAGAGTGGGCCGGAAACTCCGGGGGTACCCCGGGAACGATCCACCACGACCAGCAGGGAGCGCATGACGTGCGGCCGGTAGGCAGCAAGTACCTGCTCGAGGAGCCGCTGGGACGCGGCGCCACGGGCACCGTCTGGCGCGCCAGCCAGCGCGAGGCGGCGGGCGCCGAGGCGGCCGTGGCCGGCCGGCCCGGCGAGACCGTGGCGATCAAGGTCCTCAAGGAGGAGCTGGCCAACGACGCGGACGTGGTGATGCGATTCCTGCGGGAACGCTCCGTCCTGTTGCGGCTGACCCACTCCAACATCGTGCGCACCCGCGACCTCGTGGTCGAGGGCGACCTCCTCGCCCTCGTCATGGACCTGATCGACGGCCCCGACCTGCACCGCTACCTGCGCGACAACGGCCCGCTCACTCCGGTCGCGGCCGCCCTGCTCACCGCGCAGATCGCCGACGCGCTCGCCGCCAGCCACGCCCAGGGGGTCGTCCACCGCGACCTCAAGCCCGCCAACGTGCTGCTCGCCGACCCCGACGGCGCGATGCGCCCGATGCTCACCGACTTCGGCATCGCGCGCCTCGCCGACTCCCCGGGCCTGACCCGCACCCACGAGTTCGTCGGCACCCCCGCCTACGTGGCGCCGGAGTCCGCCGAGGGCCGCCCGCAGACCTCCGCCGTCGACATCTACGGCGCCGGCATCCTGCTGTACGAGCTGGTCACCGGCCGCCCGCCGTTCGCCGGGGGCACCGCGCTCGAAGTCCTGCACCGGCACCTCAGCGAGGAGCCGCGCCGCCCCAGCACCGTCCCCGAGCCCCTGTGGACGGTCATGGAGCGGTGCCTGAGCAAGGACCCGGACCGCAGGCCGAGCGCGGAGAACCTGGCCCGTGCCCTGCGTACCGTCGCCGACGGCATCGGGGTCCACGCGAGCGCCGCGCAGATCGCCGCCGCCGACGGGGTCGCCGCCCTGCTCGCGCCCGACCCGGCGCCCACCGCCGTCCCCGAGACCCCCGGCGCGGCCGACCCGACGCAGGTGCTGCCGAGCAACGCCGGCTCGTACGACCCGAACGGGGTCACCAGCGTCCTGCCGCACGGCGGCGCGCCCGGCGGCGGCTCCCAGGCCGACCCGACCGCCGTCATGCCGCCCGTGCCGCCGCGCCCCGACAGCGACCCGCGCCCCGAGGACCCGCACCCCTGGCAGTCCCAGCTCCGGGCCGCCCGCGACCGCAACGAGCAGACGCAGGTCCAGTACCTCGACCCGAGCGAGGACCCGCTGCGCCGCCGCCCGCAGCGCCGGCCGCAGCCCTCGCAGCAGCCGCGCGACCGGCAGCCGGGGTACCAGCAGCCCCAGAACCAGCAGTACGCGCATCAGCAGCGGCAGTACCAGCCGCAGCCGCAGCAGCAGTACCAGCCGCCGCAGCGCCAGCAGTACCAGCCCCAGCCGCAGCCGTACGCGCCGCCGCAGCAGCCCCAGCAGCCGCAGCGCGCGCCCCGCGAGCCGAGGCGCAGCGCCAACCCGATGAAGATCCCCGGGCTCGGCTGCCTCAAGGGCTGCCTGTTCACGCTGGTGCTGCTCGTCGTGGCGAGCTGGCTGATCTGGGAACTGACCCCGCTCAAGGACTGGATCGGGCAGGGCCAGAGCTACTGGAACGCGATCACCGACGCCGTCTCCACGGTGAAGGACTGGATCTCCGAACTGGGCGGCAGCAGCGGCTGACCGCGCGCGGAGGCGCACAACTCTGTAGCTATATCGACTTCCGCGGAACAATTCCGAGGCAATTCGCCCGCAGAAGCGAAGGTTGGCGCCAACCACGGCACGCGGGCCCCCGATCGCCGCGTAGCTTTGTCGACCGGGGGTTGTTGGGGTCCATCGCCAGCCGCTGAGGGAGCAGTCTTGGCACGGAAAATCGGCAGCCGGTACACCGCCCACCAGATACTGGGGCGCGGCAGCGCCGGCACGGTGTGGCTCGGGGAAGGACCCGAGGGCCCCGTCGCCATCAAACTGCTCCGCGAGGACCTGGCGTCCGACCAGGAGCTCGTCGGCCGGTTCGTCCAGGAGCGCACCGCGCTCCTCGGCCTCGGCCATCCGCACGTCGTCGCGGTCCGCGACCTCGTGGTCGACGGCAACGACCTCGCCCTCGTCATGGACCTGGTCCGCGGCACCGACCTGCGCACCCGGCTCGACCGCGAACGACGGCTCGCCCCCGAGGCCGCCGTCGCCGTCGTCGCGGACGTCGCCGACGGCCTCGCCGCCGCGCACGCCGCCGGGATCGTCCACCGCGACGTCAAGCCCGAGAACATCCTGCTGGACATGGAGGGGCCGCTCGGCCCCGGCAACTCCCACCCCGCCCTGCTCACCGACTTCGGCGTCGCCAAGCTCATCGACACCCCGCGCCGGACCCGGACCACCAAGATCATCGGTACGCCGGACTATCTGGCCCCCGAGATCGTGGAGGGCCTGCCGCCGCGCGCCGCCGTCGACATCTACGCCCTGGCCACGGTGTTGTACGAGCTCCTCGCGGGCTTCACGCCGTTCGGCGGCGGCCACCCCGGCGCCGTCCTGCGCCGCCACGTCACCGAGACCGTGGTCCCGCTCCCCGGCATCCCCGACGAGCTGTGGCAGCTGCTCGTCCAGTGCCTGGCCAAGGCCCCCGCCTCCCGGCTGCGCGCCTCGGAGCTGGCCGCCCGGCTGCGCGAGCAGCTGCCGCACCTGGCCGGCATCCCGCCCCTGGACGTGGACGAGCCGGACGAGGAGCCGGAGACCCCGCAGGGCTACGACGAGCAGCAGTACACCCCGTCGGGCGACGAGCCCCGCAGGCGCGGCGCGGTGCCGCTGGTGCCCGGCTCCACCCCGGACTCCAACCGCGACACCCACACGAGCATGCGCGTCCCGGCCCCGGACGAGCTGTCCGGCGGCCCTCGGGGCACCGCCCGCGCCCCGCGCGCCCCCGGCCGTCCCCGCCCCGGCTCGGCCCGCAACAAGTCGGCGGCCGTCCGCAAGCGCCGCCTGACCCTGGGGGCGGCGGCCCTCGTGCTGGTGGCCGGGCTCGGCGCGGCCGGCTGGCTCGCCCTGAGCGGCGACGACGCGGACCCGGGCCCCCAGGACACCAGGAACTCGGCGCCCGCACAGCCTTAGGGCCGGTGATCCGGCAGCCCGAGGAACGTACGCGCCGACAGCCGTTACGCTGGACCCGTGGCAGTCGTCGATATTTCCGAAGAGCTGAAGTCCCTCTCCTCGACCATGGGGTCGATCGAGGCCGTCCTGGACCTGGATGCGCTGAGGGGGGACATCGCCGTGCTCGAGGAGCAGGCGGCCGCCCCGTCCCTGTGGGACGACCCCGAGGCGGCGCAGAAGATCACCAGCAAGCTTTCCCACCTCCAGGCCGAGGTCCGCAAGGCCGAGGGCCTGCGCGCCCGCATCGACGACCTCGAAGTCCTCTTCGAGCTCGCCGAGGCCGAGGGCGACGCGGACGCGCTCGCCGAGGCGGAGGCCGAGCTGGAGTCCGTCCGCAAGGCGCTGGACGAGATGGAGGTCCGCACCCTCCTCTCCGGCGAGTACGACGCCCGGGAGGCGCTGGTCACCATCCGCGCCGAGGCCGGCGGCGTCGACGCGGCGGACTTCGCCGAGCGGCTCCAGCGGATGTACCTGCGCTGGGCCGAGCGGCACAACTACAAGACCGAGGTCTACGAGACGGCGTACGCGGAAGAGGCCGGCATCAAGTCGACCACCTTCGCCGTCGAGGTGCCGTACGCCTACGGCACGCTCTCCGTCGAGCAGGGCACCCACCGCCTGGTGCGCGTCTCGCCGTTCGACAACCAGGGCCGCCGCCAGACCTCCTTCGCGGGCGTCGAGGTGCTGCCCGTGGTCGAGCAGACGGACCACGTCGAGATCGACGAGTCCGACCTGCGCGTCGACGTGTACCGCTCCTCCGGCCCCGGCGGCCAGGGCGTCAACACCACGGACTCCGCGGTGCGGCTGACCCACCTGCCGACCGGCATCGTCGTCTCCTGCCAGAACGAGCGCTCGCAGATCCAGAACAAGGCGTCCGCGATGAACGTCCTCCAGGCGAAGCTGCTCGAGCGCCGCCGCCAGGAGGAGCAGGCCAAGATGAACGCCCTCAAGGGCGACGGCGGCAACTCCTGGGGCAACCAGATGCGCTCCTACGTCCTGCACCCGTACCAGATGGTCAAGGACCTGCGTACGGAGTTCGAGATGGGCAACCCGGACGCGGTCTTCAACGGCGAGATCGACGGCTTCATCGAGGCCGGCATCCGCTGGCGCAAGCAGAACGAGAAGTAGTCCGAGAATCGCCGCAACTCCCCCTGGAACAAGGCGCATTGGCCCGGAACGGCCTTGACGTTCCCCGTGCCCCCGGCGAGGGTGCTGGAGCAGCCTGACGAGAACGGCTCCAGGGGGTAGCGGCACATGACGAAGAAGACGCGCATCCGCGTCGCGCGGACGGCGGCGGGCGCGGTGATCGCCGTCGGCGCCTCGCTGACCGCGGCGGGGGCGGCCCAGGCCGTCGGCATCGGCGTCGAGGTCACCGGCGGGGAGACCGGCGGGCGGACCGCCGCCGGGCCGGGTGGCGAGGAGCCGGGCGACGACAGCGACCCGTGCAGCCCGCTCGACCCCCGCTGCGAGCCGTCGCAGCCGCCGGCCACCCCGTCGCACCCGTCGGCCCCGCCGACCGGCCCGGCGGAGCCGAGCGAGCCGCCCACGACCCCGCAGGACCCGCCCTCGACGCCCGCGAAGCCCTCGGCCACACCCACGCAGGCCCCGACCCGGTCCGCGGACCCGGGCAACGGGACGGGCGACAGGGGCGACAACGGCAGCGGCGTGGGCCGGATCGGGGTCTCCGGCGGCGGTGGCAACACCGACACCGACTCGGTCGGCAATCAGCCCGTCGAACAGGGCAGGGGCAAGGACGAACTCGCCGAGACCGGCGCGGGCGGCACCGCTTTCCTGCTGGTCGGTGCCGCGACGATGATCGCCGGCGGCATCGGCTTCCGTGTCCTGCCGAGCCTCACGCGCAACCGCACGGCCGACTAGGGGGCGGGCGCTACACGGTCTGGTGGGCCAGCAGGGCCAGGGCGGTCAGGAGCACCACGAGGAGCGCGGCCAGCGCCGCCGGGCTGATTCCGGCGAAGGGCCCCTGCCCCTGCTCCCGCATCCGCTCGCGGCTCGCCCGGCACACGGGGCAGCGACCCTCGGTGACGGGCGCCGCGCAGTTCGCGCACACCAGTCGGTCGTAGGTCATGCGCTTTCCTCCTCCCGCGCGGCGGAGCCGCACAAGCCATCTCTCCGCACAACGCTCACGGAAACGCGACCGTTCCCCTCCCACTGTGCCAGCTCGCGTCCCATTCGGCCCGCCCCGCCCGTCACACCCGGGCCCCTTGCCCGTCGCGCCGCCCCGGAATCGGGGCCGTTTCACCGTAAATCACCCATCCCGGTATGCGTGCCTGCACGGCTCAGCCCGGTTCGCGTATGGTCACGCTCACCTACTCCCGGCCGACCGTGGTGCATCCGTGATCCGATTCGACAACGTCTCCAAGACCTACCCGAAGCAGAGCCGTCCCGCTCTCCGGGATGTGTCGCTCGACATCGAGAAGGGCGAGTTCGTCTTCCTGGTCGGCTCGTCCGGCTCCGGCAAGTCCACCTTCATGCGGCTCATCCTGCGCGAGGAGCGCGCCAGCACGGGCGCCGTCCACGTCCTGGGCAAAGACCTCGCGCGCATGTCCAACTGGAAGGTGCCGCACATGCGCCGCCAGCTGGGCACCGTCTTCCAGGACTTCCGGCTGCTGCCCAACAAGACCGTGGCGCAGAACGTGGCGTTCGCCCAGGAAGTGATCGGCAAGCCGCGCGGCGAGATCCGCAAGGCGGTCCCGCAGGTCCTCGACCTCGTCGGGCTCGGCGGCAAGGAGGACCGGATGCCCGGCGAGCTGTCCGGTGGTGAGCAGCAGCGCGTGGCGATCGCGCGGGCCTTCGTCAACCGGCCCATGCTGCTGATCGCGGACGAGCCGACCGGCAACCTCGACCCGCAGACCTCCGTCGGCATCATGAAGCTGCTGGACCGGATCAACCGGACCGGCACCACCGTGATCATGGCGACCCATGACCAGAACATCGTCGACCAGATGCGCAAACGCGTCATCGAGCTCGAGAAGGGCCGTCTCGTGCGCGACCAGGCGCGCGGCGTCTACGGCTACCAGCACTGAGCACCCAGCACTGAAAGGACGCCATGCGCGCCCAGTTCGTCCTGTCGGAGATCGGCGTCGGCCTCCGTCGCAACCTCACGATGACCTTCGCCGTCGTCGTCTCCGTCGCCCTCTCGCTCGCCCTGTTCGGCGGCGCGCTGCTCATGCGCGAGCAGGTCAGCACGATGAAGGACTACTGGTACGACAAGGTCAACGTCTCCATCTACCTCTGCGGCAAGGGCGACGCGGAGACGGTGGTCCAGTGCGCCAAGGGTGCGGTCACCAAGCAGCAGAAGGACGAGATCGAGAGCGATCTCAAGAAGATGGACGTCGTGGAGAAGGTGATCTACGAGTCCAGCGACGAGGCGTACAAGCACTACCAGGACGAGTTCGGCGACTCCCCGATGGCCGGCAACATCACGCCGGACCAGATGCCGGAGTCCTTCCGGGTCAAGCTCCACGACCCCACCAAGTACAAGGTCGTCGCGACCGCCTTCGCCGGGCGGGACGGCGTCCAGTCGGTCCAGGACCAGAGAAGCATCCTGGACAACCTCTTCGGACTGATGAACGGCATGAACGTCGCCGCGCTGTTCGTGATGGCGCTGATGCTCGTCATCGCGCTGATGCTGATCGTCAACACCGTGCGCGTCTCCGCGTTCAGCCGGCGCCGGGAGACCGGCATCATGCGGCTCGTCGGCGCCTCCGGCTTCTACATCCAGGCCCCGTTCATCATGGAGGCCGCCTTCGCCGGTCTGATCGGCGGTGTGCTGGCCTGCGTCATGCTGCTGGCCGGGCGCTACTTCCTGATCGACGGCGGTCTCGCGCTCCAGGACAAGCTGAATCTGATCGACTTCATCGGCTGGGACGCGGTCCTCACCAAGCTGCCGCTGGTGCTGGCGATCGGCCTGCTGATGCCCGCCGTTGCCGCTCTCTTCGCCCTGCGCAAGTACCTGAAGGTGTGATGTGCGCCCCGTGAGGTGCACGCCCAACGTCCCCTGCGCCTGTGGGCCGTTGTCCTAGAATCGGCGCCATGTCGGACCCCGGATGTCGCGTCGGGTCCCGCGGCCTGCGCCGCGGGGCGGCCCTGACGCTGGTCTTCGCCGGCGTCCTCGCCACGGGGGCCGCGACCGGCGCGCTGCCCCGCGGCGAGGCGCAGGAGCCCCCGGTCCACCCCCGGTCGGTCGCCGCCACCGCCGACCGGGACGAGGTCGCGGAGGCCGCGGCCGACGCGGTCGCCGACGGCAAGTCCGGTACGGAGGCGGCCGAGGAGGTCGTCAGCCGCAGCGGCGACCGCTGGGGCGCGGTCTACGACGAGCGCGAGTACCAGGAGTTCGAGGACGCCCTCGGCGGCACGTACACCGGGGTCGGCCTCGCCGCCCGGCGCTCCGCCGACGGCCAGGTCGCCGTCGCCCGCGTCCAGCCCGGCAGCCCCGCCGACCGCGCGGGCATCCGCTCCGGCGACCTGCTCCGCACCGTCGACGGCCGCCGCGTCGACCGGCTGCCCGTCTCCGACGTGGTGGCCCTGCTCCGCGGCGACCGCACCGGCGCGGAGGCCGGGAGCACGGTCGGCCTCGGCGTCCGACGGGGCTCCGCGACCCGGACCGTGACGCTGAGCCGGGCCCGGCTCACGGTCGAGTCGGTGAGCGTGCGGCGGGTCGGGGAGCGGCGCTCGGGCCCGTCCGGGGCGGTGCGCATCGCGGTCGCCTCGTTCACCAAGGGCTCCGGGGCGGCCGTGCGCGACGCGGTGCGGGAGGCGCCCGCGGGGGCCGGGGTGCTGCTGGACCTGCGGGGCAATCCGGGCGGCCTGGTCAACGAGGCGGTCACCGCGGCCTCCGCCTTCCTGGACGGCGGCCTGGTCGCCACGTACGACGTGCGCGGAGAGCAGCACGCCCTGTACGCGCGGTCGGGCGGCGACACCGAGCGCCCCGTCGTCGTGCTGGTCGACGGGGGGACGATGAGCGCGGCCGAGCTGGTGACGGGGGCGCTCCAGGACCGGGGCCGGGCGGTCACGGTCGGCTCGCGGACCTTCGGCAAGGGCTCGGTGCAGATGCCCAGCAAGCTCGCGGGCGGATCTGTGGCCGAGCTCACCGTCGGCCACTACCGGACACCGGCGGGCCACGGGGTCGACGGCAAGGGCATCACACCGGACGTCGCGGTGAGCGACCGGGCCCAGGAGCGGGCCGAGACGGTATTGAGTGGCCTCGGGGGCGGGTCGTAGTGCGAAAATGGCCGCACTATGGCTAAGGAAAAGGACACCGGGCGCAAGCTCATCGCGCAGAACAAGAAGGCGCGCCACGACTACACCATCCTCGACACCTACGAGTGCGGGCTCGTGCTCATGGGGACCGAGGTCAAATCGCTCCGCCTGGGCCGGGCGTCCCTGGTCGACGGCTTCGTCCAGATCGACGGCGGCGAGGCGTGGCTGCACAACATCCACGTCCCGGAGTACGTCCAGGGCACCTGGACCAACCACTCCGCCAAGCGCAAGCGCAAGCTGCTGATGCACCGGGCCGAGATCGACAAGCTGGAGTCGAAGTCGCAGGAGACCGGCCACACCATCGTGCCGCTCTCGCTGTACTTCGTGAACGGCCGGGTCAAGGCCGAGATCGCGCTCGCGAAGGGCAAGAAGGAGTACGACAAGCGGCAGACGCTGCGCGAGAAGCAGGACACCAGGGAGACCAACCGCGCCATCGCGGCGGCCCGCCGCAGGCAGCGCAGCGCCTGATCCGGACCCGGCGACCGCCGCCGGCCCCTCCGGCAGGAATACGCTGGCATCGTCGTGCGTTGGTCACGTACGATGGCAGCGCACCCCACGGAGGGTGTGGCACCACCTTGAAAAATCAACATGGGGATGATCGGTTTCGACAGCGGATGTCGAAGCAGGGGAAGCGAGTCGAGGAAGCGGCAATGATCTCGTAAACCATATGTCGCAACCAATAATCGCCAATTCCAAGCGCGATTCCTCCGCCTTCGCCCTCGCTGCCTAATTAGCAGCTAGCGAAGACTCTGCGGAGTGTCAGCCCGGGGGTGATCCCGACCCGGATCCTGGCATCATCAAGGGATCTAAACTTCTGAGTCCGGTCACGGGTCTCTGAAGGAAATCAAACAGTGACTGGGCCTGTCGGAGGCTTGTCCGCGTGACCTCCGAGGCCGAGAAAAGCGTAGCGGACTGCACTCGGAGAAGCCCTGGTTCCGCACCGTTGGACGCGGGTTCGATTCCCGCCATCTCCACAAATTCCCATGTGAGCGAGGACCCCGCTGCCACCGGCAGCGGGGTCCTCGCTGTTTGTACCGCCGGGTGTGCCCGGAGGCCGGGCGTGCGCTACATTCATGGCCCGGGTGCACTGTGGTAGGGGGCGCGTGGACGAGTGGGGGCCCGTCCTGCGACACACGACAGGGGCAGTTGCGCGCACCCGTTCCTGAGTGGGGGAAGTGCGTACACCAGTGGAAACTTGGCGTGAAGGTGCCCATGCGGGGCACACACACGAGCCGAACGAAGTAACGATCCAGCTGGACGGAATCGGGCGGCAGCTCTCCGAGCTGCTGCCGGAACCATCCGCTCCGGACGACTCCGACGGCCCCGTCTTCGTGGACGAGAGCGGCCGGCGCGGCAAGACGCTGCGACGGCTCGGCTGGGTGCTGGCCGCGGTCTGCGTCTGCTACGCGGTGACCCTGGTCGTCGCCGTGCTCGGCGGCAACTCCAGCGCCCCCTTCCTCCCGCTCTCCAATCAGGAACAGCAGGACACGGGCAGCACCGATCCGACGGCTCCGGACGCCGGGCTTCCCACCGGCGGCTCCCCGGTCCCCGCGCAAGAACAAGAAGGCGCCAACTAGATGACCTCCCCTGCCCCCCGGGGCAGGCGCAACTCCCACAGGAAGAAGCAGACCCGCCGGCGCAGACTTCCCATGCGCTACATGCTGCCGCTCCTGTTTCTCGTTGCCCTGCTCGCCATGCTGATGCTGCGTGGCTACGTGCACAGCGAAATCATGGCCGACTTCCGCGTCCGGCCCCCCGTCGCGACCGACCGGGTGCCCGAGCAGGTGCTGGAGGGCGGGCCGGTCATCGACGCGCGCTCCACCACCGAGCCCGCGAAGACCCTGCGCATACCGGACCACCGGATCGTGCTGACCTTCGACGACGGCCCGGACCCGGAGTGGACGCCGAAGGTGCTGGACGAGCTGAAGAAGTACGACGCCCACGGCGTCTTCTTCGTCACCGGCACCATGGCCTCGCGCTACCCAGACCTGGTCGAGCGCATGGTCAAGGAGGGGCACGAGGTCGGGCTGCACACCTTCAACCACCCCGACCTCTCCTACCAGTCCACCAGCCGCATCGACTGGGAGCTGTCCCAGAACCAGCTGGTGCTGGCCGGTGCGGCGGGCATCCGCACCTCGCTCTTCCGGCCGCCCTACTCCTCGTTCGCCGACGCCATGGACAACAAGTCCTGGCCGGTCACGCAGTACATCGGCAGCCGCGGCTACCTCACCGTCGTCAACAACACGGACAGCGAGGACTGGAAGCGGCCGGGCGTCAGGGCGATCATCGACCGGGCCACGCCCAAGCACGGCAAGGGCGCGATCATCCTGATGCACGACTCCGGGGGGAACCGGTCCCAGACCGTCACCGCCCTGGGGAAGTTCCTGCCGAAGATGCAGAAGCAGGGGTACACGTTCGACAACCTCACCGGCGCCCTCGGCGCGCCCAGCGCGCACACCCCGGTCACCGGTTTCGACCTGTGGAAGGGCAAGGCGTTCGTCTGGGCGGTCGGCGTCTCGGAGCACATCACCGACGTGATGGTGGCCGGACTCGCCGTGATCGGCGTGCTGGTCTTCGCCCGCTTCGGGCTGATGCTGGTGCTGTCCTTCATCCACGCGCGCCGGGTCCGCGGAAACAACTTCCGCTGGGGCGGACCCGTCACCGGCACGGTGACCGTCCTGGTGCCCGCGTACAACGAGAAGAAGTGCATCGCGAACACGGTGCGTTCGCTCCTGGCAAGTGACTATCCGGTCGAAGTCATCGTGATCGACGACGGCTCCACGGACGGCACCGCGGACATCGTCCAGCGGATGCGGCTGCCCAACGTACGGGTGGTGCGCCAGCGCAACGCGGGCAAGTCCGCCGCCCTGAACAACGGCATCGCGCACGCCCGCAACGACATCATCGTGATGATGGACGGCGACACGGTCTTCGAGCCGACGACCGTCCGCGAGCTGGTGCAGCCCTTCGGCGACCCGCGCGTCGGGGCCGTCGCCGGCAACGCCAAGGTGGGCAACCGCGACTCGCTGATCGGCGCCTGGCAGCACATCGAGTACGTGATGGGCTTCAACCTCGACCGCCGCATGTACGACGTGCTGCGCTGCATGCCCACCATCCCCGGCGCGGTCGGCGCCTTCCGGCGCGAGGCCCTGGAACGGGTCGGCGGCATCAGCGAGGACACCCTCGCCGAGGACACCGACGTCACGATGGCCCTGCACCGGGACGGCTGGCGCGTCGTCTACGCGGAGAACGCCCGAGCCTGGACCGAGGCGCCGGAGACCGTGCAGCAGCTCTGGTCGCAGCGCTACCGGTGGTCGTACGGCACCATGCAGGCGATCTGGAAGCACCGCCGCGCCGTCATCGAGCGCGGGCCCTCGGGCCGGTTCGGCCGCGTCGGACTGCCGTTCGTCTCGCTGTTCATGGTCGTCGCCCCGCTGCTCGCCCCGCTCATCGACGTCTTCCTGCTGTACGGGCTCGTGTTCGGCCCCACCGAGAAGACCGTCGGCGCGTGGCTCGGCGTCCTCGCGGTGCAGGTGGTCTGTGCCGCGTACGCCTTCCGGCTCGACCGGGAGCGCATGACCCATCTGCTCTCGCTGCCCCTCCAGCAGGTCCTGTACCGGCAGCTCATGTACGTGGTGCTGCTCCAGTCCTGGATCACCGCCCTCACCGGGGGCCGGCTGCGCTGGCAGAAGCTGCGCCGTACCGGGGTCGTGGACGCACCCGGTGCGATGCCGTCCCAGCGGGCGCGCACCCACGAGCGGAGGCCCGTCGCATGACGCACCCCGAGCAGTCGTACGGAAAGCCGCACACGGACGAGCGGACCATGGCGCTGCGCGTGGTGCTGCCCGCCCCCGCCGCCGAGCCCGTCCCGGCCGACGAGCCGGCCCCCGCGCCCGCCAGGGCCGGCCGGGACCGCTATCTCGACCTGCTGCGGGCCGTCGCGCTCGTCCGGGTCGTCGTCTTCCACCTCTTCGGCTGGGCCTGGCTCACCGTCGTGTTCCCGTCCATGGGCGTCATGTTCGCCCTGGCCGGATCGCTGATGGCCCGGTCGCTGGCCCGGCCCGCCCGGAGCGTGATCCTCTCCCGCGTACGCAGGCTGCTGCCGCCCATGTGGGCGTTCGCGGCCGTCGTCGTGCCCATGGTCTTCGCGCTCGGCTGGAAGCCGGTGCGCGAGGAGGGAATCTGGTGGTTCCTCAAGCTGGGCTGCTACATCCTGCCGGTCGGCACCCCGCCCTTCCCCTGGGAGAGCGGCTCCGAGGGCGGCTGGCTGGAAACCTCCTGGGCCGAGCAGGGCATAGGGCCGCTCTGGTACATCCGCGCCTACCTGTGGTTCGTGCTGGCCTCCCCGCTGCTGCTCAAGGCGTTCCGGAAGCTGCCCTGGGTGACGCTGCTCGCCCCGATCGGACTCACCGCCGTCATCGGCACCGGACTCGTCACCGTGCCCGGCACGGCCGGTGAGGGCCTGGTCGACTTCGCGGTGTTCGGCTCCTGCTGGGTCCTCGGCTTCGCGCACAACGACGGGCTGCTGAAGACCGTCCCGCGCTACCTCGCCGTGTCGCTGTCCGCGATGCTGATGGCCTTCGCGCTGTGGTGGGGCGCCCACCACCTCACCGAGGAGGGCTGGAACCTGGACGAGATCCCGCTCGCCCAGGCCACCTGGTCGCTCGGGTTCTGCATGATCCTGCTCCAGTACGCCCCCTCGTGGCGGGAGCTGCCGGGCCGGCTGGCCGGGTGGGACAGCCTGGTCACCCTCGCCAACAACCGGGCGGTGACCATCTACCTCTGGCACAACATGCTGCTGATGGCCACCTTCCCCATCATCGACCTGCTGTGGGACGTGCCCTGGGTCGGCGACCACCTCGGCACGTACATCGACCGCGCGGACAACGCCCTCGCGCTGATCATCGTCTGGCCGCTGATCGGGCTGATGATCCTCGCCGTCGGCTGGGTCGAGGACCTCGCCGCCAAGCGCCGCCCGAGGCTCTGGCCCAACGGCGCCGCCCGCGCCCGTACGTGACCACGCGCTCACCGGGCCGCACCCGGCCCGGTGAGAGCAAGGTTGCCCACAGGTCACCTCGCGGCACGGCACCGAAACGCGCGCTTCCTAGGTTCGGGACGACACCCCGACCACCCGTGGAGGCGCGTGATGGCAGGCCGTTGGATCGAGCACTGGGACCCGGAGGACGAGACCTTCTGGCGGGACACCGGCGAGCGCGTTGCCCACCGCAACCTCTGGTTCTCCGTCCTCTCCGAGCACATCGGCTTCTCCATCTGGACCCTGTGGTCCGTGATGGTGCTCTTCATGGGGCCCGAATACGGGGTCGACCCGGCCGGGAAGTTCTTCCTGATCTCCACCGCCACCCTGGTCGGCGCCGTCGTCCGGGTGCCGTACACCTTCGCGGTCGCCCGGTTCGGTGGCCGGAACTGGACGGTCTTCAGCGCGCTCACCCTGCTCGTGCCGACGGTCGCCGCCCTCGTCGTGATGGAGCCGGGCACCTCCTACGGCACCTTCCTCGCCGTGTCCGCGCTCACCGGCATCGGCGGCGGCAACTTCGCCTCGTCCATGACGAACATCAACGCCTTCTTCCCGCTGCGCAGGAAGGGCTGGGCGCTCGGGCTGAACGCGGGCGGCGGCAACATCGGCGTGCCCGTCGTGCAGCTCGCCGGACTCCTGGTCATCGGGACGGCGGGGGCCACCCATCCCCGGATCGTGCTCGCCGCCTACCTCCCGCTGATCCTGCTCGCCGCCTGGTGCGCCGCCCGCCACATGGACAACCTGGCACCGGTGCGCAACGACACCGGGGCCGCGAAGGAAGCCGTGCGCGACCGGCACACCTGGATCATGGCCGTCCTCTACATCGGCACCTTCGGCTCCTTCATCGGCTACAGCTTCGCCTTCGGGCTCGTCCTCCAGACCCAGTTCGGCAGGACCCCGCTCCAGGCGGCCTCGCTGACCTTCATCGGCCCGCTGCTCGGCTCGCTGATCCGCCCGGTCGGCGGCCGGCTCGCCGACCGGTACGGCGGGGCCCGCATCACCCTCGGCAACTTCGCCGCCATGGCCGCCGCGACCGGCGTCGTCGTATACGCCTCCGAGATCGCCTCGCTCACCGTGTTCCTCGTCGGCTTCACCGCCCTGTTCGTGCTGTCCGGGCTCGGCAACGGCTCGACGTACAAGATGATCCCGGGCATCTTCCACGCCCGGGCCGTCGCCCAGGGGCTGCGCGGCGAGGAGGCCGCGGCCCGGGGGCGGCGGATCTCCGGTGCCGCGATGGGGCTGATCGGGGCGGTGGGCGCGCTCGGCGGGCTCGCCATCAACCTGGCCTTCCGGCAGTCCTTCCAGACTTCGGGGGAGGGCACGGCGGCCTTCTGGTCCTTCCTCGCCTTCTACGCGGTGTGCTCGGCGCTCACCTGGTCGGTCTACCTCCGCCGCGCCGCGGCCGTACCGGCGCAGCCCCGTCTCGGCCATGCCGGGGTGTGATGATGGACGGCCGGTGCCGGGCGACGTAACGAGCGGGAAATACAGCCGAACCGGGTCTGTCACGCGGCGTTGGCAGGCTCGGTCCTCCGCACCATCGAGCAGCAGCGGGACGAGAGCCGGGTAGACCTCATGCACGACGGACAGCACGACGACCGACAGCACGACGACGCGGCGCACGGGCCCCTCGCGGGCTTCACGGTCGGGGTCACCGCCGCACGCCGGGCGGAGGAGCTGGGCACGCTGCTGCGGCGCCGGGGCGCCACCGTGGTGCACGCGCCGGCCCTGCGGATCGTGCCGCTCGCCGACGACGGCGAGCTGCTCGCCGCCACCGAACAGCTGGTCGCCGAGCGGCCCGACGTGGTCGTCGCCACCACCGCGATCGGCTTCCGCGGCTGGATCGAGGCGGCCGACGGCTGGGGCATCGGCGACCGCCTCCTGGAGACGCTGCGCGGGGTCGAACTCCTGGCGCGCGGCCCCAAGGTGAAGGGCGCGGTCCGCGCCGCCGGGCTGACCGAGGCGTGGTCCCCGGCCTCCGAATCCATGGCCGAGGTCCTGGAACGGCTTCTGGAGGAGGGCGTACGGGGCCGTCGCGTCGCGCTCCAGCTGCACGGCGAACCCCTGCCCGGCTTCGTGGAGTCGCTGCGCGAGGCCGGTGCCGAGGTGGTCGGCGTCCCCGTCTACCGCTGGATGCCGCCGGAGGACATCGCCCCCCTGGACCGGCTCCTCGACCTCACCGCCGCCCGCGCCCTGGACGCGCTGACCTTCACCAGCGCCCCGGCGGCGGCCTCGCTGCTCGGCCGCGCCGAGGAACGCGGACTGCTCGCCGACGTCGTCACGGCGCTGCGCGGCGACATCGTGCCGGCCTGCGTCGGACCGGTCACCGCCGTGCCGTTGCAGGCGCGCGGCATCGACACCGTCCAGCCGGAGCGCTTCCGGCTCGGCCCGCTCGTCCAGCTGATCTGCCGCGAGCTGCCCGCCCGCGCCCGTACGCTGCCCGTCGCCGGACACCGCGTCGAGATCCGGGGCCACGCCGTCCTGGTGGACGACGAGCTGCGCGCGGTCCCGCCCGCGGGGATGGCCCTGCTGCACGCCCTGGCCCGGCGCCCCGGCTGGGTGGTCTCGCGCGCCGACCTGCTGCGCGCCCTGCCCGGCAGCGGCACCGACGAGCACGCGGTCGAGACGGCCATGGCCCGGCTCCGCACGGCGCTCGGGGTGCCCCGGCTGATCCACACGGTCGTCAAGCGCGGCTACCGGCTGGCCCTCGACCCGGCGGCGGACGCCAAGTACGCGGGGGCCTGAGCGGCCGGATAGCGTCCTGGGCATGATCGACGATGCCCACCCGCTCGTCGCGGGGATACAGCTGCGCCCCACGACGATGGCCGACGCCGCCTCCCGCGCCGAGGCGCTGACCCGCAGCCGTGCGTACATGCGGCCCTGGGAGCCCGTGCGCCCCGAGTCCTTCTACACCGAGGAGGGCCAGCGCGAGCGGCTGGCCGGGCTGCTCGCGGAGCGGGAGGCGGGGCGCGTGATGCCCTGGGTGCTGAGCGACGCCGAGGACCGGGTCGTCGGCGGGTTCAACCTCAGTGCCATCGTGCTCGGCTCCTTCCACAGCGCTGTCCTCGGCTACTGGGTGGACGTCGAACACGCGGGCCGGGGCCTGGCGACGGCCGCCGTGCTCCGGATCTGCGAGCTGGCCCGCGACGAACTGCGGCTGCACCGGATCGAGGCGGGCACGGTGCTGCACAACACCGCGTCCCAACGGGTCCTCGCCAAGTGCGGATTCGAGGAGTTCGGGGTCGCCCCGCGCTACATGCACATCGACGGCGAGTGGCGCGACCACCGGCTCTTCCAGCGCATCCTGCACGACGGCCCGGCAACCGGGATCGTCTAGGCCGGGCCCTGGACCCCGCGCGTGTGGAGGTGGCCCTCGCGCGGCCACGGCGGGGCCGGGGGCAGCACCCCGGTGAGCGCGTACCCGGCCTTCTCGGCGACCCGGCACGAGGCCGCGTTGTCCACCTGGTGCAGCAGTTCCAGGCGCACGAGCCCGGCGAAGGTCTCCGACGCCCAGCCGGACAGCGCTTCGAGGGCGCGCGGGGCGATGCCCCGGCCCCGGGCGGACGCGACCGTCCAGTACCCCACCTCGGCCGAGGGCGCGCCGGACTCCGGGAACGACAGGGCGACGTTGCCCACCGGGCCCGGTCCGAGCTCCGGGTCCAGCACCGCGAAGCTGTGCCGCAGCCCGGCCGCCCGGCCCTCCTCCTGGGCCCGCAGCCAGTGCGCGGCCGCCTCCTCGTCGTCCACCGGCGCCCGCGAACCGGCCTGGACGGCGGGGTCGCGGTACGCGTCGAGGAGCACTCCCAGGTCCCCCGGCCGCCAGGGGCGCAACACCAGGGAACCGGCCGACAGGCGGACAGGGCGCGCGTGGGCGTTCATCCGCTCATCGTACGAGGAGTTCGAAGGCCCCCGGCAGGTGCGCGAAGGTTCCCCGTCGCATAAGGTTGACGGCTGCCCAGTGCACGTCAGAAGGGGGCCTCGGTGGCCGCGCAGGATGCCGCTGTCGAATCGCTGCGGGACCGGGAAATCGGTGTCGAGCAGGAACATCTCGACCGGGTGTACCACCGCCTTGAGGAGAAGATCCACGAGGCGGAATTTCTCATGGACGACGCCGTCAAGCGCGGCCAGGTCGGGACGCCGGGGGCGCTCGCCGAGCGCGACGCCCAGGTGTTCCGCGCCGGAATCCACCTCAACCGGCTGAACAGCGAGTTCGAGGACTTCCTCTTCGGGAGGATCGACCTCCTGCTCGGCAAGGACGGCGAACGCGGCCCGGACGGCGCGTACACCTCCGTCGAGCCCGCCGACGACGTCGTGCGCGAGGACGGCACCGCGGACATCGCCGAGACGCTGCACATCGGCCGGATCGGGGTCCTCGACTCCGACTACGCGCCGCTCGTCATCGACTGGCGGGCCCCGGCCGCGGCCCCGTTCTACCGCTCGACGCCCAAGGAGCCGGGCCGGGTGGTCCGCCGCCGCGTCATCCGCTCCAAGGGCCGCCGGGTCCTCGGCGTCGAGGACGACCTGATGCGCCCCGAGCTGACCGCCCACCTGGACGGCGAGAAGCTTCCGGTCGTCGGCGACGGCGCCCTGATGGCCGCGCTCGGACAGGCCCGCAGCCACACCATGCGGGACATCGTCTCGTCCATCCAGGCCGAGCAGGACCTCGTCATCCGGGCCCCCGCCGCCTCCGTCACCGAGGTCTCCGGCGGCCCCGGCACCGGCAAGACCGCGGTCGCCCTGCACCGCGCCGCGTACCTGCTCTACCAGGACCGGCGGCGGTACGCGGGCGGCATCCTCGTCGTCTCGCCGACGCCCCTGCTGGTGGCCTACACCGAGGGCGTGCTGCCCTCGCTCGGCGAGGAGGGCCAGGTCGCTATCCGCGCGGTCGGCTCGCTCTCCGACGACGCGGCGGGGCCCGAGGGCGCCACCGCCTACGACGAGCCCGCCGTCGCCCGGATCAAGGGCTCCTCGCGGATGCTCCCGGTGCTCCGCAAGGCGGCCCGTGGCGCCCTGGAACAGCCCGCGCCCCGGCCCGCCCCCGGCGACGGGCAGCTGGAGTTCGGTGCGGCCGAGGAGGCGACGCGGCAGCCCGCCGGGACGCCGACCCGGCTGCGCGTGGTCGCGTTCGGGGCCCGGGTCGAGCTCCAGGAGGACGAGCTGCGGCGCATCCGCAACAACGTCCTCGGCGGGACCGCCCCGGTCAACCTGCTGCGCCCGCGCGCCCGCCGGCTGCTGCTCGACGCGCTGTGGAACCGCTCCTCAGGCCGGGGCCGCTACACCGACCCGGAGCTGGCGGCGGAGCTGCGCAGCTCCTTCGACGAGGACGTGTCCACGGAGACCCCGTTCATCGAGTTCCTGAACGCCTGGTGGCCCGAGCTGACCCCGCGCGGGGTGCTCGCCGCGATGGCCGACGAGAAGCGGCTCGCCCGGTGGGCGCGGCGCACGCTCAACCAGGGCGAGGTGCGCCGGCTCGCGCGCTCCCTCAAGCGCCTGGACGCCGCCGGGCAGGGGCCGCTCTCCGTGCACGACGTGGCGATCCTGGACGAGCTGCACACGCTGCTCGGCACCCCGAGCCGCCCCAAGCGCAAGCGCGAGGCGGACCCGCTGGACCAGCTCACCGGCCTGGAGGAGCTGATGCCCCGCCGCGAGGAGACCCAGTGGGAGCGCGCCGAACGGCTCGCCGCCGAGCGCACCGAGTACGCCCACGTCATCGTGGACGAGGCGCAGGACCTGACGCCCATGCAGTGGCGGATGGTCGGCCGGCGCGGCCGGCACGCCACCTGGACGATCGTCGGGGACCCGGCGCAGTCCTCCTGGTCCGACCCGGACGAGGCGGCCGCCGCCCGTGACGAGGCGCTGGGCAGCCGCCCCCGCCGGAACTTCACGCTGACCGTGAACTACCGCAACCCGGCCGAGATCGCGGAGCTGGCCGCGAAGGTGCTGGCCCTCGCCATGCCCGGCATGGAGTCCCCGGCCGCCGTCCGCTCGACGGGCGTGGTCCCGCGCTTCGAGACCGTGCGCGACGACGACCTGGCCGGGACCGTGCGCGAGGAGGCCCGGCGGCTGCTCGCCGAGGTGGACGGGACGGTCGGCGTCGTCGTGGCGATGAACCGGCGCGCCCAGGCCCGGGAGTGGCTGGCGGAGCTGGGGGACCGGGTGGTGGCGCTCGGCAGCCTGGAGGCCAAGGGGCTGGAGTACGACGCGACGGTGGTCGTCTCGCCGGCCGAGATCGCGGACGAGTCCCCGGCCGGGCTGCGCGTGCTGTACGTGGCGCTGACCCGGGCGACCCAGCAGCTGACCGTGGTCTCCGGTGAGCGGGACCTGCCGGACGAGGACGGGGTGCCGGACCTGCTCAGGGACTGATTCCGGTCAACACGCGGTGCGGGAATCGCTTTTCCAGGTGATTTGTTAGCCTGGGTGTGGCACCGGCTCGATCCAAGCCCCCGGGCCCAACCTTAGTCGCTTCGAGCGACCACTTGCCGCGAGGCGAGCATGGCGGGCCGGTGTCGTCAACTGAAGAAGAGGCCCGCGTCACCTTCCGGTGGCGCGGGCCTCTTCGCGTTCCCGGACAGCAACGGCCAGGGGTTCCACTGCGGCGCGCATTCTCGTATGGTGGAAAACAGTTTCCGCGCTGCGACAGTCATTAACGACTACTCGTCGGTAGGTGCGAATATCGGAAGGCGTGTCCGCTGCCGGGCCTGCTCGGAGCTCGGACGCGCATAGCAATGAAGCTAAGGAAAGCGAAGGACTCGGCCATGGCAACGGCGCCCAGCGTCTCGTACTCGATGACGGTCAGGCTGGAGGTGCCCGCCAGCGGCACCGCGGTCTCCCAGCTCACCACGGCCGTGGAGTCCTCCGGCGGGTCGGTCACCGGCCTCGACGTGACCGCTTCCGGCCACGAGAAGCTGCGGATCGACGTCACGATCGCCGCTTCCTCCACCGCGCACGCCGACGAGATCGTCAAGGGGCTGCGCGACATCGACGGCGTCGTGCTCGGCAAGGTCTCCGACCGTACGTTCCTCATGCACCTCGGCGGCAAGATCGAGATGGCGTCCAAGCACCCCATCCGCAACCGCGACGACCTCTCGATGATCTACACCCCCGGCGTGGCCCGGGTCTGCATGGCGATCGCCGAGAATCCCGAGGACGCCCGCCGCCTCACCATCAAGCGCAACTCCGTCGCAGTCGTGACGGACGGCTCCGCGGTGCTCGGCCTCGGCAACATCGGCCCGAAGGCCGCGCTGCCCGTCATGGAGGGCAAGGCGGCCCTCTTCAAGCGCTTCGCCGGCATCGACGCGTGGCCGATCTGCCTGGACACCCAGGACACCGACGCCATCGTCGAGATCGTCAAGGCCATCGCGCCCGGCTTCGCCGGGATCAACCTGGAGGACATCTCCGCGCCGCGCTGCTTCGAGATCGAGGCCCGGCTGCGCGAGGCCCTGGACATCCCCGTCTTCCACGACGACCAGCACGGCACGGCGATCGTCGTCCTGGCGTCGCTGACCAACGCGCTGCGCGTGGTGGGCAAGGCCATCGGGGACGTGCGGGTCGTCATGTCCGGCGCCGGAGCGGCCGGCACGGCCATCCTGAAGCTCCTCATCGCGGCGGGCGTCAAGCACGCCGTCGTCGCCGACATCCACGGCGTGGTGCACTCCGGCCGCGAGGACCTGCGGTCCGCCGACCCGGAGTCGCCGCTCTGCTGGATCGCCGACAACACCAACCCGGAGGGCATCACCGGCACCCTCAAGGAGGCCGTGGTCGGCGCCGACGTCTTCATCGGCGTCTCCGCCCCCAACGTGCTGGACGGGGACGACGTGGCGGCCATGGCGGACGGCGCCATCGTGTTCGCGCTCGCGAATCCGGACCCCGAGGTGGACCCGGCGATCGCCCGCCGCACCGCCGCCGTCGTGGCCACCGGCCGCTCGGACTTCCCGAACCAGATCAACAACGTGCTGGTCTTCCCCGGCGTCTTCCGGGGCCTGCTCGACGCCCAGTCGCGCACGGTCAACACGGACATGATGCTCGCCGCCGCGCGCGCCCTGGCCGACGTGGTCGCCGAGGACGAGGTGAACGCGAACTACATCATCCCGTCGGTCTTCAACGACAAGGTCGCCGGTGCGGTCGCCGGTGCCGTCCGGGACGCCGCGCGGGCCGCCGGCGCCACTGTGACGGCGCCCACGTCCGTCTGACTACGGCGCGTCGCGGGTCGCGGCGCCCCAAACGCCCCTTTAGGGTGGGCGGGCGACGCGTCCCGCAGAGCCCCGCACCCGCTGCGGACGGCTCTGGGGGAGTCGACGGGACGTCACCACGACGAGGCAGTGGTGCTGTTCGCGCGGCTCCCGGAGGGTGCCGGATTGGCTTTCCCGCCGCAGGTGGGGGCAGGATGCTTCCTCAAGGACTACGTCCAGGGGAGACCCCACAGGGCGCGAGGTCTACCGGACCCTCTCAAGGGCGGACCCGGGTACGGGGACTGTCCGAGGGCCCTGGCAGCATCGGCTTCGATCTCACGCCTCACAGGCAAGAAGAACACGGGAGTAACAACATGAACCGCAGTGAGCTGGTGGCCGCCCTGGCCGACCGTGCCGAGGTGACCCGCAAGGACGCCGACGCCGTGCTGGCCGCTCTCGCCGAGACCGTCGGTGAGGTCGTCGCCAAGGGCGACGAGAAGGTCACCATCCCCGGTTTCCTGACCTTCGAGCGCACCCACCGTGCCGCTCGCACCGCTCGTAACCCGCAGACCGGCGACCCGATCAACATCCCGGCCGGCTACAGCGTGAAGGTCTCCGCGGGCTCCAAGCTCAAGGAAGCCGCCAAGGGCAAGTAAGACCCCTGGGCACGACGGAGGGCGGCCACCCCACCCGGGGTGGCCGCCCTCCGGCATTCGGCCCGTCAGCGGCCGCTCAGGCCGTCCGGACGGTCAGACCAGCGAGCCGCCCGGCAGCTCCACCTTGGCGCCCAGCTTCTCCAGCTTGTCCATGAAGTTCTCGTAGCCCCGGTTGATCAGGTCGATGCCGTGCACCCGGGAGGTGCCCTGGGCCGCGAGGGCGGCGATCAGGTACGAGAAGCCGCCGCGCAGGTCCGGGATGACCAGGTCCGCGCCCTGGAGCTTCGTGGGGCCCGACACGACCGCGGAGTGCAGGAAGTTGCGCTGCCCGAAGCGGCAGTCCGAGCCGCCCAGGCACTCGCGGTAGAGCTGGATGTGCGCGCCCATCTGGTTCAGCGCGGAGGTGAAGCCGAGCCGGGACTCGTACACCGTCTCGTGGACGATGGAGAGGCCCGCGGCCTGCGTCAGCGCGACCACCAGCGGCTGCTGCCAGTCCGTCTGGAAGCCGGGGTGCACGTCCGTCTCCAGCGCGATGGCGTTGAGCGCGCCGCCCGGGTGCCAGAAGCGGATGCCCTCGTCGTCGATCTCGAAGGCGCCGCCCACCTTGCGGTAGGTGTTCAGGAACGTCATCATCGAGCGCTGCTGGGCGCCCCGGACGTAGATGTTCCCCTCGGTCGCCAGCGCGGCAGACGCCCAGGAGGCGGCCTCCAGGCGGTCCGGGATGGCGCGGTGGGTGTAGCCGTCGAGGCGGTCCACACCGGTGATCCGGATGGTCCGGTCGGTGTCCATCGAGATGATCGCGCCCATTTTCTGCAGGACGCAGATCAGGTCCTCGATCTCCGGCTCCACGGCCGCGTTGGACAGCTCCGTGACGCCCTCGGCGAGCACCGCGGTCAGCAGCACCTGCTCGGTGGAGCCCACCGAGGGGTACGGCAGCCGGATCTTGGTGCCGCGCAGCCGCTGCGGGGCCTCCAGGTACTGCCCGTCCGCCCGCTTCTCGATGGTCGCGCCGAACTGGCGCAGCACGTCGAAGTGGAAGTCGATCGGCCGCCCGCCGATGTCGCAGCCGCCGAGCCCCGGGATGAACGCGTGGCCCAGGCGGTGCAGCAGCGGACCGCAGAACAGGATCGGGATGCGCGAGGAGCCCGCGTGGGCGTCGATGTCGGCGACGTTGGCGCTCTCGACGTGCGTGGGGTCGAGGACCAGTTCGCCCGGCTCCTCGCCGGGGCGGACCGTCACGCCGTGCAGCTGGAGCAGCCCGCGCACCACGCGTACGTCGCGGATGTCGGGCACGTTGCGCAGTCGGCTGGGCCCGCTGCCGAGCAGCGCGGCGACCATCGCCTTGGGCACCAGGTTCTTGGCGCCTCGGACGCGGATCTCGCCCTCCAGCGGGGTTCCGCCGTGGACAAGCAGGACATCGTCTGTGCCGGTCATGAATCTCGCGTTCCGGAGTGGTCGGGCAGGGGGCCAAACAAGAGGGTAATGGCCCCGCACCCCCGTTCCGTAGGGGAACGGGTGGTGTACGAACGTCATGAATCCGCCACAACACGCTCTGCTGCACGGGACTTGCGGAGGGTCACCGTCCGGATCTTCGGCCGGGCCGTGCGCTCCTCGTGCACCCGTGCGCCCTGAGCTGCGCTCGGGCACCGAGCGCGACGAGGACGTCACTTGGCCCCCGCCACGGCCGGAGATGCGGGATCATTTCTGCCATGACCGAGGTGTCCTCGCTCACAGGGCGGCTGCTCGTGGCCGCGCCCGCCCTGGCGGACCCGAACTTCGACCGCGCGGTCGTGCTGCTCCTCGACCACGACGAGGAGGGCTCACTCGGCGTGGTCCTCAACCGGCCCACGCCGGTGGGCGTCGTGGACATCCTGGCGGCCTGGGCCGGGCTGACCGGAGAGCCGGAGGTCGTCTTCCAGGGCGGTCCCGTCTCGCTGGACTCCGCCCTCGGGGTCGCGGTGATCCCGGGCGGCGAGGGCCCCCTCGGCTGGCGCCGGGTGTACGGGGCGATCGGCCTGGTCGACCTGGAGGCGCCGCCCGAGCTGCTGGCGGCGGCCGTGGGCTCGCTGCGGATCTTCGCGGGGTACGCGGGCTGGGGGCCGGGACAGCTGGAGCGCGAGCTGTCCGAGGGCGCCTGGTACGTGGTGGAATCCGAGCCCGGTGACGTGTCCTCGCCACGCCCGGAGGGGCTGTGGCGTGCGGTCCTGCGGCGGCAGCGCAGCGAACTGGCCATGATCGCCACGTATCCGGACGACCCTTCGCTGAACTGATGTCCCGTTCTTCAGTACGCTTGGCGGTTATGAGCACTCTTGAGCCCGAGCGCGGGGCAGGTACCGGAACCCTCGTGGAGCCGACGCCGCAGGTGTCGAACGGCGACGGCGACCACGAGCGCTACGCCCATTACGTCCAGAAGGACAAGATCATGGCGAGTGCCCTGGAGGGCACCCCCGTGGTCGCACTGTGCGGCAAGGTCTGGGTACCGGGGCGCGACCCCAAGAAGTACCCGGTCTGCCCGATGTGCAAGGAGATCTACGAGTCCATGGGCGCCGGCGGCGACAAGGGCAAGGGCGGCAAGGACAAGAAGTAGCGGCCACCGGTACGGCCCGCAGCTGAAGGTCCGGGAGACCCCCGGGGCGCGCATCCGTGCGCCCCGGGGGTCTTTCGCGTGCCGTTGCACGGGCTGCTCCGTCAGGTCACGGAGTGGTGCAGACGTGGTGCAGACCACTTGTGGCCGCCCTGGTCCGGACCTACTCTCCTGCCTGTTGTGCAGAACGAAATGTGCGTTGCACATTCTGCAACGCTGACCGGTAGGGGTTCCCGGATGAAGTTCTCTGCCCGAATCGCCGCCCCGGCCGCGGCGCTCGTCCTGGCGGGCCTCACCGCCACCGCCTGCGCGCCGCAGACCTCCGACACCGGAGCCAAGGGCGACGAGAAGACCGGCACGCTGCGGGTCTGGCTGTTCCAGGAGGTCGGCAACAAGCCGAAGGAGAAGGTGGTCGACACCGCGGTCGCCGCCTTCAGGAAGGCCCACGAGGGCGCCAAGGTCGAGATCGAGTACATCCCGGTCGAGACCCGCGCCCAGCGCGTCAAGGCCGCCTTCAACGACCCGAAGAGCGCCCCCGACCTCATCGAGTACGGCAACACCGACACCGCCGGGTACGTCAAGGACGGCGGACTCGCCGACATCACCTCCGAGTTCGGTGCCTGGGCCGACGCCAAGGACACCGACCCGGCCGCCGAGCAGTCCGTGACGGTCGACGGCAAGGTCTACGGCGCCCCGCTCTTCGTCGGCGTGCGCGCGCTCTACTACCGCACCGACGTCTTCGCGGACCTGGGCATCGAACCGCCCAAGTCGCAGGCCGAACTCATCTCCACCGCCAAGAAGATCCACCAGAAGAAGCCGGACCTGTACGGGCTCGCCGTCGGCGGCGCCTACACCTACGGCGCGATGCCGTTCATCTGGGCCAACGGCGGCGAACTGGCCGACCGGGACGGCTCCTCGTACACGTCGGCCATCAACAGCCCGAAGGCCCGCAAGGGCATCGAGGCGTACACCTCGCTCTTCGGCGCCGGCAACTGCCCGCCCGCCAAGTGCGCGGCCATGGGCGGCAACGCGACCGTCACCGCCTTCGCGTCCGGCAAGGCCGCCATGGCCATCGGCGGCGACTTCAGCCACGCGGCCGTCGAGGCCGGCAGCGTCAAGGGCAAGTACGCGGTCGTCCCGCTGCCCGGCGTGGCCGAGGGCTCCATAGCGCCCGCGTTCGCCGGCGGCAACAACATCGGCGTGCTGAAGAGCAGCGGGCACCGCACCCTGGCCGTCGACCTGATGAAGGAGCTGACCGGCAAGGCCTCCCAGGCCCGCATGTTCGACGCGATGGGCTTCCTGCCGACCTACACCGACGTCCGCGCCGCCGCCGCGAAGCGCGAGCCGTTCGTGGAGCCCTTCGTCAGGACGCTCGGCGCCGGGGCCAAGTTCGTCCCCGCGTCACCGGCCTGGGGCCAGATCGACTCCTCGCTGATCCTGCCCACGATGTTCCAGGAGATCGTCAGCGGCCGTAAGGACGTGGCGGAGGCGGCCGACGACGCCGCGAAGAAGATGGACGCGGCGTTCGCCGAAGCAGGCTGACGATGACCGCGAACAGCACGGCGTACAAAGCGCCCCCCACGCCCCCCACCCCCCGCCCGCGCCGCCGGTCCGCCTCCCCGGCCCGGCGGCCGGGCTGGACCCCCTGGCTCTATCTGCTGCCCGCGCTCGTCCTGCTCGGCGGGCTGCTGGTCTACCCGATCTACCAGCTCGGCCTGATCTCCTTCCTGGAATACACCCAGGCCCAGGTCAGCGGCGGCGAACCGGCGACCTTCCAGGGGTTCGGCAACTACGCAACCCTCTTCGGTGACGGCCAGTTCTGGCAGGTCCTCCTCGCCACCGTGGTCTTCGCCGCCGCCTGCGTCCTGGCGACCCTGCTCGTCGGCTGCGCCCTCGCCGTCCTGCTGACCCGGATACGGGCCGTGCCCCGGCTCGCCCTCATGCTCGCCGCGCTCGGCGCCTGGGCGACCCCAGCGATCACCGGGTCGACCGTCTGGGTCTTCCTCTTCGACGCCGACTTCGGGCCGGTCAACCGGATTCTGGGGCTCGGCGACCACTCGTGGACGTACGGGCGCTACAGCGCCTTCACGCTGGTGCTCCTCGAAGTCCTGTGGTGTTCCTTCCCGTTCGTGATGGTCACCGTGTACGCGGGCATCCGGGCGATCCCCTCCGAGGTCCTGGAGGCGGCCGCACTGGACGGGGCCTCGCAGTGGCGGACCTGGCGCTCCGTCACGGCCCCGATGCTGCGGCCGATCCTGACCGTCGTCACCATCCAGTCGGTCATCTGGGACTTCAAGGTGTTCACCCAGATCTACGTCATGACCAACGGCGGCGGGATCGCCGGGCAGAACCTGGTGCTGAACGTGTACGCGTACCAGAAGGCGTTCGCCTCCTCGCAGTACAGCCTCGGCTCCGCGATCGGCGTCGTGATGCTGCTGATCCTGCTCGCCGTCACGCTCGTGTACCTGCGGCTCGTGCGCCGTCAGGGGGAGGAACTGTGAGGCCGCCCGTCCGCCGGCCAGGCCGGCTCGCCGCCGAGGCGGCCGCACTGCTCATCGCCGCCGCCGTCGCCTTCCCGCTGTACTGGATGGTGCTCTCCGCCCTCAAACCGGCGGGCGAGATCCAGTCCACGCACCCCAGGCCCTGGACCCTCGCGCCCTCCCTGGACTCCTTCCGGCGGGTCTTCCAGCAGCAGGACTTCGGGCGCTACTTCCTCAACAGCCTGCTCGTCGCCGGGACGGTCGTCGTCGCCTCCGCGCTCGTCGCGTTCCTGGCGGCCACGGCGGTCACCCGGTTCCGGTTCCGCTTCCGGACCACGCTGCTGATCATGTTCCTGGTCGCGCAGATGGTGCCGGTCGAGGCGCTGACGATCCCGCTGTTCTTCCTGATGCGGGACTTCGGCCAGCTCAACACGCTCGGCTCGCTGATCCTGCCGCACCTGGCGTTCTCGCTGCCGTTCGCGATCTGGATGCTGCGCGGCTTCGTGCGGGCCGTGCCGGAGGCGCTGGAGGAGGCCGCGTACATCGACGGGGCGAGCCGCACCCGCTTCCTGTGGCAGGTCCTCTTCCCGCTGGTCTTCCCCGGCCTGGTGGCGACGAGCGTCTTCTCGTTCATCTCCACCTGGAACGACTTCCTGTTCGCGAAGTCGTTCATCATCAGCGACACCTCCCAGTCGACGCTCCCGATGGCGTTGCTGGTCTTCTTCAAACCCGACGAGAACGACTGGGGCGGGATCATGGCAGCCTCGACGGTGATGACCGTGCCCGTGCTGGTCTTCTTCGTACTCGTACAGCGACGCCTGGTCTCCGGACTCGGCGGAGCGGTTAAGGACTGACGTCATGGCCATGGAACTGATCCCGGCGCCCCGGAGCGCCGACGACCGGGGGCGCTGCGGATTCGTCCTCGACGCGTCCACCGTCGTCGCGGCGGCCCCCGGCACCGGGACCACCGAACGCTGGCTGCGCGCCACCCTGGGCGCCGCGTTCGGCCTGTCCCTCGCCCCCGGACCCGAGGACGCCCCGCGCGCCGTCGTGCTGCGCACCGACGACACCCTGCCCCCCGAGGGCTACCGGCTGACCACCACGCCCGACGAGGGCGTCGTCATCACCGGCGGCAGCCCCGCCGGGGTCTTCTGGGGCGCCCAGACCCTGCGCCAGCTGCTGGGCCCGGAGGCGTTCCGCCGGGCGCCCGTGGGCGGGGCCGCCGCCCACGGCTTCGGGTTCACCGACATCGAGGACGCGCCCCGCTTCGGCTGGCGCGGTCTGATGCTCGACGTGGCACGGCACTTCATGCCCAAGGACGACGTCACGCGCTACCTCGACCTGCTCGCCGCGCACAAGCTGAACGTCTTCCACTTCCACCTCAGCGACGACCAGGGCTGGCGCGTCGAGATCAAGCGGTACCCGCGCCTCACCGAGGTCGGCGCCTGGCGCCCCCGTACCAAGTACGGACACCGGGCCTCCGAGCTGTGGGACGAGACCCCGCACGGCGGCTACTACACCCAGGACGACATCCGCGAGATCGTCGCCTACGCCGCGGCCCGGCACATCCGCGTCGTCCCCGAGATCGACATCCCCGGCCACTCGCAGGCCGCGATCAGCGCCTACCCGGAGCTCGGCAACACCGACGTCATCGACACCTCGGCGCTCGGCGTCTGGGACAACTGGGGCGTCACACCGAACGTCCTGGCCCCCACCGACCACGTCCTGCGGTTCTACGAGGGCGTCTTCGAGGAACTGCTCGAACTCTTCCCGCCGGAGACCTCGCCGTTCGTCCACGTCGGCGGCGACGAGTGCCCCAAGGACCAGTGGAAGCAGTCGCCCGCCGCGCAGGCCCGCATCAAGGAGCTCGGGCTGGCGGACGAGGAAGAGCTCCAGTCCTGGTTCATCCGCCACTTCGACACCTGGCTCACCGAACGCGGTCGCCGCCTCATCGGCTGGGACGAGATCCTGGAGGGCGGCCTCGCACCCGGCGCCGCCGTCTCCTCCTGGCGCGGCTACGCGGGCGGCATCGCGGCCGCCGAGGCCGGGCACGACGTGGTCATGTGCCCGGAGCAGCAGGTGTATCTGGACCACCGTCAGCACGGCGGCCCCGACGAGCCGATGCCCATCGGGTACGTCCGCACGCTGGAGGACGTCTACCGCTTCGAACCCGTGCCGCCGTCCCTGAGCGAGGAGGCGGCCCGGCACGTCCTCGGCACCCAGGCCAACGCCTGGTCCGAGGTCATGCAGAACCGGGCCCGCGTCGACTACCAGGTCTTCCCCCGCCTCGCCGCCTTCGCCGAGGTCGCCTGGTCCGCTCTGCCCGCCCCGGACGAGCGGGACTTCGCCGATTTCGAGCGCCGCATGACCACCCACTACGGGCGGCTCGACGCCCTCGGCGTCGGCTATCGGCCGCCGACCGGACCGCTGCCCTGGCAGCAGCGCCCCGGCGTCCTCGGACGCCCTATCGAGGGGGCACCCCCGAACGTGTGAGCCCGGTCCCGACCCGCTCTCCCGCCACCGCGGTCCCTGCGACCGTGGTGGCGGCGGCGTTTCCCGAGTGCCGCCCCTGGCAACGGAGAAAGCCGTACGGACATGAGGAAGACCGGCAAAGGGTGCGCACCCCTGAACTGGCCCGAAATCGGGACCATTACCCTGAACGTTGACGGACACACCCTTCGCGGACCTGCGCGTCGGGCCGGTCCGAAGATGTGCCAGAGTTGCCACGTCCGGGCTTCGAGCACGTACCGTACGGCGAAACAGGCGGGAGCGCCGGACACCGGGAAGGGGCAGCTGGGTTGACCACGCACGCACCGCAGGCGACGCAGTCCGTGACGCTGCCTGCCTCGCTGGACGAGGCGGTGGCGGCACTCGGCGCCATGCCGGCCGCCGTCCCCGTGGCAGGCGGCACGGACCTGATGTCGGCCGTCAACAAGGGGCTCCTGCGCCCCTCCGGTCTGGTCGGACTCGGCCGGATCAGCGAGCTGCGCGGCTGGCACTACCAGGACGGGCACGCCCTGCTGGGCGCCGGCCTGACCCACGCCCGCATGGGGCGGCCCGACTTCGCGGCCCTCATCCCCGCGCTCGCCGCCGCCGCCCGCGCCGCGGGCCCCCCGCAGATCCGCAACGCCGGCACGCTCGGCGGCAACATCGCGACCGCCGCACCGACCGGGGACGCGCTGCCGGTGCTCGCCGCGCTGGAGGCCGAGCTCGTCATCGCCGGACCCGGCGGCGCCCGCCGCGAGATCCCCGTCTCCCACCTGCTGGCCGGCCGCGAGATGCTGGAGCCCGCCGAGCTGATCGGCTTCGTCCGGGTGCCCCTGCTGCACGCCCCGCAGGTCTTCCTCAAGGCCACCGGCCGCACCGGCCCGGGCCGCGCCACCGCCTCCGTCGCGGTCGTCCTCGACCCGGCCAGGCGCGGGGTGCGCTGCGCGGTCGGCGCCATCGCCCCGATGCCGCTGCGCCCGCTGGAGGCGGAGCGCTGGATCGCCTCGCTGATCGACTGGGACGGGGCGCGCGGCCTCGCACCCGACGCGCTGGCCGCCTTCGGCGAGTACGTCGCGGCCGCCTGCATCCCGGACCAGGAACCACCCGCCGACGGGGGAGAGGCGCCACCGCTGCCCCCCGCCGTACTGCACCTGCGGCGCACCGTCGCCGCGCTCGCCCGACGCGCGCTGGGGAGGGCACTGTCGTGAGCAAGGAGAACCCCGCCGAGCAGCAGCACGGCGGCTGGCAGCCGACCCCGCAGGGCGGCGACTACGACGGCGAGGCGACCGCCTTCGTCCAGCTGTCGCCGGAGGACCTGGCGGACATCCCGCTGGCCGCGCCCGGCCACGGCTACACCCCGCCGATGATCCTGCCGCTGACCCCCGCCGCCGACCGCGACCCGGCGGCCGCCGGCAACTGGGTCGTCCAGGCTCCGGAGCAGCAGCCCGGACAGCCCGCGCCCGACGCGGTGCACTGGCCCGACCCGAACCAGCAGTCCGGCTACGGCTACCCGCACCCCGAGGAACAGCAGCACACCGGCTCGTACCAGGAGCCGTACGGCACGGACCCGGCCGCCACGGGCCAGTGGACGGTGGACACCTCGTCCTGGCCGGCCCCGGCCGCCCCGCTCTCCGACGACTCCGGCGAGCTGTACACCCCGCCGCCCGTCGCCGACTGGTACGCGGACCGCCCGGCCACGCTGCCGGGCGGCGCCCCGGCCCCCTGGGCGGTGCCGGACCCGGCCGGGGCCACGGAGCGGGAGGCGGGTGAACCCGCCGACGTCCCGGCCGATGGGCCGGCAGGCGTACCGGGCGACGCACGGATCGGCGTCCCGGCCGAAGGGCTGTCGGGTGTCCCGGGCGACGGCCCGGAGGGCGTCCCGGGCGACGCCCCGGCCCAAGGCCCCGCCGACGCGCCGGCCGGCGCCCCCGCCGAGAGCGCTCCCGAGGCGGCCGGGCCCGCCGACGGCGAGCGGCCCGCGCCGGAGGCCGACGCCCTCGCCGACGCGCCCGACGCGGCGCCCGTCGCGGCCCCGGACCCCGTCGCGGCGGCGCCCGGCGCCGAGCCCGCCGGGGAGGCACTGCCGGACACGGAGGCGCCCGAGGCGGAGGCGGTCCGGCCCGCGGAGGTGCCCGAGGCCGCGGCCCCGGAGGGGCCCCCGCAGCCCAGCGAGCACCCCGCCGCCTCGTACGTGCTGCACGTCAACGGCGTCGACCGGCCGGTCACGGACGCCTGGATCGGCGAGTCCCTGCTCTACGTGCTGCGCGAACGCCTCGGCCTCGCCGGGGCCAAGGACGGCTGCTCGCAGGGCGAGTGCGGGGCGTGCAACGTCCAGGTGGACGGGCGGCTCGTCGCCTCCTGCCTGGTCCCCGCCGCCACGACCGCCGGCAGCGAGGTGCGTACGGTCGAGGGCCTGGCCGTCGACGGGGAACCGTCCGACGTGCAGCGGGCGCTGGCGGACTGCGGCGCCGTCCAGTGCGGCTTCTGCATCCCCGGCATGGCGATGACCGTCCACGACCTCCTGGAGGGCAACCACCGCCCCAGCGAGCTGGAGACCCGGCGGGCGCTGTGCGGCAACCTCTGCCGCTGCTCCGGCTACCGGGGCGTCCTCGACGCGGTCAACGAGGTCATCGCGGGCCGCGAGGCCGCCGCGGAAGCCGCCGGGGAGGCGGGCGCCGGCGAGTCCGAGGAGCCCCGCATCCCGCACCAGGCGGCTCCGGGCGCCGGTAGTGTGCAGGCCCACCAGCAGGACGGAGGCATGGCGTGAGCAACGACGCGGCCGGCGCCACCCCCACGACGATCAGCATCCCGTCGCCGGCCGGCCCGGGCGGACCCGAGGCCGAGCAGCCGCGGCTCGGCATCGGCGCCTCGCTGCCGCCGGCCGACGCCCGCGCCAAGACCGAGGGCACCTTCCCGTACGCCGCCGACCTGTGGGCCGAGGGCCTGCTCTGGGCGGCCGTCCTGCGCTCCCCGCACGCGCACGCCCGCATCCTCTCCATCGACACCTCGGCCGCCGCCGAGATGCCCGGGGTGCGCGCGGTCGTCACCCACGCGGACGTCCCGGGCGAGGCGCTGTACGGCCGCAAGGTCGTGGACCGCCCCGTCTTCGCCGCCGACCTGGTCCGCCACCACGGCGAGCCGATCGCCGCCGTCGCCGCCGACCACCCGGACACCGCCCGGCTCGCCGCCGCCGCGATCGCCGTCGAGTACGAGGTGCTGGACCCGGTCACCGACCCGGAGAAGGCGTTCGAGGCCGAGCCCCTGCACCCCGACGGCAACCTCATTCGCCACATCCCGCTGCGCTACGGCGACCCGGAGGCGGCCGGCGAGGTCGTCGTGGACGGGCTGTACCGCATCGGCCGCCAGGACCCCGCCCCGATCGGCGCGGAGGCCGGGCTCGCCGTGCCCCGCCCGGACGGCGGCGTCGAGCTGTACACCGCGTCCACGGACCCGCACACCGACCGCGACCTGGCCGCCGCCTGCTTCGGGCTCGAACCGGAGCGGGTCAAGATCGTCGTCACCGGAGTGCCCGGCGCGACCGGCGACCGCGAGGACCCGGGCTTCCAGCTGCCGCTGGGCCTGCTCGCCCTGCGCACCGGCTGCCCGGTCAAGCTGGCCGCCACCCGCGAGGAGTCCTTCCTCGGCCACGGCCACCGCCACCCGACCCTGCTGCGCTACCGCCACCACGCGGACGCGGAGGGCCGCCTCGTCAAGGTGGAGGCCCAGATCCTGCTGGACGCGGGCGCCTACGCGGACGCCTCGTCGGAGTCGCTGGCCGCCGCGGTCGCCTTCGCCTGCGGCCCGTACGTCGTCCCGCACGCCTTCATCGAGGGCTGGGCCGTCCGCACGAACAACCCGCCCTCCGGCCATGTCCGGGGCGAGGGCGCGATGCAGGTCTGCGCCGCCTACGAGGGCCAGATGGACAAGCTGGCCGCGAAGCTGGGGATCGACCCGGCCGAGCTGCGCATGCGCAACGTGCTGGCCACCGGCGACATCCTGCCGACCGGGCAGACCGTGACCTGCCCCGCGCCCGTCGCCGAACTGCTCACCGCCGTCCGCGACCACCCGCTGCCCGCCCTGCCCAAGGACGGCTCGGAGGACGACTGGCTGCTGCCGGGCGGCCCCGAGGGCGCGGGCGAACCGGGCGCGGTGCGGCGCGGCGTCGGATACGCGCTGGGCATGGTCCACATGCTCGGCGCGGAGGGCGCCGACGAGGTGTCCACGGCCACGGTCCGGGTCCAGGACTCGGTCGCCACCGTCATCTGCGCCGCCGTCGAGACGGGCCAGGGCTTCTCCACGCTGGCCCGGCAGGTCGTCCAGGAGACCCTGGGCGTCGAGGAGGTGCACGTCGCCTCCGTCGACACCGATCAGCCCCCGGCGGGCGCGGCCACCCACGGCCGGCACACCTGGGTCTCCGCCGGTGCGGTCGAACGCGCCGCGAAGATGGTCCGCACCCAGCTCCTCCAGCCCCTGGCGCACAAGTTCGGGATGTCCACGGAGCTGCTCCAGATCACGGACGGCAAGATCACCTCGTACGACGGGGTGCTCTCCACGACCGTGTCCGAGGCGCTGGACGGCAAGGAGCTGTGGGCCACCGCGCAGTGCCGCCCGCACCCCACCGAACCGCTGGACGAGTCCGGGCAGGGCGACGCCTTCGTGGGCATGGCGTTCTGCGCGGTCCGCGCGGTGGTGGACGTCGACATCGAGCTGGGCTCGGTCCGGGTGGTCGAGATGGCCGTCGCCCAGGACGTCGGCCGCGTCCTCAACCCGTCCCAGCTGGCGACCCGCATCGAGGCGGGCGTCACCCAGGGCATCGGCGCCGCCCTCACCGAGAACCTGCGCACCGCCCGCGGCCTGGTCCGCCACCCGGACCTCACCGGCTACGCCCTGCCGACCTCGCTGGACGCGCCGGAGATCCGCATCGTCAAACTGGTCGAGGAGCGGGACGTGGTCGCCCCGTTCGGCGCGAAGCCCGCGTCGGCGGTCCCGGTCGTGACGTCCCCGGCCGCGGTGGCGGCGGCGGTCCGCGCCGCGACCGGCCGCCCGGTCAACCGCCTCCCGATCCGCCCCCAGGCAGCGGTCGCGGCGCCGAAGGGCTGACGCGCCCCGCACACGGAAACCGCCCGCCCCCGGCGCGGGGGCGGGCGGTTCATGGAGACCGTGACCGGATTCGAACCGGTGTAACTCGAGTTGCAGTCGAGCCCCTGAGCCTCTCGGGCACACGGTCCTGCGTGGTGTCGCTGAACCGACCGTAGGCCCGGCCGCGCGGGCGCTCAAGGCTTCCGGGAGCCGTGCAACGCGACTGCCACACGCCGTTCACGATCGCGGCAGCCGTCCTAGGTCCAACGACCGAGGGCAGGACCGACCACCGACAGGGTTCATCAGGTGTTTCGCCCCTTACCCTTGGCTCATGACCGCCCTGGAACCGCGCGACGCCGATGTCCCGCGCCTCATCAAAGACGTCGACGTCCCCGCCCCGGAGGGGCCCGTGCTGCCGGAGGGCATTCTCGGGCGGACGTACCGGGCGCTCAGCATCGGCATCGTCTCCGTGGTGTTCCTGATCGCCTTCGAGGCGACCGCCGTGGGGACCGCGATGCCGGTCGCCGCGCGTGAGCTGCACGGCATCCCGCTGTACGCGTACGCGTTCTCGGCGTACTTCACCACCAGCCTCTTCGCCATGGTGCTGTCCGGGCAGTGGGCCGACCGGCGCGGGCCGCTCGCCCCGCTGGCCACCGGGATCAGCGCCTTCGCGGCGGGGCTGCTGCTGTCCGGGACCGCGGGCTCGATGTGGATGTTCATCGCGGGCCGCGCCGTCCAGGGGCTCGGCGGCGGGCTGGTGATCGTCGCGCTGTACGTGGTGATCAGCCGCGCCTATCCGGAGCGCCTGCGGCCGGCGATCCTGGCAGCGTTCGCCGCGAGCTGGGTCATCCCCTCGGTCGTCGGGCCGCTGGCCGCCGGCAGTGTCACCGAGCACCTGGGCTGGCGCTGGGTCTTCGTCGGCATCCCGGTCCTGATCGTCTTCCCCCTCGCGCTCGCGCTGCCCGAGATCCGGCGCATGGCGTCCGGCCCGGCGGACCCGGAGGCGCCGGTGGAGGCGTACGACCGACGGCGCATCGCGCTCGCGCTGGGCATCTCGCTGGGTGCCGGGCTCCTCCAGTACGCCGGCCAGGAGCGGAACTGGCTCTCGCTGCTGCCGGCCGCCGCCGGGGCCGCGCTGCTCGTCCCCGCGATCCGGGGGCTGCTGCCCCGGGGCACCTGGCGCGCGGCGCGCGGGCTGCCCGCGGTGGTGCTGCTGCGCGGCGTCGCGGCCGGGTCGTTCATCGCCGCCGAATCGTTCGTCCCGCTGATGCTGGTCACCCAGCGCGGCATGTCCCCGACCTTGGCGGGCCTCTCCCTGGCCGCGGGCGGCGGCACCTGGGCACTGGGCTCGTACGTGCAGTCCCGGCCCCGCCTGGAACCGCACCGCGAGCCCCTGATGGTCGGTGCGATGGTCCTGGTCGCCCTGTCCATCGCGGCGGCCCCGGCCGTGCTGATCGCCTCCGTGCCGGTCTGGACCGTGGCCGTCGCCTGGGCGTTCGGCTGCTTCGGCATGGGCGTGGTGATCGCCTCCACCAGCGTGCTGCTCCTGAAGCTGTCCGCCCCCGAGGAGGCCGGGGCCAACTCGGCCGCCCTCCAGATCTCCGACGGCCTCTCCAACGTCCTCCTGCTGGCCGCCGGCGGCGCCGCGTTCGCCGCCCTGGGCGGGGGCACGATGGACGCCACGGAGAAGACCGCCACCACCTCCCACCCCGCCGCCTTCGCGGTCGTCTTCTTCCCGATGGCGGCGGTGGCCCTGGCGGGGGCGTGGGTGGCGGGACGGGTGCGGGAACGGTGAGCGGGCGCCGGCCGGCGCGGCACGGGACCGCCGTGTGAGAGCCGTCGCACTTGCGTGTGCGGTGGCGCGGTACGCCGTGGTGCGGGGCAGTCGCACCGGTAGGGTGGCCCGGTTGTCGTATCGCGTGCGGAGCCGGTCCGGCCCGTGCGGACAGCGCCCACGTACCCGAGAGACCCGAACCGGAGACCGTGACTACTACCGCCTCCCACCACCTCTCACCCGCCTTCCCCGGCCGCGCCCCCTGGGGCACGGCCGGAAAGCTGCGAGCCTGGCAGCAGGGGGCCATGGAGAAGTACATCCAGGAGCAGCCGCGCGACTTCCTCGCCGTCGCCACCCCCGGCGCCGGGAAGACCACCTTCGCGCTGACCCTCGCCTCCTGGCTGCTGCACCACCACGTCGTGCAGCAGGTCACCGTCGTCGCGCCCACCGAGCATCTGAAGAAGCAGTGGGCCGAGGCGGCCGCCCGGATAGGGATCAAGCTGGACCCCGACTACAGCGCCGGTCCGCTGAGCAAGGAGTACCACGGGGTCGCCGTCACCTACGCGGGCGTCGGAGTCCGCCCGATGCTGCACCGCAACCGGTGCGAGCAGCGCAAGACCCTGGTCATCCTGGACGAGATCCACCACGCCGGTGACTCCAAGTCCTGGGGCGAGGCGTGCCAGGAGGCGTTCGACCCGGCGACCCGGCGGCTCGCCCTCACCGGCACGCCCTTCCGGTCGGACACCAACCCGATCCCCTTCGTCGTGTACGAGGAGGGCAACGACGGCATCCGGCGCTCCTCCGCCGACTACACCTACGGCTACGGGAACGCCCTGGCCGACGGCGTCGTGCGCCCGGTGATATTCCTCAGCTACAGCGGCAACATGCGCTGGCGCACCAAGGCCGGCGACGAGATCGCGGCCCGGCTCGGCGAGCCGATGACGAAGGACGCCATCGGGCAGGCGTGGCGCACCGCCCTGTCGCCCACCGGCGACTGGATCCCCAATGTGCTGAGCGCCGCCGACAAGCGGCTCACCGAGGTCCGCAAGGGCATCCCGGACGCGGGCGGGCTCGTCATCGCCACGGACCAGGAGTCGGCACGTGCGTACGCCAAGATCCTGAAGAAGGTGACCGGCGAGTCGGCCACCGTCGTCCTCTCCGACGAGAAGGCCGCGTCGAAGAAGATCGACAGGTTCAGCCAGGACGACTCGCGCTGGATGGTCGCCGTCCGCATGGTGTCCGAGGGCGTCGACGTGCCGCGGCTGGCCGTCGGGGTGTACGCGACCACGATCTCGACCCCCCTCTTCTTCGCCCAGGCCGTCGGCCGCTTCGTGCGCTCCCGCAGGCGCGGCGAGACCGCGTCCGTCTTCGTCCCCACCATCCCGATGCTCCTCGAGTTCGCCAACGAGATGGAGGTCGAGCGGGACCACGTCCTCGACAAGCCCAAGAAGGGCAGCGACGAGGAGAACCCGTTCGCCGAGGAGGACAAGCTCCTCGCCGACGCCGAGAAGCTGGAGGACGAGGAGACCGAGGAGCAGCTGCCCTTCGAGGCCCTGGAGTCCGACGCGGTCTTCGACCGGGTGCTCTACGACGGCGCCGAATTCGGCATGCAGGCGCACCCCGGCAGCGAGGAGGAGCAGGACTACCTCGGCATCCCCGGGCTCCTCGAACCCGACCAGGTCCAGCTGCTGCTCCAGAAGCGGCAGACCCGGCAGATCGCGCACAGCCGTCAGAAGCCCGCGTCCGAGGCCGACCTGCTGGAGAAGCCCGCCCAGGACCGCCCGGTCGTCACGCACAAGCAACTCCTCGGCCTGCGCAAGCAGTTGAACACCATGGTCTCCGCCTACACCCACCAGAGCGGCAAGCCGCACGGCGTGATCCACACCGAGCTGCGCCGCGTCTGCGGCGGACCGCCGAGCGCGGAGGCGACCGCCGGGCAGATCGAGCAGCGGATCAAGAAGGTCCAGGAGTGGGCAACCCGGATGCGCTGACCCGCGTACGGCACCCACAGGCCCCGGCACCCTCCCGCATGAGGGTGCCGGGGCCTTGTCGATCAATGAACCGGCCGAAAAATTTTCACGGTGAGTTAACCGCGGTTCACATCCGGTCTACGGAGCGTCGCGGGAGAGTCGGCCGACATGGACGCGCGTAGATGCGCGAGGAACGACCCGCGCGCCGCTGACCGGCACTTATGCTCGTACGGCGCAACCGGGTTTTCGAGGCAGACCGGATTCTGGACGAGGGCTTCCGCTGAGCGGACTCGCTCGCTACTGTCCAAAAAATGTGAACGCCCCGTGGCAATGCCGCCGCGGAGCGCAGCCGGTGCCTTGGCCAGGCCGGCGGCCTCTCCGTGCGTCGCCCCGGGACCGGTGGCGCACCTCCCACGGGACCAGCCGCGGCCGCTCACCACGGAGGAGGGGGCGTCGTGACCGCGGAGACCTCCCAGACGCTCGACAGAGGACTGCGCGTCCTCAAGCTGCTCGCAGACACCGACCACGGCCTGACGGTCACCGAGTTGTCCAACAAACTCGGCGTGAACCGCACCGTGGTCTACCGCTTGCTCGCCACGCTGGAGCAACACGCACTGATCCGCCGCGACTTGGGCGGCCGGGCGCGGGTCGGCCTCGGCGTCCTGCGGCTGGGCCGCCAGGTCCACCCGCTCGTCCGGGAGGCGGCGCTTCCGGCGCTGCGCTCGCTGGCCGAGGACATCGGGGCCACCGCCCACCTCACCCTGGTCGACGGCTCCGACGCGCTGGCGGTCGCGGTGGTCGAACCGACCTGGACGGACTACCACGTGGCCTACCGGGCGGGCTTCCGCCACCCGCTCGACCGGGGCGCCGCGGGCCGGGCGATCCTTGCCGCCCGCCAGAAGCCGGTGGGCGAGACCGCTTTCACCCTCACCCACGGCGAACTCGAAGCGGGCGCGAGCGGTGCGGCGGCGGCGCTCGTGGGCGTGACGGGGGTGGAGGGCAGCGTCGGCGTCGTCATGCTCGCGGACTCCGTCCCCGAGCGGGTGGGGCCCCGGGTGGTGGACGCGGCCCGCGAGGTCGCCGACGCGTTGCGCTGAGCATTTCAGCCCGTCCGGCGTTCGAGGACGGAACCGGCTCGCCGGGGGCCGGTGCCCTCGGTGGCCCGGAGCGACGGGCGGGCCGCACGTTAGATTGGACCGGTGTCCAGAAAACGCCTCGCCCTAGCCGCCCTCCCCGTAGTCGCCCTCCTCGGCGTAGCCGCCTTCGCGCCGCTGCCGTTCACGCTGGCACAGCCCGGGACGACCGCGGACGTGCTCGGGGACGACCGGGGCACCCCCGTGATCAGCATCGAGGGCACACCCACCCGCGCCACGAAGGGCGAGCTGCGGATGACGACGATCGTGGCGACGGGCCCGAAGACGGACGTCGGCATCGGGGACGTCGTGGACAGCTGGTTCCGTACGGACCGGGCCGTGCTGCCCCGTGACTCCGTCTATCCGACGGGCGGCTCCGAGAAGGAGATCGAGAAGCACAACCTGGACGACATGGCGGAGTCCCAGGACGCCGCCGTCGACGCCGCCCTGAACTATCTGGACCGCAAACCCGGCTCGGTCGACGTCACCCTGCACCTGGCGGACATCGGCGGCCCCAGCGCCGGGCTGTTCTTCGCGCTCGGCATCGTGGACAAGCTGGACGGCGACGGCTCGGGCGGCGACCTCACCGGTGGCCGCACCATCGCGGGCACGGGCACCATCGACGCGGACGGCACGGTCGGCGCGGTCGGCGGGGTCTCGCTCAAGACGCAGGCGGCCCGGCGGGACGGGGCGACCGTCTTCCTCGTGCCGAAGGCGGAGTGCTCCGAGGCGGAGTCCGAGCTGCCGAAGGGTCTGCGGCTGATCCCGGTCACCACGCTGAAGGACGCCGTGAACTCGCTGCGGGCCCTGGACCACGGCGGCAGGATCCCCAGCTGCTGACCGGGACCGGGAAGGCGCCGGGCCGGCTCAGCCCTCCTTGATGAACCCCTCCTCGATCAGCCAGTCCTTCGCCACCTCGTGCGGATCCTGCCCGTCGACGTCCACCCTGGCGTTCAGCACCTGGGCGACCTCCGTGTTCAGCCGCTTGCTGAGCGGATCGAGGAGGCCGGCGATCTCCGGGTACTTCTCCAGCGTCGGGGTGTGGACGACGGGCGCCGCGTTGTAGTTGGGGAAGAAGTGCTTGTCGTCCTCCAGCACCTCCAGGTTCATCGCCCTGATCCGCCCGTCCGTGGTGAAGACCTCGCCGAGCAGGCAGGAGTCGGACTTGGAGACCTGGGTGTAGATGATCCCCGCGTCCATCTTCTTGATGTTGGACGCCGGCAGGGACATCCCGTACGCCTTCTCCATGCCGGGCAGCCCGTCGTCGCGCGAGGCGAACTCGTTCTCGACGCAGACCGTCACCGCCGCCGGGTTCTTCTTCGCCAGGGCCGCGACGTCGGAGAGCGTCTTCAGGTGGTACTTGGCGTTGTTCTTGCGGCTGATGGCGAGCGCATACGTGTTGTTGAGAGTGGACGGCCGCAGCCAGGTCACCCCGTTCCTCAGGTCCGCGTCGCGCACCGCCTTCCACTGCTCCATCGGGTCCTTGATCGGCTTCGCGTGCCCGAGGTACGTGATCCAGCCGGTGCCCGTGTACTCGTACTCGGCGTCCGCGTCGCCCTGGATGACCGCCTCGCGGGCGCTGATCGAGCTCGGCAGGTTCGTCCGGTCCAGGACCTCCGCCCCGGCCGCCTTGAAGATCAGCCCGATCATCTGGCCCAGGATGATGTTCTCGCTGAAGTTCTTCGAGGTGACGGTCAGCGACGCGCCGTCCAGCGGCTGCCCCTGCCCGACCGACCCGGGCACCACGTCGTCCACCATCGGCGACCCGCTCTTCAGCCCGCACCCGGCCAGCACCAGCGACAGCGCGGCCCCTGCCGCGAGCGTCCCACGCGTCCGCGTCCTCATCGCCCCACCTCCAGCCCGCGCGGGGTCAGCGCCACCTCGGCCAGCGAGGCCAGCCAGTCCACCAGCAGCGCCAGCACCACCGTCAGGACCGAGCCCAGCACCAGGACCGGCATGCGCTGGGTCTGGATGCCCGAGGTGATCAGGTCGCCGAGCCCGCCGCCGCCCCCGAAGGTCGCCAGGGTCGCCGTGCCCACGTTCAGCACGAGCGCGGTCCGGACCCCGGCGAGGATCAACGGCACGGCGAGGGGCAGCTCGACCCGGGTCAGGGTGCCCATGGCCGACATCCCGATGCCGCGCGCGGCCTCCACCATGTTCGGCTCGATCGCCTTGAGACCGGCGACCGTATTGGACAGCACCGGCAGCACGGCGTAGATCACCATGCCGGTGATCGCGGTCGACGGGCCGATGCCCAGCCAGATCACCAGCAGTGCCAGCAGACCGATCGCCGGGGTCGCCTGCCCGATGTTGGCGATCGCCGTCACCACGGGGGCCGCCCTGCTCAGCCCGCGCCGGGTCAGCGCGATGCCCAGCGGAATGGCGATGATCAGCACCCAGAAGGTGGAGATCGCGGTCAGCTTCACGTGCTGCCACCAGCGCACCTCGACGGTGTCACCGGCGATCGAGTTCTCCGCGATCGAGTCCAGGTGCACGTTCTCGATCCAGACGTACGTGAGGACCAGGACGACCGCGAGGACCGCCGGGAGCACCACCAGCTTCCGCCAGGTGATCCGCCGCGCCGGCTTCGCCGGCTGCGGGGCGGGCCGCTGTTCCGCCTCCGCCTCCGCGTCCGCCTCCTCGTCGCGGAAGGCGTGCCCCTTCACGTCGTGCTCGCCCGGCGGCCGTGCGCGGGAGGAGCCGGAGGGGGAGTCGGGGGTCATGCGCCCGCACCGCCCTCCAGCTCCTCCGCGGTCTGGTGGACGCGCAGCTCCTCCAGGTCGTGCTGGTGCTCGATGGCGGTCAGCCGGTCCGCCTCCAGGAGCTCGTGCACCGAGTTCATCAGGGTGTGCATGTCCACCACCCCGGTGAACTCACCGCGCCGCCCGGTCACCGCCACCCGCCCGCCGCTGTCGGTGAGCACGGCCTCCAGCGCGTCGTGCAGCGTCGCGTCGCGGGTCACCGTGTCGTGGACCAGCTGCCCGGCGCGCGCCAGGGAGCCCCGGGCCCGCATCAGGTCGCCGCGCCGCAGCCACTTGTACGGGCGGCCCCGGCGGTCCAGCATCAGCAGCTCGTTGTGCGAGCCGCTGCGCAGCTTGTTGAAGATCGACTGGAGCGGGTCGTCCACGGTCACGGTCGGGAAGTCCGCGATCTCCACCTCGCGCACGCGCGTCAGGTTGAGCCGCTTCAGCGCCGCGCCCGCGCCGACGAATCCGGAGACGAAGTCGTCCGTCGGATTGGTGAGGATGGCCTCCGGGGTGTCGAACTGCGCGATGTGCGAGCGCTCGCGCAGGACGGCGATCCGGTCGCCGAGCTTGATCGCCTCGTCGAAGTCGTGCGTGACGAAGACGATCGTCTTGTGCAGCTCGTGCTGGAGCCGGATGAGCTCGTCCTGGAGGTGGTCGCGGGTGATCGGGTCGACCGCGCCGAACGGCTCGTCCATCAGCAGCACCGGCGGATCGGCGGCCAGCGCCCGGGCCACGCCCACGCGCTGCTGCTGCCCGCCGGAGAGCGCGCGCGGATAGCGGCCGTGGAACTCGCGCGGATCGAGCCCGACCAGGTCGAGCATCTCCTCCACCCGGTCCTTCACCCGGGACTTGGACCAGCCCACCATCTTCGGGACCAGGGCGATGTTCTCGGCGACCGTCATGTGCGGGAAGAGCCCGGAGGACTGGATCGCGTAACCGATCTTCCGGCGCAGCTTCACCGGGTCGATGTCGGTGACGTCCTCGTCGTCGATCCGGATGCGGCCCGAGGTGGGCTCGATCAGCCGGTTGATCATCTTCAGCGTGGTGGACTTCCCGCAGCCGGACGGACCCACGAAGATCACGGTCTCGCCGGCCTTGATCTCCATGGAGACGTTCTCCACGGCCGGGTTCGGGTTGCCCGGGTAGCGCTTGGACAGGTTCTCCAGCTGGATGGCGGCGCCGGAGGTGGCCACCGGCTCCGGCAGGGCCTCGGTCTCAGACACGGATTCCCCTCGGGATGGTGAGCCGGCCCAGCAGGACGTACGCGGCGTCGAAGAGCAGGGCGAGGATGACGATGCCGAGCGTGCCCGCGAGCACCTGGTTGATCGCGTTGGCGCTGCCCAGCGAGGCGATGCCCCGGAAGATCTCGTTGCCGAGGCCGGGCCCGGAGGCGTACGCGGCGATGGCGGCGATCCCCATCAGCATCTGCGTGGAGACCCGGATGCCGGTCAGGATCGGCGGCCAGGCCAGCGGCAGCTCCACCTTGAACAGCCGCGCGGTCCGCGACATCCCGATGCCCTTGGCCGCGTCCACCAGGGCCGGGTCGACGCCGCGCAGGCCCACGATCGCGTTGCGGACGACGGGGAGCAGCCCGTACAGCGTCAGCGTGATCACCGTCGGGGCGACGCCCAGGCCGACCAGCGGGATGAGGAGACCGATGGCGGCGAGCGACGGGATGGTGAGCACGGTCGCCGTCGAGGTGATCGCCACCGAGGAGCCCCAGCCGCTGCGATAGCTGACGACCCCGATCAGGACGCCGAGGACGGTGGCGATGACCATGCACTGGAAGACCGCGCTGACGTGCTGGAAGGCATCCGTGAGCAACTGCTGATGACGGTTGGCCACGTACTCCCAGAAGCTCACCCGTCCTCCTCTGCTCAGTCGGTGTCCCGCGCCGCCTGTTCCACGAGCGGGATGACGCGCAGCGGCACGGGGTTCTCCATGACGATGGCCGTGGAGGCCCGGACGATGCCATCAAATCCGACAACCCGGTCGATCACCCGCTGAAGGTCCGCGTTGGACCGGGCCACGAGCCGGCACAGCATGTCCCCGTGCCCGGTGGTGGTGTGCAGTTCGAGGACCTCCGGTACGCCGCTCAAGTGCGCCCGTACGTCGGCACCTTGGCCCTGTTTGATCTCCAGCGTCGCGAACGCGGTGACCGGGTAGCCGAGGGCCGCCGGATCGACGTCCGGCCCGAAACCGCGGATGGCGCCATTCGACTGAAGGCGGTCCAAGCGCGCCTGCACCGTCCCGCGCGCCACGCCCAGCCTGCGCGACGCCTCCAGGACGCCGATCCTGGGTTCACGCGCGAGCAGCACGATGAGCCGCCCGTCCAGTCGGTCGATCGCCATGCCCCGGCCTCCGTCGGTGTGATGGGCACCATGTACAGATAGTCCGGCCATCATGGCCACCAGCTGTACAGGTTGACCAGTGATTTCGCGAACTGTTGCGCACCTTGCGGAGTGGCGGGAACCTCTGGGCATGACAGAGACGATGCACAGCACCCCCGAGACGGGGCTCGGCAGCCAGGATTCGAATAAGGAGCCGAGGCGGAGCGCAGCGGAGCGGCAGGCCGACCCCTTCCCCGTCAAGGGGATGGACGCCGTCGTCTTCGCCGTGGGCAACGCCAAGCAGGCCGCGCACTACTACTCGACCGCCTTCGGCATGAAGCTGGTCGCCTACTCCGGCCCCGAGACCGGCAGCCGCGAGACCGCGAGCTACGTGCTGACCAGCGGCTCCGCCCGCTTCGTCCTCACCTCCGTGGTGAAGGCGTCCTCGGACTGGGGCCACTTCCTGGAGGACCACGTCGCGGCGCACGGCGACGGCGTGATCGACCTCGCCATCGAGGTCCCGGACGCCCGCGCGGCGTACGCGTACGCCGTCGAGCACGGGGCCACCGGCATCGAGGAGCCGTACGAGACGAAGGACGAGCACGGCACCGTCGTGCGCGCCGCCATCGCCACGTACGGCAAGACCCGCCACACTCTGGTCGAGCGCTCCGGCTACGACGGCCCGTACCTGCCCGGCTACGTCGCCGCCACCCCGATCGTCGAGCCGCCGGCCAAGCGCTTCTTCCAGGCCATCGACCACTGCGTCGGCAACGTCGAGCTCGGCCGGATGAACGAGTGGGTCGCGTTCTACAACAAGGTCATGGGCTTCACGAACATGAAGGAGTTCGTGGGCGACGACATCGCCACCGAGTACTCCGCGCTGATGTCCAAGGTCGTTGCCGACGGCACGCTCAAGGTCAAGTTCCCGATCAACGAGCCGGCCATCGCGAAGAAGAAGTCGCAGATCGACGAGTACCTGGAGTTCTACGGCGCCGCCGGTGTCCAGCACATGGCGCTCGCCACGAACGACATCGTCGCCTCGGTCAAGGCGATGCGCGCCGCCGGTGTGCAGTTCCTGGACACCCCGGACTCGTACTACGACACGCTCGGCGAGTGGGCCGGGGAGACCCGGGTGCCGGTCGAGACCCTGCGCGAGCTGAAGATCCTCGTGGACCGCGACGAGGACGGCTACCTGCTCCAGATCTTCACCAAGCCGGTCCAGGACCGCCCGACCGTCTTCTTCGAGATGATCGAGCGCCACGGCTCCATGGGCTTCGGAAAGGGCAACTTCAAGGCCCTCTTCGAGGCGATCGAGCGCGAGCAGGAGAAGCGCGGCAACCTCTGACGCGTGAGGACCTGAGTGAGGGGCGGGCCGCCTTCCGGCCCGCCCCTCCGTCCGTGTGCCGCTGCGTCAGCGAACGGCCGCGGCCGGTGCCGGGGACGGCTCTACGGGGGCCTGCGCGACGGCCGCCGCGGCCGCCGTACCCCCGCCGGGCGCGGGCTGCTGCCCGGACGCCGGGGCCTGCGGTGCGGGGGCCTGGGGCGCCGGGGCCTGCGGTGCGGGGGCCTGGGGCGCCGGGGCCTGTGGTGCCGGGGGCTCAGGGGCCGGTGGCGGCTGCATGTCCGCCGGGCCGCCCGCCGGGGGCTCGCCCAGGTCGTCCAGCGCCTCCCGGGCCAGCGGCGCGTCCAGCGGCGAGAACTTCGGGTTGGTCCGCAGCGCCCCCTCCAACTGGCGGCGCGCCGAGCCGTAGTCGCCCAGCGCGCGCTGCACCATCCCCAGGTGGTAGGCGTACGAGGCGTTCTGCCCGCCCGAGTCCACCGCCCGCTGCGCGTACTCCAGCGCCCCGTCCGAGTCGCCCGACCGGTGCAGCGCCCAGCCCAGCGCGTCCGCCACCGCCGGGCTGCGGTGGCCCCGCTGCCACTCGGCCCGCAGCAGCCCCACCGCCGCCTCCGCGTCGCCGTGCGCGGCCTCGAAGCGGCCCAGGAGCAGCGACTCGTCCACGCCACGCGCCTTGCCCCGGTCCAGGGCCGCCCGCAGCTTCTCGTACTGGCCCACCGAGTCGCCGTCGAGCCCCAACGACTCGTAGAGCTCGCCCAGTTCGAGCAGGTAGCCGGGGCGCGGCGACTTCGCCAGGGCGGCCTGGTAGTCCCGCACGGCCTCGTCGGTGCGCCCGAGGGCCGCGAGCGCCCGGGCCCGCCCGGCCAGCGAGGGCTGGTGGCCCTTCTCGACGCGCAGCGCCGCCCCGTACTGCGCCACGGCCTCCTCCGGCTCGCCGCGCTCCCAGGCCAGGTCGCCCAGCCTGGACAGGCAGGCGGCCTTCTCGGCCGGTGCCTTCGCCCGGTTCGCCGCGTCCTGCGCGGTGGCCAGCGCGTCCTCGCGCCAGCCCCGGTCGCGGTACATCTCGGCGGCCCGGCCCAGCGCCGGGACCCCGGCCCGCAGTTCGGTGAACCGCTCGACCGCCGTGATGGCGGACTTCTGGTCGCCGAGGCCGTTGTAGGCGTCGATCAGCTGCGGGTAGACCGTCCACTCCTTCGGCGTGCGCTTCCGGACCGTCTCGCCCCACTTCTTGGCGGTCACGAAGTCGCGGCGGGCGTTGGCCAGGGACGCGAGGCCCACCCAGGCGGCCGTGTTGCCGCTCTCGCCGGGGCGCACGTCCAGCGACCGCTTCAGCGCCTGCTCGGCCCGGGTGTAGTACGCCGGATCGGCGGCCCGCCGCCCCGCCTCCACGTACGCCGACCCGAGCACCGCCCAGGAGTCCGCGTCCGAGGGGTGCGTGCCCACCCACTTCTGCCGGTCCCCGATGAGCGCCCTCAGGTCGGCGAGCGAGGCGGGGGAGCCCGCGGCCGTCGCGGACATCGCGCGCGAGACCGGCCCTGCCACGGGCGGTGCCGCGTCCTTGTCGTCGTCGGGCACCGCGACCACCGCGCCCGTCACCAGGACCGCGCCCGCCACCATGCCGAAGGCGGCCCGGCGCAGCGTCGTGCGCATCGTGGGGGGAGGGGGTTCGGCCGGGGACGCGGGGTCCGGCGGGGAGGCGTCCGGGGCGGACCAGTCGGTGTCGAAGGAGTACTCGGGCCCGGAGGCCCCCGGGGGCTGCTGAGGCGTGAGATCCATGCCGCTCACTGTGCGTCAGTATGAAGATCACACCGAGCCTTGGGAACGCCGCCGCAGACGGGTTCACACCAATGGGCCCGGGTGTCACGCTTGGATCATGGACGATCTCCTCGAACGGCTGCGGGCGGGTCTTCCCGCCGAGGCACTGATCACCGACCCGGACGTCACCGCCTCCTACGCCCACGACATGGCGAGCTTCTGCGCGGCCGGTGCCCCCGCCGTCGTCGTGCTCCCGCGCACCGTGGAGCAGGTCCAGCACGTCATGCGCACCGCCACCGCGCTCCGCCTCCCGGTCGTCCCGCAGGGGGCCCGCACGGGCCTGTCGGGCGCCGCCAACGCCACGGACGGCTGCATCGTGCTCTCCCTGGTGAAGATGGACCGCATCCTGGAGATCAGCCCCGTCGACCGGGTCGCCGTCGTGGAGCCCGGGGTGATCAACGCCGTGCTGTCCCGCGCGGTGGACGAAGTCGGCCTGTACTACCCGCCGGACCCCTCCAGCTGGGAGACGTGCACCATCGGCGGCAACATCGGCACCGCGTCCGGCGGCCTGTGCTGCGTGAAGTACGGGGTCACCGCCGAATACGTCCTCGGCCTCGACGTCGTCCTCGCGGACGGGCGCCTGCTCACCACCGGCCGCCGCACCGCCAAGGGCGTCGCCGGATACGACCTCACCCGCCTCTTCGTCGGCTCCGAGGGCAGCCTCGGGATCGTCGTGAAGGCCGTCCTCGCACTGAAACCCAGGCCGTCCCGGCAGCTCGTCCTGGCCGCCGAGTTCGCCGACGCGGCGGGCGCCTGCGACGCGGTCTGCCGGATCATGGAGAGCGGCCACACCCCGTCACTCCTCGAACTGATGGACCGTACGACCGTCCAGGCGGTCAACCGCATGGCGAACATGGGTCTCCCCGAGACCACGGAGGCCCTGCTGCTCGCGGCCTTCGACACCCCGGACCCGGCCGCCGACCTCGCCGCCGTCGCCGACCTGTGCACCGCCGCCGGTGCCACGGAGGTCGTCCCGGCGGAGGACGCGGCCGAGTCCGAGATGCTGCTCCGGGCCCGGCGGATGTCGCTGACCGCGCTGGAGACCGTCAAGCCGGCGACGATGATCGACGACGTGTGCGTACCGCGTTCGCGGCTCGGTGCGATGCTGGCGGGCACGGCGGAGATCGCCCGCACGTACGGCCTCACCATCGGCGTCTGCGCCCACGCGGGCGACGGCAACACCCACCCCGTCGTCTGCTTCGACCCCGCCGACGCCGACGAGTCCCGGCGGGCCCGGGAGTCCTTCGACGCGATCATGGAGCTCGGTCTCGCGCTCGGCGGCACGATCACCGGCGAGCACGGGGTGGGCGTGCTGAAGAAGGAGTGGCTGGCCCGCGAACTCGGCGAGACCGGCGTGGAGCTGCACCGGGGCATCAAGCAGGCGTTCGACCCGCTCGGGCTGCTCAACCCGGGCAAGGTGTTCTGACCGGCCCCGGTCCCGGCCCGCGCTCCTCAACCCTCCCCGTCCTGCGACTCGTCCGACGGCCACGGGTCGCTCATCCACAGGTCGTCGGCGGGCAGCGGGGCGAGGAGTTCGGCCAGCCCCTCGTCGATGCCGAGCCGTTCGGTCTCCGTACCCGGCGGCACCACGCGCAGCGTCCGCTCCACCCAGACCGCGACGGCCGCGGACGGCACCTCCAGCAGCGCGTTGCCGTCCGGGGAGGTCAGCGCCACGCAGATGACACTGGCCCCGTCCACCTTGGTGGGCCAGATCCGCACGTCCCCCTGCCCGCACGGCCGGAACACCCCCTCCACCAGCAGGTCCCGGGCGAACGTCCAGTACACCGGCGCGTCCGAGGTGATGTGGAAGGTGATGTGCACCGCGTACGGGTCCTCCGTGCGGTACGTCAGCCTGGCCGGTACGGGGATGCTGCGCTCCGGCGAGAGGACCAGCTTGAGCTCCAGTTCGCGTTCCACGACGGTGTGCATGACGGCGTCCTTCCGTTGTCCGGGGCCGGTCCCACGACCGGCCCGCACAGGTGAGAGCGCGCCGCACGCCATCCATTACGCGACTTCGCGAAAAAAGTTCGCGTGACCGGAAAGAGGGCCAAACGGCCGGACCGGCACGGGAGTACGCGCCCGTCTGGTAGATGTGGACCCCTGTATTGAGGCCGCGAAGAGATACGGGACCACGGTGATGAGCGCCCCAACCCCGGCACCCGGTGACGAGAGCCCCCGCGAGGGCTATTACCCCGACCCGTCCATCCCCGGCTACGTCCGCTACTGGAACGGCAACTCCTGGGTGCCCGGTTCCAGCCGCCCGGCCCCGAAGCCGGAGCCGACGGGGCAGGCGGAACCGTCGGAGCCGGCGGTGGTCGAGGAGACCGGGCCGGTGTTCCTCGACGAGGAGGGCCCCGAGGACGGCCGCCCCGAACCCGCCACCGCCTGGCAGGCCGACGCCTCCCACCAGTCCGGCTTCGCCGGGGACCGGGACCACCGCGTCTCCTGGGGCGGCGCGGAGGCCCCGGGGACCGCGGCGGCACCGGCGGCCCCGCCCCCCGAGGACGCGGCGCCCCCCGCGCAGAGGGTTCCGTCCTCAAACGCCGGACGGGCTGGGTTTCAACGGGCTGAGGCGCAACTGGCTGCGGCTGACCAGCTCGTCCAGCCAAATCAAGCCCGTCCGGCGATTGAGGACGGAACCGGTGAGCCGGACCAGGCTGAAGGCACGTTGACCCTCCGCACGCGCCCCGCACCGGTAACCCCGTGGAGGCCCCCCGCCAACGACCCCTTCCGGGACCTCGTCGCGGCGCGCACGTCCGGTCGCCCCGCCCCGCTCGGCAAGCGGGTCGCCGCCCGCCTCATCGACACTCTCGTGCTGGGCGCGCTCACCGCCGTGGCCGCCGTGCCGCTGGCCGGCCGGGCCGTGGACCACATCGACGGGAAGCTCGACGCGGCCAGGCAGAGCGGTGAGACGGTCACCGTCTGGCTGCTGGACTCCACCACGGCCGCGCTGGGCGGCGCGCTGCTCGGGGTGTTCCTCGTGCTGGGCGTACTCCTGGACGCGCTGCCGACCGCGAAGTGGGGCCGTACGCTCGGCAAGAAGCTGTGCGGCGTCGACGTACGGGACATCGAGTCCCACGAGACCCCCGGCTTCGGCGCCGCGCTGCGCCGCTGGCTGGTGTTCGGGGTGCCGGGTGTCCTCGTCGTCGGGATCGCCGGCGTGCTGTGGTGCCTGGTGGACCGGCCGTGGCGCCAGTGCTGGCACGACAAGGCGGCGCGCACCTTCGTCGCGGGCTGACACCATCCGCCGGACGCCGTCCCCCGAACGCACCTGAGCCGTTGCGGGGCCCCGGGCCCCGCGATGCACTGCCCCCATGAGCAACGATCAGCCGCCGCCCGGTCAGCCGCCCGAGGACGACCCGTTCAGGAAGCAGCCGCCCGGGGACCAGCCGCCGTCGTCCGGCTCGCCCTACGGCGCACCGCCGCCGCCACCGCCGTACGATCCGGGACCCTACGGGGGAGGCGGCCCGTACGGCGGAGCGGACCCGCTGGCGGGGATGCCGCCGCTCGCGGAGCCCGGCAAGCGCATCCTGGCCCGGCTGATCGACTTCCTGATCATCTCCATCCCGCTGTACCTGATCTCGCTGCCGTGGGGCGGCGCGGTCGAGGTGTCGGACAGCAACGGCAACGACGACGTCAGCGATGTCTTCGCCCAGACCTACAGCGGGCACCAGCTGGTCTGGTCGCTGATCGGGCTCGTCTGCTACGTCGCGTACGACACGTACTTCACGCACAAGGACGGCCGCACGCTCGGCAAGCGGCTGCTGAAGATGCGGGTCGCGATGCTCAACGACGGCAGGGTGCCGGACACCGGCGCGGCGTTCCTGCGGGCCGTGGTGCTGTGGCTGCCGGCACTGCTGTGCTGCCCGTGCCTGTGGTGGCTGATCAACATCGTGCTGATGTTCACCGACAAGCCCTACCGGCAGGGGCTCCAGGACAAGGCGGCCAAGACGGTGGTGGTCACCGTCAACTGAGGCTCGACCCGGACCCGGCCCGGAACTCAGCGCAGGCTCTGCGCGGAGACCGGCGAGCGGTCCTCGTCCCGGGCGGCGGGCGCGGTGCCACGGTGTGCGGACACCGGGGCGGCCGTCCTCGCCGCCCTCGCCGTGTGCCGGCGGGACCTCGCGGGGAGGGTGAGGGACACCGCGAGTCCGAGGGCGAGCGCGACCGTGCCGACGGCGGCGACACCGATGCCCGAAGTGGTCCGGAACAGCAGCAACATGGCCAGGGTCGAGAGGACGACGGTGACCGAACCGTAGGAGAGCTGTGCGGCAGTGGGACGCGGCATGGCGTTTTCCGTCCTCGGGACGTCGGATGGGCGGTCTCTCAACACGGTCGCGCTGTCAAGCGACTCTATGACGGTGGATGCCCTGGAGGAACGGGTGGTAAGCGTAACCTAACCCACAGTGCCGGTGCATGGGGGGCGCACGGAGTCATCTCCCGCGCTCCTGCGGGGGGTTGACGCGCCGGTGGGTGGCGAACGTCTCGTCCGCATACCGGAGTGGTGCTCCTGCATAGTGCACTTGCTCCGTTCAAGTCAAGGTCTGTCTTTTCTTCCGTAACTCCGGTCGAATGTCGTCACTTGTGACGCGTTCCGCGCGCGGCCTCTCCACACTCCCGGGCCGTCGCCGCGGGCGCCGGGGAGGACTGCATCACGTGATCATTAAGAGACGGGCGCTTCGGACCGGAGCGGTTGTCGTGGCCATGGCCGCGACCGCCGCGACCGCATCCGCCTTCGCCACCGCTCAGGCAGATGACCAGGCGTCAGGCACCGCTGCCTCGATCGACCGCCGGGACCCGGGGTCGGCCAAGGGCAACGACCACGACCTGGAGGGCCCGTTCAGCAAGCAGCAGGCCGCTCAGCGCCAGGCTGCCCTGGAACAGGTCATATCCGGCGACAAGAAGGTCTCGTCGCGCGAGGGCTCCAAGGTCGTCAAGCTCGACAGCAACAAGTACGTCGAGCTCGGCCGGGAGAAGACCGACAAGATCTTCACCGTGCTGGTGGAGTTCGGCGACAAGGTCGACGACACGACCACGTACGACCCGGACGGCGCGGGCCCCAAGCCCCCCGTCAAGAAGTACGGCGGCACGCCGGGACCGCTGCACAACCAGATCGCCCAGCCGGACCCGAAGAAGGACAACAGCACCGCCTGGCAGGCCGACTACAACCAGGCGCACTTCCAGGACCTGTACTTCGGCGAGGGTGCCGGCAAGCACTCTCTGAAGACGTACTACGAGAAGACCTCGTCCGGCCGTTACTCGGTCGACGGTGAGGTCTCCGACTGGGTCAAGGTCCCCTACAACGAGGCGCGCTACGGCTCGAACTACTGCGGTTCGACCAACTGCGCCAACGCCTGGGACATGATCAGGGACGGCGTCAACGCCTGGGCCGCGGACCAGAAGGCCAAGGGCCGTACGCAGGAGCAGATCAAGGCGGACCTGGCGCAGTACGACCAGTGGGACCGCTACGACTACGACAACGACGGCGACTTCAACGAGCCCGACGGCTACATCGATCACTTCCAGATCGTGCACGCGGGCGAGGACGAGTCGGCCGGCGGCGGCGTCGAGGGCACCAACGCCATCTGGGCGCACCGCTGGTACGCGTACGGCACCAACGCCGGCGCCACCGGCCCGGCCAACAACAAGGCCGGCGGCACCGAGATCGGCGACACCGGCATCTGGGTCGGCGACTACACCGCGCAGCCCGAGAACGGCGGCCTGGGCGTCTTCGCCCACGAGTACGGCCACGACCTCGGTCTCCCGGACCTCTACGACACGACCAACACCGCCGAGAACTCGGTCGGCTTCTGGTCGCTGATGTCGGCGGGCTCCTGGCTCGGCACCGGCAAGAACAGCATCGGGGACATGCCCGGTGACATGACCGCCTGGGACAAGCTCCAGCTGGGCTGGCTGAACTACGCCGAGGCCAAGGCCGCGACGAAGTCCACCCACAAGCTGGGCGTGTCCGAGTACAACACCAAGGACAAGCAGGCGCTCGTCGTCGAGCTGCCGAAGAAGGCCGTCACCACCGCCGTCACGACGCCCGCCGAGGGCGCCAAGCAGTGGTGGAGCGACATGGGCGACAACCTCAGCAACACGCTGTCGCGCTCCGTCGACCTGACCGGCAAGTCCAAGGCGTCCCTGGACCTCCAGGGCTGGTGGGACATCGAGAAGGACTACGACTACCTCTACACCGAGGTGTCCACCAACGGCGGCACCAGCTGGACCGCGATCGACGGCACCGCCGACGGTCAGCCGATCCCGCGCGACGCCAGTGACAAGCCGGCCCTGACCGACGTCTCCGGCAAGTACCAGAAGCTGTCGTACTCGCTGGACGCCTACGCGGGCCAGAAGATCGACATCCGCTTCCGCTACGCCACCGACGGCGGCGCGGGCGGCGTGGGCTTCGCGGCCGACACCATCTCGGTCACCGCCGACGGCACCGCGCTCTTCACGGACAACGCCGAGGGCGACGACAACGGCTGGACCAGCAAGGGCTTCTCGCGGGTCGGCGCGTCGTTCGAGAAGGACTACCCGCAGTACTACCTCGCGGAGAACCGTCAGTACGTCAGCTACGACGAGACGCTCAAGACGGGCCCGTACAACTTCGGGTTCTCCACCACCCGTCCGGACTGGGTCGAGCACTTCCCGTACCAGAACGGCCTGCTGGTCTGGCTCTGGGACACCTCCCAGAAGGACAACAACGTCTCGCAGCACCCGGGTCAGGGCCTGATCCTGCCGGTGGACGCGCACGCCAAGCCGCTGAAGTGGGCGAACGGCTCGATCATCCGCAACAAGATCCAGCCCTTCGACGCGCCCTTCAGCTGGTACCCGACGGACGGCTTCACGCTGCACCTGGCCGACCAGGCCGTGAAGATCAAGCCGCAGCTCGGCGTCCCGTCCTTCGACGACCACAAGGGCACCTACTGGTACAAGGAGAACCCGACCGGAAGCGTCAAGGTTCCTGACACCAACACCAAGATCACGATCGTCAACGAGCCGCTCAGCGGCGACACGATGACCGTCCAGGTCGGTGCCTCGAAGAAGTAGTACCGCATAACCGCAGGTCACAGCATGATCGGCCGTCGCCCTCTAGCGGGCGGCGGCCGATCGTGTTTAGGTGCCCCTGTTCACTTTCTTATTGACACGATGTCTCACGGGGGAGCGCGTACGCATGGCAGGCGGAGGATTCAGCAAATTGCCGAACGGCAGTGTGGTCGTCGCGATCACCCTGCCGGCCCCGGCGGACGGCCCCGGTCCGGGCGCCCCCGTCCGGGTCCTGGTGCACGCGGCGAACCGGTCCCGCGCCCTGACCCGGCTGCGGAACCTGGGCCTGCGCGCCGTCTATCTGCGGGGCAACGCCGAGCCGCCCACCCCGGACGAGGTCACCGCCGTCCTGCACCACCCGGACGGCGTCCTGTGGCGCGCGAGACCCGGCTGCGCGCAGGAGCTCTGGCACCCCATCCGCACCCTCCTGGAGCCCGCACCGGCGGTCCCGGCCGGCCGGGGCTGACCCCGGCCCCCGGGACGCTCAGACGACCGGCTTGCCGGTCAGCTTCACGCCCGCGCCGCGCAGCTCGGCCAGCGCCCGGTCCGTCGTCGCCCCGGCGACGCCCGCGGTCAGGTCCAGCAGCACCTGCGTGTCGAAGCCCTCGCGGACGGCGTCCAGCGCGGTCGCGCGCACGCAGTGGTCGGTGGCGATGCCGACCACGTCGACCTCGCGGACGTCCCGCTCGCGCAGCCACTCGGCGAGACCGGTGCCGTTCTCGTCCAGGCCCTCGAAGCCGCTGTACGCCGCCGCGTGGGCACCCTTGTCGAACACCGTGTCGATGGCCCCGGAGGCGACCGCGGGGGCGAAATTCGGGTGGAAGCCCACGCCCTCCGTACCGGCCACGCAGTGCGGCGGCCAGGAGTGCTCGAAGTCGGGCGCCGACGAGAAGTGGTCGCCGGGATCGATGTGGTGGTCCCGGGTGGCCACCACGTACCGGTAGGCGGGCCGGCTCTCGCCGATCAGGTCGGTGATGGCGGCGGCGACATCGGCACCCCCCGCCACGGCGAGGCTCCCGCCCTCACAGAAATCGTTCTGAACGTCCACGACGATCAAGGCGCGGTGCATGGTGGCTGTCCTTCGGGGAGTGGGGGAGCGGTACGGGGACGGTCCCGAGCCTAGAGATTCCAGCGGTTCAATCAAGCGCGCCCGTCACGCGTACTCCGTGGGGATGACCGCCTCGCCGCGCGAGAGCTGCATCGCCGACAACGGCAGACCCGCCCGCGCCGCGATGTGCCGGTCCCGCGCCGCGTCCAGCGGCTCACGGGCCACCACCTCGCCGCCCCGGACCAGCTCCACCAGCAGCTGCCGGTCGGCCAGGCCGGCGGGCACCGGCCCGGTGCCGATCACCTCGGCCTCGGCCACGCCCTCCTCGTCCAGCCGGCGCGCCGCCCACTTGCGGCCGCCCTTGGAGGACTTCGCGCCCATCGACTTCTTCGCGACCGGCCGCAGCTCGTCGCCCGGATCGCCGGACCCCGCGCGGGCGACGAGCTTGTAGACCATCGAGCAGGTGGGGTGCCCGCTGCCCGTGACGAGCTGCGTGCCCACCCCGTACGCGTCCACCGGCGCCGCGGCCAGCGAGGCGATGGCGTACTCGTCCAGGTCCGAGGTCACCACGATCTTCGTCCCGGTGGCGCCCAGCTCGTCCAGCTGCTGGCGCACCCGGTGGGCGACGAGCAGCAGGTCGCCCGAGTCGATCCGTACCGCGCCGAGCTCCGGCCCGGCGATCTCGACCGCCGTCCGGACCGCCTCGGCCACGTCGTACGTGTCCACCAGCAGCGTCGTACCGCGCCCCAGCGAGTCCACCTGGGCCCGGAAGGCGTCCCGCTCCGTGTCGTGCAGCAGGGTGAAGGCGTGGGCGCTCGTGCCGACCGTCGGGATGTTGTAGCGGAAGCCGGCCGCCAGGTCGGAGGTGGTGTCGAAGCCGCCGATGTACGCGGCACGGGCCGAGGCGACCGCCGACAGCTCGTGCGTGCGGCGCGCGCCCATCTCGATCAGCCGCCGCCCGCCCGCCGCCGCCGACATCCGGGAGGCCGCCGCGGCGATGGCCGAGTCGTGGTTGAGGATCGAGAGGATCACCGTCTCCAGGAGCACGCACTCGGCGAACGAGCCCTCCACGCGCAGGACCGGCGACCCCGGGAAGTAGACCTCGCCCTCCGGGTAGCCCCAGATGTCGCCGCCGAACCGGTAGTCCGCCAGGTAGTCCAGCGTCGGCCCGTCCACGATCGCCTGGTCCCGCAGGAAGCCGAGCATCTCCTCGTCGAAGTGGAAGTTCTCCACCGCGTCCAGGACCCGCCCGGTGCCCGCCACGACGCCGTAGCGCCGCCCCTCCGGCAGCCGGCGGGTGAACGCCTCGAAGACCGAGTGCCGTCCGGCCGTCCCGGCCTTCAGCGCGGCCTGCACCATCGTGAGCTCGTACTGGTCGGTGAAGAGCGCTGTCGAGGGCACACCGACCCGTCGCCCAAGGTCCGCAGAGTTCATGCCGGGGATGCTACCCCTATTTCGTCAAAGTGACGAGATGGGGGTGCCGGGGTGGGGCCGTTTGTGCGAGGGGCCCCTGCGAGTGGCAGCATGGGACAGGTGAGCGTCGCCCCTACAGAGATCGAACGTCCCGAATCGGCCGAGGACCACCTCGTCGTCCCCGAGCCCGACGTCCCCTGGGTGACGCTGGTCCACAACGACCCGGTCAACCTCATGAGCTACGTGACCTACGTGTTCCAGGCGTACTTCGGCTACTCCAAGGACAAGGCGCACAAGCTGATGCTGGACGTCCACCAGAAGGGCCGCGCCGTCGTCTCCAGCGGCAGCCGCGAGGAGATGGAACGCGACGTCCAGGCCATGCACGGCTACGGGCTGTGGGCCACGCTCACCCAGGACCGCAACTAGCACGCCCCGCCCCGCCCGCCCGACCATCATCGGAGAGAACCCATGGCCGGCCACTTCGAGGCCACTCCCGGCGGCGGCGCGGCCGTCGCGCTCGACGAGGTGGAGATCGCGATCCTGCGCTCCCTCGCCGTCCAGCTGCTCGAACTCATCGGCCCCGGCGACGAGCCCGCCGAGGGCGAGGACCCGCTCGCCGCGCTCTTCGCCGAGGGCCCGAGCGAGCCGCCCAGTGACCCGGCGCTGGCCCGCCTCTTCCCCGAGGCGTACGGCGACGAGGACGACGAACTGCGCGCCGCGTCCGCCGAGTTCCGCCGCTTCACCGAGAACGACCTGCGCACCCGCAAGCGCGAGGACGCGCTCGTGGTCGTCCGGACGCTCGACGCGCTGACCCCCGCTTCGGGAGGGGCGTCGCGCAGCGACTCGGACAAGGGTGGTGGTGGGCGACGGGAGGGCAAGGGTGCCGTCCTCACGCTCACCGCCGACGAGTGCCGCAACTGGCTCGGCTCGCTCAACGACCTCCGGCTCACCATCGGCACCCGCCTGGAGGTCGGCGACGAGGAGGAGGACGAGCGGAGCTCGCTCTACCGGCTTCCGGACAGTGACCCCCGAAAGCCCATGGTCATGGCCTATCTCTGGCTCGGCGCGCTCCAGGAAACCCTGGTCGAGACCATGATGCCGTGACGCGGGGTGTGCGTCCGGTCACGGTGTTCGCTCAACGGACACTCAAATCCGAATAACGATCGCGTCACCTGAACGGTCTTTTTTGCAGCGCCCGTTCCGCCTTGTCCGCTTTTACTTGTGGTGTGCGCCACAAAACGTCCGCCGGATCGCCGTTGCGCCCGTGATAAATCTTCACGACCACCCGGGAACGCCACCCAAGTTCCCGGGTAGGCGCTATCAGCCGGTAACCACCGGCGGCACTCCATCCGTATCCGGGGGGATCAGGACCTGATCCGCGGCCGAAAGGCGCGGATCGGCGTGGAGAAAGGCGCAACCACATGACATCGGCGCAGATCGACGACAAGGGGCCCGACGGCCCGCACGCCGCGGCCGCGGATGCCACCACTTCCGCCGAGGGCTATCAGAGAGCACTCGGAGCCCGCCAGATCCAGATGATCGCGATCGGCGGCGCCATCGGCACCGGGCTCTTCCTCGGCGCGGGAAAGGCCATCGCCAAGGCCGGACCCAGCCTCATCCTGGCCTACGCCATCGCGGGCCTGGTCATCTTCTTCATCATGCGCGCGCTCGGCGAACTCCTCATGTACCGCCCGGTCTCGGGCTCCTTCTCGGAGTACGCGCGCGAATTCATCGGCCCCTTCGCGGGCTTCGTCACCGGCTGGACGTACTGGCTCTTCTGGGTCGTCACCGGAATCACCGAAGTCACCGCGGCCGCCCAGTACATGACCTTCTGGTTCGACATTCCGCAATGGGTCTCGGCCCTGGTCTTCACCATCATTCTGTACGGCGTGAACCTCATCTCCGTAAAGCTCTTCGGTGAGCTGGAGTTCTGGTTCTCGATGGTCAAGGTCACCGCCATCGTCGGCATGATCCTCATCTGCGCCGGAATCCTCACCCTCGGCTTCTCCGACGCCGGGGACACCGCGAGCGTCACCCATCTGTGGTCCGACGGCGGCTTCTTCCCGCACGGCATCAAGGGCACCCTGATGACCCTGCAGATCGTCATGTTCGCCTTCCTCGCCGTCGAACTCGTCGGCGTCACCGCCGGCGAGTCCAAGGACCCCAAGACCGTCCTGCCCAAGGCCATCAACACCGTGCCCTGGCGCATCGCCGTCTTCTACATCGGCGCGCTGATCATGATCCTCTCGGTGGTGCCCTGGACCGAGTTCTCGCCCGGCGTCTCCCCGTTCGTGGAGGCCTTCAAGAAGATGGGCCTCGGCGTCGGCGCCGGAATCGTCAACTTCGTCGTCCTCACCGCCGCGCTCTCCTCCTGCAACTCCGGGATGTACTCCACCGGCCGCATGCTGCGCGACCTCGCGCTCAACGGCCAGGGCCCGAAGTTCTTCACCCGGCTCACCCGCAGCGGCACCCCGCTCATCGGCACCACGTTCTCCGCCGCGCTCATGCTCGTCGGCGTGTGGGTCAACTACCAGTGGCCCGGCGACGCCTTCACCTACGTCGTCTCCTTCGCCACGATCTCCGGCATGTGGGCCTGGATCATGATCCTGATCAGCCAGATCCGCTACCGCCGCCTCGCCGAGCGCGGACTGCTTCCGCAGTCCTCCTTCCGGGCCCCCGGAGCGCCGTACACCAGCGGCTTCGCGCTCGCGTTCATCGCCGTGGTCATCGTCATGATGGGCATCGACAAGGACGCCAGGATCTCGCTCTACTGCGCCCCGCTCTGGGCCCTGATCCTCGGCGTCTCCTACCTGGTCCTGAAGTCCAGGAACCCGGAGGGCAAGGCCTTCGCGGACCGCGTCAAGCGCTGATCCGTACGCCCCCACCAGCGGCGTTCCACGATGCGGGCCCTCGCGTACCACTCCTCGGTACGCGGGGGCCCGTCGTCCTATCCTGGGCGCCATGCTGACCATCACCCAGACGCTGTACGACCAGATCGTCGCGCACGCCCGCGCCGACCACCCCGACGAGGCCTGCGGCGTCGTCGCGGGCCCCGCCGGCAGCGGCCGCCCCGAGCGCTACATCCCCATGCTGAACGCCGCCCGCTCGCCCACGTTCTACGAGTTCGACTCCGCCGACCTGCTCAAGCTGTACCGCGAGATGGACGACCGCGACGAGGAGCCGGTGATCGTCTACCACTCGCACACGGCGACCGAGGCGTACCCCTCGCGCACCGACGTCACGTACGCCAACGAGCCCGGCGCCCACTACGTGCTCGTCTCCACCGCGGACACGGACGACGCGGGGCCCTTCCAGTTCCGCTCGTACCGGATCGTGGACGGCGAGATCACCGAGGAGGAGGTCCGGGTCGTGGAGGCGTACCCGGCGGCCTGACCACCCCGGCAGCGGTGCGACAGGGCCGTGCGGACCCCGGCCCTGTCCGCCCCTCGAACGTAAACCATCCACCAGGTGAGATCACACTCCGAATCCCCGGCCGGGAATCGATACGATGACCGCATGGTTCCCCATGACGTGAGTGACAAGACGCCGGGCTCGCTGCTCGTGGCGCGCCTGCACGTCGACCTGTGCCGCCTCTCCAGCGCGATCTGTACGAACCACCGGTCCGCCGGCCGCACGGCCTGAGCGGGCCGCACCCGGACGCCGCCGACCGGCCGGGCGCCCATCGCACCACGTACCGACCCCGCGCGGGGGCAGAGCCGCACGCCCCACGCCCACCGCCACCACTCCGCTTCGACAGGAGCCCACGCCATGGCCATCGAGGTCCGCATCCCGACCATCCTCCGCACCTACACCGACGGCGCCAAGGCCGTCGAGGGCCAGGGGGACACCCTCGCCGACCTCTTCACGGACCTGGAGAGCCGCCACACCGGCATCCGGGAGCGGATCGTGGACGGCGACCAGCTGCGCCGCTTCGTCAACGTCTACCTGAACGACGAGGACGTCCGCTTCCTGGACGGCATCTCCACCAAGCTCAGCGACGGCGACAGCATCACCATCCTCCCGGCCGTCGCCGGCGGCATGAACTGATGCGCTTCGACAGCCCGCTCGCCGCGGTGGGCAACACCCCGCTCGTCCGCCTGCCGCGGCTGTCACCCTCGGACGACGTCCGCATCTGGGCCAAGCTGGAGGACCGCAACCCCACCGGCTCGGTCAAGGACCGCCCCGCGCTCCACATGGTCGAACAGGCCGAGAAGGACGGCCGGCTCACCCCCGGCTGCACGATCCTGGAGCCCACCAGCGGCAACACCGGCATCTCGCTCGCGATGGCGGCCAAGCTCAAGGGCTACCGCATCGTGTGCGTGATGCCGGAGAACACCTCCCAGGAACGGCGCGACCTGCTCGCCATGTGGGGCGCCGAGATCATCTCCTCCCCGGCGGCGGGCGGCTCCAACACCGCGGTCCGCGTCGCCAAGGAGCTCTCGGCGCAGCACCCGGACTGGGTGATGCTCTACCAGTACGGCAACCCGGACAACGCGGGCGCCCACTACGCGACGACCGGGCCGGAGATCCTGGCCGACCTCCCCTCGGTGACCCACTTCGTGGCGGGGCTCGGCACGACGGGCACCCTCATGGGCGTCGGCCGCTACCTGCGTGAGCACGTCGAGGGCGTCCGGATCGTGGCCGCCGAGCCGCGCTACGACGACCTCGTCTACGGCCTGCGCAACCTGGACGAGGGCTTCGTCCCCGAGCTGTACGACGCCTCGGTCCTGACCACGCGCTACTCGGTCGGCTCCGCCGACGCGGTCACCCGCACCCGCGAACTCCTCCAGCAGGAGGGGATCTTCGCGGGCATCTCCACGGGGGCGGCGCTGCACGCCGCGATCGGAGTGGGCAACAAGGCGGTGAAGGCCGGGGAGAGCGCGGACATCGTGTTCGTCGTGGCCGACGGCGGCTGGAAGTACCTGTCCACGGGCGTCTACACCGCGCCGACCACGGAGGCGGCGATCGCCACGCTGCAGGGCCAGCTCTGGGCGTGACCGTATTTTCCCCGGAGGGGCTGGAGGTGGCTGCGGCCATGTCCAGCCCCTCCGGCGTTTGAGGAGCGGGGTCCGGGGCAGCGCCCCGGTTTCGGGAAGGGGCGGGGAGGGGAACGCCACCCGAACCGGTGACAGCGCAGGTGAGTTCCCCCACAACGAGCCACCCCGAAGGAGCGACCCGCTCTTTCGCGCCTTACGCTCGACAAACCGCACCGCGAGAACCGCACGAACCCTCCCCGTTCCCACGTCTCGGAGGTTCACGCTCCATGAAGCTCACCGTCGTCGGCTGCTCCGGCTCGTTCCCCTCCCCGGGATCGGCATGCTCGAGCTACCTCGTAGAGGCCGACGGCTTCCGGCTGCTCCTCGACATGGGCAACGGCGCCCTCGGCGAGCTGCAGCGCCATGTCGGTCTCTACGACCTCGACGCCATCTTCCTCAGCCACCTGCATGCCGACCACTGCATCGACATGTGCGCGTACTTCGTCGTCCGGTACTACCCGCACGGCGGCGACCGCCCCGCCCGCATCCCGGTCTACGGCCCCGAGGGCACCGAGCAGCGGCTCACCACCGCGCACGCGGACACCCCCTCCGACCACGCGATGAGCGAGGTCTTCGACTTCCACACGCTGAAGCCGGGCTGGTTCGAGATCGGCCCCTTCTCGGTGCGTACGGAGAAGCTCCGGCACCCCGTGGACACGTACGGCATCCGCATCGAGCACGGCGGCTCCTCGCTCACGTACTCCGGTGACACCGGCACCTGCGAGGCCCTGGACGAGCTGGCCCAGGGCACGGACCTCTTCCTCTGCGAGGCGTCCTTCGTGCACGGCAAGGAGGACATCCCGGACCTCCACCTCAACGGCCGCGAGGCCGGTGAGCTGGCGGCCCGGGCGGGCGTCGGCCGCCTGGTGCTCACGCACATCCCGCCGTGGACCGACGCCGGGCGGAACCTCTCCGACGCCCGCGAGGTCTTCACCGGCCCGACGGAACTCGCGGCGCCGGGCGCGGTGTACGAACTCTGAGCGGTGCGCCCTTCCGCGTACGACGAAGCCCTCACCTTCCGCCGGGAAGGTGAGGGCTTCGGGCTGTCGGGCCGGACCTACTTGGTCAGGTCCTCGACCTCCTCCTCGGGCTCACGGCCCGGGGTGGTGAGGTTGAACTTGACGATCGCGAAGCGGAAGGTCACGTAGTAGATCACCGCGAAGACCAGACCGATCGGGATGATCATCCACGGCTTGGTGGCGTGGGTCCAGTTCAGCGCGTAGTCGATGAACCCGGCCGAGAAGTTGAAGCCGGCGTGAACGCCCAGACCCCAGGTGATGGCCATCGAGGCGGCGGTCAGCACGGCGTGGAGCACGTACAGGACCGGCGCGATGAACATGAACGAGAACTCGATCGGCTCGGTCACACCGGTGACGAAGGAGGTCAGGGCCAGGGAGACCATCATGCCCATGACGGCCTTGCGGCGCTCGGGGCGGGCGGTGTGCGCGATGGCGATCGCGGCGGCCGGCAGACCGAACATCATGATCGGGAAGAAGCCGGACTGGAACATGCCCGCGGTCGGGTCGCCGGCCAGGAAGCGGGTGATGTCACCGTGGACGACCTCGCCGGCCGAGTTGGTGAAGTCACCGAGCTGGAACCAGGCGACGGTGTTCACGAACTGGTGCATGCCGATCGGGATCAGCGCGCGGTTGACGCCACCGAACAGGGCGGCGCCGCCGGAGCCGAGACCGGTCATCCACTCGCCGAAGTTGGAGATGCCGTCACCGATCGGCTCCCAGACCAGGCCGAAGAAGACACCGACGATGACGCCGACGAAGGCCATGATGATCGGGACCAGGCGGCGGCCGTTGAAGAAGCCGAGCCAGTCGACCAGCTTGGTGCGGTGGAACCGCTGCCACAGGACCGCGGCGAGCAGACCCATGATGATGCCGCCGAGGACACCCGGGTCGTTGTACGTCGCGGCGACGTCCTGACCCTTCTGGACCACCGCTTCGGTGACCGGGAACGCCTGCAGGACCTTGCTGTAGACGAGGAAGCCGACGAGCGCCGCGAGCGCGGTCGAGCCATCGGACTTCTTGGCGAAGCCGATGGCGACGCCTATGCAGAACAGGATCGGGAGGCTGCCGGTGATGGCGCCGCCCGCGTTGTTGAAGACGGCGGCGACCTTGTCCCAGCCGAGACCGTCCTTGCCGAAGATGTCGTCCTGGCCGAGACGCACCATGATGCCGGCCGCCGGCAGCACCGCGATCGGCAGCTGCAGGCTGCGACCCACCTTCTGCAGGCCCTGGAACAGGCCGGAGCCCCGCTTCTTCGCGGGGGCCGCCGTAGCGGTGGCCGTACTCATCAACTTCCTCCAGTAAGCAAGGCGCCGCCGGGGACAGGGGGTTTGGGTGGGCGACGACTCGAGAAACGTGAGGCGCGGAGCTTCACGTGGTCTGGACCACTGAGTGGTGTAGACCAGTTGTAGCACGGTGAGGGATAGATAAGGAACCTGCAATTTGCGACTACTTCGCAGCAGGCCGCGCATACGTACCGTGACATGCGGAAAACCCCCGGACCGCAGGGTCCGGGGGTCGCTCGGGCAAGGTCAGTGACCTTGCATAAAGGCTACTTCGTGAGGTTCCTCTCGATGTCCTCCTCCACCTCCTCGGGCTCCCGCCCGGGCGTCGGAAGGTTGAACTTCGTGATCGCGAACCGGAAGATCACGTAATAGACGACCGCGAAGCAGGCGCCGATGGGCATGATCAGCCATGGCTTCGTATCCAGGTGCCAGTTGACGACGTAGTCGATCAGCCCCGCCGAGAAGCTAAACCCGGCGTGCACGCCCAGCGCCCAGGTGATGCCCATCGACGCCCCGGTCAGGATCGCGTGCACCCCGTACAGCAGCGGCGCGACGAAGAGGAACGAGAACTCCAGCGGCTCCGTCACGCCCGTCACGAACGACGTGAGCGCGACGGACAGCATCAGACCGGCGACCTCCTTGCGCCGCTCCGGCCGCGCGGTGTGCGCGATGGCCAGCGCCGCCGCGGGCAGGCCGAACATCATGATCGGGAAGAAGCCCGAGGTGAACTGCCCGGCCGACGGGTCCCCGGCGAAGAACCGGGAGATGTCGCCCTGGACGGTGCCCCCGTCGCTCCCGGTGAACTCGCCCGCCTGGAACCAGAAGAACGTGTTCAGGAACTGGTGCATGCCGATCGGGATCAGCAGCCGGTTGGCGAAGCCGAAGATCGCCGCACCCCAGGCGCCCAGGTCGATCAGCTGCTTGGCGAACCAGGTCAGCGCGTCACCCACCGGCTGCCACAGCAGCCCGAACAGCACGCCCAGGACCGCGCACAGGAACGCCATCAGGATCGGGACCAGCCGCCGGCCGTTGAAGAAGCCGAGCCAGTCGACCAGCTTGGTGCGGTGGTAGCGCTGCCAGACCACGGCCGTCAGCAGCCCGATGATGATCCCGCCCAGCACGCCCGGGTTCTGCGGCACCCCCTCCGGGACGTCCTTGGTCACCGAACCGTCCACCGGGAACGCCGTCAGCACCCCCCGGTAGACCAGGAAGCCGGCGACCGCGGCGAGGGCCGTCGAGCCGTCCGCCTTCTTCGCGAAGCCGATCGCGACCCCGATGCAGAAGAGCAGCGGCAGGCCCAGCTCGCCGTCGAGGATCGCGCTCCCGCCGTTGAGGAGGACCTTGGCGGTCTTGTCCCAGAAGCGTCCGTGCAGCGAGGAGTCGAAGAGGTTGCCGAGGCTGACCAGCAGGCCCGCCGCGGGCAGGACGGCCACCGGCAGCTGCAGGCTGCGGCCGACCTTCTGCAGGCCCTGCACCGGCCCGTTCCACCACTTCCGCTGCGGTAGCGCGGCCGCGTTCGAACTCATCGGCATCCTCCCGGAACACGCCTGGTTTGGCGGTCGTCGCATACTGGTGTAGACCAGTCGCGATACGGTGCGGAGCCCGGCCCGGAAGGCGGGGCGCCGGTGATCGTCATCATTGGGGACCGTGCGGTTGCCCGCCCGAGAAGTTGGGCCAACCGTGCGTTACCGTGACGAAACGGACCCAGGGTGGGCCGTCGCACGCACATGAGGAACCAGGGAGAAGGCCATGGCCAGCAAGGCTGAGAAGATCGTCGCCGGGCTCGGCGGAATCGAGAACATCGAAGAGGTCGAGGGCTGCATCACGCGCCTCCGCACCGAGGTCATCGACCCGGGCAAGGTCGACGAGGCCGCGCTCAAGGCCGCCGGCGCGCACGGCGTCGTGAAGATGGGCACCGCGATCCAGGTCGTCATCGGCACCGACGCCGACCCGATCGCGGCCGACATCGAAGACATGATGTGACGACCGCCTGAACCCGTCCCCGCAGGCCCCGCCCACCCCGGGCGGGGCCTGCGGCGCACCCGGAAACCGGGACCCCAGGCACCCGATAGGCTCGGCGCCATGTCTCGTATCGACGGCCGCACCGCCGACCAGCTCCGTCCCGTCACCATCGAACGCGGATGGAGCAAGCACGCCGAAGGTTCCGTGCTCATCTCCTTCGGCGACACCAAAGTCTTCTGCACCGCCTCCGTCACCGAAGGCGTGCCGCGCTGGCGCAAGGGCAGCGGCGAGGGCTGGGTCACCGCCGAGTACTCGATGCTGCCCCGCTCCACCAACACCCGCGGCGACCGCGAATCCGTACGCGGCAAGATCGGCGGCCGGACCCACGAGATCAGCCGGCTCATCGGCCGCTCCCTGCGCGCCGTCATCGACTACAAGGCCCTCGGCGAGAACACCATCGTCCTGGACTGCGACGTCCTCCAGGCCGACGGCGGCACCCGCACCGCCGCCATCACCGGCGCCTACGTCGCCCTCGCCGACGCCGTCGCCTGGGCCCAGGGCAAGAAGATCATCAAGCCCGGCCGCAAGCCGCTGACCGGCACCGTCGCCGCCATCAGCGTCGGCATCGTCGACGGCACCCCGCTCCTCGACCTCTGCTACGAGGAGGACGTCCGCGCCGAGACCGACATGAACGTCGTCTGCACCGGCGACGGCCGCTTCGTGGAGGTCCAGGGCACCGCCGAGGCCGAACCCTTCGACCGTACGGAGCTGAACGCGCTGCTCGACCTCGCCACCGCCGGCTGCGTCGACCTCGCCCGGCTCCAGACCGAGGCACTGGCCACCACGCTCGGCGCCTGAGACGGCGAAACCGAGAAGGTAAAGAGGCAACCAAGTCCCGCCGAGCGGCGTCGATACGCATACGGGCGCACGGGTCGAACCGTGCGCCCGTCCGCGTATCCGCATCCCGGGGAGGGACCACACCATGCCCGCGCGCCACCGGCTCCACCGCACCGCACTGGCCGTCACGGCCGTACTGATCACCGCCACCGCGGCGGCGGGCTGCGGCGCCCTCGACAAGACGCTCGACTGCGTCCGCACCGCCGACGCCATCGCCACCAGCGTCGACAACCTCCGCCAGGCCGTGTCCAACGCCTCCAGCGACCCCACCCAGGCGTCCGAGGCCCTGGACCAGATCCAGGAGGAGCTGGGCAACCTCGGCGACAAGACGGACAACGCCGACCTCTCCGACGCCGTGGACGACCTCCGCTCCGGCGTCACCAACGTCCGCGACGCCATCGACAAGGGCGACGCCACCCCGGACATCAGCCCGGTCACCGACGCGGCCGGCGAGATCGCCAAGGTCTGCACCCCGTGACGCGCGGGCGTCCCCGGCGGCACGACGGCCGCCGGGGACACCCGGACCCGCTCACGACGAGGCGAGCCGCTTCCAGAACGCGTAGTGGTGGTCCGCCGCGAAGTCCGTCCGGCCGACGTTCCCGGACGCGAGGCGCTGCACGTACGCGTCGTCGTCCGTGAACCGCTGCCACGCCGGCAGCCCCGGGCCGCTCGTCCGGCCGCTGCTCGCGAACCGGCTCCAGTAGCCGACCACCGTGTCCGACAACTCCGCCTGCGCCGCGTCGAGCGGCTCGAAGAGCTCGTTCTCGAACAGGTAGGCGAGATCGATCATGTGGCCCGTGCCCAGCGAGAAGCTCGCCGGACGCGGCACGCCCCGGAAGTAAGGGGCCGACTTCTCGGCGAACTCGTACGCGTACACCGACGTGTGCCGCGCCAGCGCCCGCTGCGTGTCCAGCGCCGACGTCGACCAGTCCGCGTCCGTGAGCACCGCCGACAGCGCCGCCGCCGGAGCCGCATACCGCTCCACCGGATACTCGGCCAGCACCGCCGGGGCGTCCACCCCGAACCGGGCCGCCACCTTCTCCGCGTACCCCTCGGCGGTCAGCGGCTTCCCCGTCATGACCTCGTCCAGCCCGGCCAGCCCTGCCATCTCGTCGTGCGTCGAACCGTGCAGCACCGGCACCCGCGCGAACCGCCCCGCCGCGATCGCCCGCGCCGGCGCCTCCGGCACCACCTCACCGTCCACCACCGGCCGGTACCCGTCGTGACCGGACCCCGACGCGGCGACCAGGTCCTCCGTCGGCAGGGCCCGCAACCGGGAGTCGACATCCTCCGCGTCGCCGCCCAGGGCCGCCTCGACGACCGCCTCGCCCTGCTCCTCCGCCTCGGCCCTGGTGAACGAACCGTCCGGCCCGACGCACCCCGCGCTCTGCACGATCGCCTTGTGGAACAGCCCCCGCGCCCCCGGTGACACCAACTGCGCGCACACGCTGTAGCCCCCGCCCGACTGGCCCATGAGCGTCACGTTGTCCGGATCCCCGCCGAACGCACCCGCGTTGCGCGCCACCCACCGCAACGCGGCCTGCTGGTCCAGCAGCCCCAGGTTCGCCGGAGCGCGCAGACCGGGCGCCGACAGGAACCCGAACGCCCCCAGCCGGTAATTCACCGTCACCACCACCGCGCCCTGCCGCGCGGCCGCCAGCTTCGCCGCGCCGTAGCTCGCGCCGTCCCCGTAGGTGAAGCTCCCGCCGTGGAGCCACACGATCACCGGCCGGGGCCGTGCCGAGCGCTCGGCCGGCGTCGTGACATTCAGATACAGGCAGTCCTCGCTCCCGCCGCCGGCGATCGCGATGGGCTGGTCCGTCGGCTGTGCGCACGCGCTCCGCGGGGCCCGAGCGTCCAGGGTGTCGGACCACGGCAGGGCCTGCTGCGGCTTCTTCCACCGGCGCTCACCGGTGGGCGGGGCGGCGTACGGGATGCCCTGGAACGTCCGCACCGCACCGGCGACCGCTCCCCGCACAGGGCCTTCGGCGGTCACCACCCGGGTGGGAAGAGGACGCTCCGAGGCGTCGGCCACAGGTGCCAGGGCGGTCGTGGTGAGTGCCGCGCCGACGACGGATGCGGCGAGGGCGGTGACACGGGACTTCAGGGGACTCATGCGGACTCCAGAGTTCGACGTGGTCTTCGGTGCGCCAACGGGATCAACGTAGCGGGCAGTTGGGCAATCGTGCAATACGTTTGTGTAAGGCGAACGCGCAAAACGCCTGCGTCAGGCGTTCGCCTCGCTCCCTCGGGCGGCCCTAGGATGCGGCGCATGGGTATGGGAAACCGGGAGAAGCTGCTGGAAGCGGCCAGGAAGTGCCTCTTCGAGAAGGGGTACGAGCGCACCACCGTCCGCGACCTCGCCTCGGCGGCCGGCGTCAGCATGGCGGCCATCGGCTACCACTTCGGCTCCAAGGAGGCCCTGCTCAACCAGGCACTCTTCGAAGCGCTCGACTCGGGCGGCCGGGCCTTCGGACCGGCCGGGCGTCACGGCGGCCTCGCGGCGCTGTGGAGCGGCCTCATCGAGGCGTTCTCGGCAGACAAGACCTTCTGGCTGGCCAACCTCGAGACGATCCTGCGCGCCCAGCGCGACCCGGAGCTCCGCGAACAGGTCGCCTCAGGGCTGCGGCAGGGGCGCAGCGGCATGGCGCACGAGGTCACGGGGACACCCGAGGACGAACTCTCCGAGGAGACGGTGCGCACCCTCGGCTCCGTACAGCTCGCCCTGGTCGGCGGCCTGATGATGCAGCACATCACCGACCCGGAGTCGGCACCCACCGCCGGGGAGGTGCTGGCCGGCATCCGCGCGCTGGCCGCCGCCCTGCCCGACGAGGCGTGAGGGCGGGCCCGGCGATACTGGTCGCATGACCCGTCTCATCCTCGCCACCCGCAACGCCGGGAAGATCACCGAACTCCACGCGATCCTCGCCGACGCGGGCCTCACGCACGAGCTCGTCGGCGCCGACGCGTATCCGGAGGTCCCCGACGTCAAGGAGACCGGCGTCACCTTCGCCGAGAACGCCCTGCTCAAGGCCCACGCCCTCGCGCAGGCCACCGGCCATCCGGCGATCGCCGACGACTCCGGCCTCTGCGTGGACGTCCTCGGCGGCGCCCCCGGCATCTTCTCGGCCCGCTGGTCCGGCACCCACGGCAACGACCGCGCCAACCTGGACCTGCTGCTCGCCCAGCTCTCCGACATCGACGCCCCGCACCGCGCCGCCCACTTCGCCTGCGCCGCCGCGCTGGCCCTCCCGGACGGCACGGAACGCGTGGTCGAGGGCCGCCTCACCGGCACCCTCCGCCACACCCCCGCCGGCGGCTACGGCTTCGGCTACGACCCGATCCTCCAGCCCGACGGCGAGACCCGCACGTGCGCGGAACTGACCCCGGACGAGAAGAACGCGATCAGCCACCGGGGCAAGGCGTTCCGGGCGCTGGTGCCGGTGGTTCGGGAGCTGGTGGGCTGACCTGCCCCCGAACGCACAAACGGCCTGTACATCGAAGCTTCGATGTACAGGCCGTTTCGGTGCGGCGGAAGGGATTCGAACCCTCAAGCCGTTTCACGGGCCACAGATCCTAAGTCTGCTGTGTCGCCATTGCACCACCGCCGCTGGTCGCCTGCCATGGTACCGGCCGGGCCACCGGGCAGGTACCGCCTCAACTTGATCTCGTTGCGCGTGCGCCTCCCCGGCACCATGTGGAGGTGACCGCATGGCAGTTCGGGCACAGCAGCCGCAGGTTCTCGGCCCGATCGTCGTGCCAGTCGCCGTTGATGTGATCGACTTCGAGTGTCAGGCGCGCGCCCTGCCAGTGCGGGCCCGTGCCGCACGACGCGCAGGCCTCGGGTACGCCCGTCTCGGTCAGGGCGCGGCGGAGCAGCACTGTCTTCGTCCGTCTCGGACGGCTGTGCTTCACGAGGATCTCTGCAGCCGGCTTGAGAGGTGTCGGACCAGGTCGTCCCCGCTGGTGCCTCTGACCGAGAAGGTGCGAGGTCGAGAGCCCGCACTCACTGATCCACTCCCGCACGAGCGCTCGCTGGCGCGAGCTGTCCGGCCGGCCCAGCTTGCGGAGCAGCTCGGCGATGGACCGCGAGCTCTCCACCGCTTCGTGGAGCGCGGAGGTCGCCCTGTTGCTCATGCGGCACCGGCCTCGGCGCGACGCTTCTTCCCGCGGCCTCGATAGGTATCCGTCGCGGAGTGGCAGTTGGGACAGAGCAGCCGCAGATTCTCCGGTCGGTTGTCACGCCAGCTGCCGTTGATGTGGTCGACCTCCAGGGGGAGCGGCCGACCGAGCCAGGTCGGTTCGGTGGCGCAGCCGGCGCACCTTTCCACGAAACCGCATGCGAGCATCGCGGCCTTCAGCCGGGCACCGGGAAGGCGTCGGGCGTGTGGCGACTCGTCCTTGACGAGGAGCTGCTGAGGCGTGCGGCGTCGTTGCTTGATGCCGGCTCGCGAGGGCTGGGCGAAGTGGGAGGTGTCCAGGCCGTACGCCCTGATGCGGCGGCTGATATTCGTATGGTGCCCGCCGACGAGTTCGAGGCCGAGTCGCCTGAGCACCTCGTGCACGCTCGTCGATGCCGCTACGACGGGTTCGAGGACCTCTCTCGTCCAGCGTGCGCCCTCGCGCTCGAAGTGGCTGGTGTCCACCCCGAGCTTTCGCATGCGTTCCCTCAGATATGCCCGCGTACTGCTTCTGGGATCGACTCCGAGTCTGCGCAGGGCCTCGGACAAGGTCCGCGATCCGGCGGCGGCTTCCGAAAGCTGCTCGCGTGTGTATGGGCTCCTCGGCACGTTCCCCTCCGCATCCGGCCGCCCGTTCGCGGCCTCGTACGGAGTAACGAACCGATTACCGGAATGGCACGTCCGATATCCGACAAGATGCGGAACGGCCCGTACCGCCGAGGGGGAAGCGGTACGGGCCGTGACCGGGCGGGACGGTCAGAACTTCGGGTCCGGGGTCTGGGCGTGGACCAGTTCCTCCGCCTCCGCCGTCGTCTCCACCGACGGCGGGGAGCCCGCCAGGGGCTTGTTCGCCGTTTCCTTCATGCAGGCCACCGCGATCACGCCCACCAGGGCCGCCGCCATCGAGTAGTACGCCGGCATCAGGTTGGAGCCGGAGACGCTGATCAGGGCCGTGATCACCAGCGGAGTCGTACCGCCGAAGATCGACGCGGAGAGGTTGTAGCCCACCGAGAGGGAGCCGTAGCGGACGTTCGTCGGGAACAGGGCCGGGAGCGCCGCCGACATCGTGCCGAGCATGCAGACCAGGGAGAGGCCCAGGAGGAGCATGCCGATGATGATCGCCGGGATGCTGCCCTGGCGGATCAGGAGGAAGGACGGCAGCGAGCAGATCAGGAAGCCCAGCATGCCCGTCATCAGGAGCGGCTTGCGGCCGAAGCGGTCCGAGAGCTTGCCGACCTGGTTGATGATCAGCATCAGGAACACCATGACGCCGAGCAGGATCAGCAGGCCGTGCGTCTCGCTGTAGCCGAGCTCGTCGGAGAGGTACGTCGGCATGTACGACAGCAGCATGTAGTCGGTGATGTTGTACGCGCCGACCAGGCAGATGCAGAGGATCAGCGTGGGCCAGTAGTCGCGGAAGATCTTCGCGAGGTCGCCCTTCGCCGTCGTCTCGACGCTGTCCGCCGCCTCCGTGGCGTGCGCCGTGCCGCCCTCCAGCTTCTGGAAGGCCGGGGTCTCGTCCAGGCGCAGTCGCAGGTAGAGGCCGACCAGGCCGAGCGGGCCCGCGACCAGGAACGGTACGCGCCAGCCCCAGGATTCCATCTGGGCGTCGTTCAGCAGCGCGTACAGCAGCGTCACCAGCCCCGCGGCGCCCACGTAGCCGGCGAGCGTGCCGAACTCCAGGAAGCTGCCGAAGAAGCCGCGCCGCTTGTCGGGGGCGTACTCCGCGATGAAGGTCGAGGCGCCGCCGTACTCGCCGCCCGTCGAGAAGCCCTGGAGCATGCGGAAGAAGATCAGCAGGACCGCGGCCCAGACGCCGATCGTGGCGTGGGAGGGGATCAGGCCGATCGCGAAGGTGCCGGTCGCCATCAGGATCATCGTGAGGGCGAGGACCTTCTTGCGGCCGATCTTGTCGCCCATCGGCCCGAAGAACATGCCGCCGAGGGGGCGGACGAGGAAGGCGACCGCGAAGGTGGCGAACGAGGAGAGCAGCTGGGTCGTGTCGTTCCCGGACGGGAAGAACACGTGCCCGAGGGTGCCGGCGAGGTAGGAGTAGATGCCGAAGTCGAACCACTCCATGGCGTTGCCGAGCGAGGCGGCCTTGACCGCGCGCTTGACCGACTGGTCGTCCGTGATCGTGATGTCGGTGCGCCGCAGCTTGGGGTTCTGGCGCTTCCGGATGGCACGGAACAGCGCGGGGTGGCGTTTGACCGCTTCCGGGTCGGCCACCTGGTGGGGGTCGGAGGCCGCCATGGCCGGTTCCTTTCCTCGGCAACTGTTACAGGAAAGGCTTCTGCGCGGACATGGCGGCCGCAAACCGGTTCGGCGAAGGAATGGGATGTCCATCACATGATTTCGGCCATTTGGTCGAGTGGATGGCCCGTTTCGGACTGTTCCGCGTCGCTTGCGGACCCGCCCGTTCCGCCCCGCCGGATCTCAGATCTTGAGGTCCTTGATGATCTTGGCGACGTGGCCGGTGGCCTTCACGTTGTAGAACGCGTGGGCGACCTTCCCCTCCTCGTCCACCACGACCGTGGACCGGATGACACCCGTCACCGTTTTGCCGTAGAGCTTCTTCTCGCCGTACGCGCCGTACGCCTCAAGAGTCTCCTTGGCCGGATCGCCCACCAGTGTGACCTTGAGGTTCTCCTTGTCGCGGAACTTCGCGAGCTTCTCCGGCTTGTCCGGCGAGACCCCGATGACGTCGTAGCCGGCCTCGGCGAGCAGGTCGAGGTTGTCCGTGAAGTCGCACGCCTGCTTGGTGCAACCGGGGGTAAGCGCTGCGGGGTAGAAGTAGACGATGACCTTGCGGCCCTTGTGGTCCGCGAGCGAGACGTCGTTGCCGTCCGCGTCGGGCAGGGTGAAGGCGGGGGCGGTGTCGCCGGGAGTGAGGCGCTCGCTCATGGTTCTCCTCGTTGGTACGTGGGGTCTAAGGGACCGAGCGTAATGGGGGTGCCGCCGGGTGCGGATGCGGCGGAACTGACAGACTGTCGATGAAGGTTTACCGGACGAGGACCACGGAGGCGGCGCGGTGTCGGATGCCAGGACCCCTGCGCAGATCGAGGCGGACATCATCAGCAGGCGCGAGCAGCTTGCGGTGGTACTCGATGAGATCGGGGTGCGGGTGCACCCGAAGACGATCATCGGTGACGCGAAGGCCAGGGTCGCCGGGACCGTGGACCGGACGGCCGGCCGGGCGTACGTGGCGGTGAACCGGGCGGTGTCGGACGTGAAGGCCCAGTTCGTGTCGGAGACGGGCAGTCCCCGGCTGGAGCGCGTGATCCCGGTGGCGCTGCTGGCGGTGGGCGTGGTCGGCCTGGTCGTCGTCTCCTCGCGCCGCAAGCGCTGACCCCTCGTAGGCGGGCGGCCCGCCGCCCGGTAGGTTGCGGGGCGTGAGCGAGAACACCGACGACAAGCTGCCCATCCGGATGCTGCACGACCGAGTGCTGGTCCGGTCCGAGTCGCCCGAGGGCGAGCGGCGTTCCGGCGGGGGCATTCTGATTCCCGCGACGGCCGCGGTCGGCCGCCGTCTCTCGTGGGCCGTGGTGGTGGCGGTGGGGCAGAACGTACGGACGGTCGAGCCCGGGGACCGGGTGCTGTTCGACCCGGAGGACCGGGCGGAGGTCGAGGTGCGGGGCGTGGCGTACGTGCTGATGCGCGAGCGCGACCTGCACGCGGTGGCCGCGGACCGGTTCGAGGGCTCGGAGGATTCGACCGGTCTGTATCTGTAGACCCGTGGGCGAAGGGCCCGGTGACGGCTGTCACCGGGCCCTTCGCCCTTCTTTTGCTACGGTTGAGGTACCCGACGAGACGCGCCGTACCGGGTTTCGCAAAGACGACGCACCCGTGTTGTTCGCGTGTTCTGTCTCGTCGGAGGTGCTGTCGTGGCGTGGGTTCTGCTGGTCGTCGCCGGTCTGCTGGAAGTGGCCTGGTCGATCGGGATGAAATACACCGAGGGGTTCACCCGGCTGTGGCCGAGCGTGTTCACGGGCCTCGGAATCGTGGCGAGCATGATGCTGCTGTCGCATGCGGCCCGGACCCTGCCGATCGGTACGGCGTACGGAGTCTGGGTCGGGATCGGAGCGGCGGGTGCCGCGGTCCTGGGCATGGTGGTGCTGCACGAGCCGGTGACGGCGGCCCGGATCTTCTTCGTGTGCCTGCTGCTGGTGGCGGTGGTGGGGCTGAAGGCCACCTCGGGGCACTGAGCCCGGTCTCAGGGGCGGGGGCTGGGCGCCCGCGTGCCCCGGGGCCCGTCGAGGAAGCCGCCGATGTCGCCGCCCCCGGTGTCCCCGCCCCCGTCCCCGCCGTCCCCGCCGCCCGTGTCCGCCCCGCCGTCCGTGGTGCCGCCGTCGCCGGTGCCTCCGGCCGGGTTGTCCGTGGTGCCGGGGGCGGTCGGGGCCGAGGGGGTCCGGGACGGGGTGGTGGGCGGGGTGCGGCGGGGGCTGGCCGAGGGGTTGCGGCGGCCGGTGTCGCCGGGGGCGGTGTCCTCGGCGGTGGGCAGCGCGGTGTCGTCGGTGCCCTCCTCCACGTCGAGGTCGAAGTCCTGGACGGGGGTGCCCTTCAGCGCGGCCCCGGTGTAGTGGGCCCAGGTCTCGGCGGGGGCGCCGCCGCCGTTGATGCGGGGGAGCCCGAGCGCGCCGTAGAGGGACTTCTGGGCGCCGGTGGACGGGTCCTGGCCCATGACGGCGATGACGGTGGCGAGGCCGGGGGTGTAGCCGGCGAACCAGGCGGCCCGGTCCTCCTCGGCGGTGCCGGTCTTTCCGGCCGCGGGTCGGCCGGCGCCCCGGGCGGCCGTTCCGGTGCCGCCCTCGACGACGCTCCGGAGGATGGACGTGGTGGTGTCGGCGGCCTCGCGGCTGACGGCCTGCTTCACCGTACGGCGGGGCAGGGTGACGTCCTCGCCGTCCTTGGTGACCTTGCTGACCAGCACGTGGGCGCCGTGCTTGCCGTGGGCGGCGAGGGTGGCGTACGCCTCGGTCATGTCCAGGACGCTGGCGGTGGCGACGCCGAGTGCGATGGAGGGGGTGGGGGTGAGGTCGGCGGTGTCCTTGGGGATGCCGAGGGCGATGGCGGTCTGCCGGACCTTCTCGGGTCCGACGTCCTCGGCCATCTGGGCGTAGACGGCGTTGACGGACTTGTCGGTGGCGGTGGACACGGTGATGGGGCCGTAAGAGCGGTCGTCCTCGTTGGCCGGGTCGTAGCCGGTGGGTCCGTCGGGGCCTTCGACCATGCGCTTGTTGGTGCCGTCGTAGATGGTGCTGGGGGTGATGCGGCGGCCGTCCTGGGTGGTGGAGTCGTTGGCGACGGCCGAGGTGAAGACGAACGGCTTGAAGGTGGAGCCGACCTGGTAGTCGCGGCGGGTGGCGTTGTTGACGTACTGCCGGGTGTAGTCGACGCCGCCGTACATGGCGACGACGTGGCCGGTGGCGGGGTCGATGGAGGCGCCGCCGACGCGGACGTCGCGGTCGGCCGCGCGGTCGTCGTCGGTCTTGGACATGACCTTGTCCTCGACGGCTTCGACGAGGGCGTCCTGCTTCTTGCGCTGGAGCGTGGTGGTGATGCGGTAGCCGCGGGTGGCGAGGGTCTTCTCGTCCAGGATGTCGTTGTCGACGAGGTAGTCCTCGACGGCCTTGACGATGTAGCCGCGCTGTCCGGAGAGGCTGTTGGCGGGCTTGACGGGGCCGGGCACGGGGAAGGTCATCGCGGCGCGCTCGGCGGGGTCGAGCCACTTCTCCTTGACCATGCCGTCCAGCACGTAGTTCCAGCGGGCGACGGCGGCGGGCTTGTTCTCGGGGTAGGCGACGACGTCGTAGGCGCTGGGGGCGTTGAGCAGCGAGGCGAGGTACGCGCCCTGGGCGGTGGTGACGTCGCCGATGTCCTTGCCGTAGTACGCCTGGGCGGCGGCCTGGATGCCGTAGGCGTTGCGGCCGAAGTAGCTGGTGTTGAGGTAGCCCTCCAGGATCTGGTCCTTGGACTGTTCCCGGTTGAGCTTGATCGAGATGAAGAATTCCTTGATCTTGCGGACGACGGTCTGTTCCTGGCCCAGGTAGTAGTTCTTGACGTACTGCTGGGTGATGGTCGAACCGCCCTGCTTGCCCTTGCCGGTGAGGGTGTTCCAGCCGGCGCGGAACATCGCCTTCACGTCGACGGCGCGTTCGGAGTAGAAGTCGCGGTCCTCGGCGGCGAGGACGGCGTGCTGGACGGTGCGCGGGACCTGGGCCAGCTTGATGTTCTCGCGGTTGACGTCCCCGTCGCGGGCGATGACCGTGCCGTCGGCGTACAGGTAGACGTTCGACTGGGCGGTGGCGGTGGCGTTGGCCGGGGGGATGTCGACGAGCTGGTAGCCGGCGAAGAAGCCGCCGATGAGGATCAGGGCGAGGAGGAGGATGCCGCCGAGGACCATGCGCCAGGTGGGGATCAGCCGCCGCCAGCCGGTGCGCTTGGGGCGCTTGGGCTTCTTCGCGCCAGTGGCTTCGGCGGCCTCGCCTTCGGGGGCCGGTCCCGGGGCGGCGGCGTCGGCAGGCAGGTCCCTGGGGGTCCAGCCCGGCGGGTCGGTGTCCCCGTTCTGCTGCTGTGGCTCGTCGCTCATGTCGGTGCAGACTCCTCGGCCGCGGTCAGTTCCCCCATAGTGCCCTTTTCTGGCGCATATCCCTTGGATCGACGGCCGAAAAGCGCTCGCGGCGGCTGCCCCGGCTGGACTAGGCTCCTGCGCTTTGGTGTCCACGCACGGTGCGGCACCCGTTGACGGGGAGGCGGTTGCTGTGCGGGTCTACGCGGTGGTGGCGGCGGGCGGTTTCCGCCGTTACGCCACCTATCGGATCGAGACGGCGGCGGGGGTGTTCACCAACACCGTCTTCGGATTCATCCTCGCCTACACGTACATGGCGTTGTGGGACGAGCGGCCGCGGCTCGGCGGTTACGACATGCCGCAGGCCCTCACCTTCGTCTGGCTGGGCCAGGCGCTGCTGATGACCTGCGTGATGATGGGCGGCGGCTTCGAGGACGAGCTGATCGAGCGCATCCGCACGGGCGACATCGCGGTGGACCTGTACCGGCCGGTCGACCTCCAGCTGTGGTGGCTGGCGCAGGACTTGGGGCGGGCGGCCTTCCACCTGCTGGGGCGGGGCATCGTCCCGATGGTGCTCGGCGGGCTCGCGTTCGACCTGGCGCTGCCGGGGTCGGCGGGGCCGTGGCTGGCGTTCCTCGTCTCGGTGGCGCTGGGCGTGGTGGTGAGCTTCGCGATCCGCTATCTGGTGGCGCTGTCCGCCTTCTGGCTGATGGACGGGGCGGGCGCGGCGCAGATCGCCTTCCTGGCGGGGCTGTTCTTCTCGGGGATGCTGCTGCCGCTCAGCCTGTTCCCGGGGCTGCTGGGCGAGGTGGCGCGGCTGATGCCGTGGTCGGCGCTGCTCCAGGTGCCGGCGGACGTGTTCCTGGGCAAGCACACGGGCTGGGGGCTGGTGCGGGTGTACGTGTTCCAGGCGGCATGGGCCGCGGTGTTGCTGCTGGTGGGGCGGATGGTGCAGGGCGTGGCGACGCGGAGGGTGGTGGTCCAGGGTGGCTGAGGTGGCGGAGGCGGGTGTGCCGGAGGCGCCGGGGGCGGTGTTCGCCCCGCGCCCGCGGCTGGTGGAGGGGGTGCGGGCGTACGGGCTGATCGTGTCGATGTGGCTGCGTTCCACGATGGCGTACCGGGCGTCCTTCGTGATGACGGCGGTCGGCAACTTCACGGCGACGGCCTTCGACTTCGTGACGATCATGCTGATGTTCGCGCACGTCGACGCGCTGGGCGGCTACACGCTCCCGGAGATCGCCCTGCTGTACGGGGCCTCGGGGACGGCGTTCGGCCTGGCGGACCTGCTGATGGGGTCGATGGACCGGCTGGGCCGCCGGGTGCGCGACGGCACGCTGGACACGTTGCTGGTGCGGCCCGTCCCGGTCCTCGCGCAGGTGGCGGCCGACCGGTTCGCGCTGCGCAGGCTGGGGCGGATCACCCAGGGGCTGCTGGTCCTGGGCTACGGGCTGGTGGCGGCGGACATCGACTGGACCGTGGCGAAGGCGGTCCTGCTGCCGCTGATGCTGCTGAGCGGGGCGGTGATCTTCGGCGCGGTGTTCGTGGCGGGCGGGGCGTTCCAGTTCGTCGCGCAGGACGCCTCGCAGGTGCAGAACTCGTTCACGTACGGCGGCAACACGCTGCTCCAGTATCCGCCGACGATCTTCGCGAAGGACCTGGTGCGCGGGGTGACGTTCGTGGTTCCGCTGGCCTTCGTGAACTGGCTGCCGGCGCTGTACGTGCTGGGCCGCGAGCTGCCGTTGGGGCTGCCGGAGTGGGTGGCGTTCCTGCCGCCGGTGGTGGCCGCGGTCTGCGCGGCCGGGGCGGGTCTGGCGTGGCGGGCGGGGCTGCGGGCGTACCGGAGTACGGGAAGTTGACGGACGGAGAGGGAGCGGCATGAGTACGGACACGGGCACCGGGACGGCCTTCATCGAGCTGGACCGGCTGGAGAAGGTCTTCGACGTCCGCCGCAGGACGGGCTTCCTGCGCGGGGAGCGGCGCCAGGTGCGGGCGGTCGACGGGATCAGCTTCCGGGTGGAGCGCGGCGAGATGGTCGGCTACATCGGGCCGAACGGGGCCGGGAAGTCGACCACGATCAAGATGCTGACGGGCATCCTCACCCCGAGCGGCGGCTCCCTGCGCGTGGCGGGCATCGACCCCTCGCGCGAGCGTACGCGGCTGGCGCACCGGATCGGTGTGGTCTTCGGGCAGCGGACGACGCTCTGGTGGGACCTGCCGCTGCGCGACTCGTACCGGCTGATGCACCGCATGTACCGGGTGCCGGACGCGCGCTTCCGGGCCAATCTGGACCGGTGTGTCGAACTCCTGGACCTGGGGGAGCTGTTGGACGTGCCGGTGCGTCAGCTGTCGCTCGGGCAGCGGATGCGCGGGGACATCGCGGCGGCGCTGCTGCACGACCCGGAGGTGCTGTATCTGGACGAGCCGACGATCGGCCTCGATGTGGTGTCCAAGGCCAAGGTGCGGCAGTTCCTCCGGGACCTGAACGCGGAGCGCGGGACGACGGTGCTGCTGACGACCCATGACCTCACGGACATCGAGCAGTTGTGCAGCCGGGTGATGGTGATCGACCACGGCCGGCTGATGTACGACGGCGCGCTGACCGGGCTGCACGAGGTGGGGGAGAGCGAGCGGACGCTCGTGGTCGACCTGGAACGCGAACTCCCGCCGATCCGGCTGGAGTCGGAGCCATCGGTGCGGACGGTGAAGGTGGAGGGGCCGCGCCAGTGGCTGGCCTTCCCGGCGTCCGCGTCGGCGGCCCCGCTGGTGGCGCGGATCGCCGCGGAGTATCCGTTGGCGGACCTTTCGGTGCGGGAGCCCGACATCGAGGCGGTGATCGCGAAGATGTACGCGTCCGAGACGGCCAGGGGAGCCGGTGACGTGAGCGCGGCCGTTCAATAGGCTGCGTTCCATGACGAGCGAACTCCCCGACATGCGGGCCTCCGACGCCGAGCGTGAACGTGTTGCCGAGATCCTGCGTGAGGCGGTCGCCGAAGGGCGCCTCGAGATGGAGGAGTTCGAGCAGCGGCTCGACACCGCGTACAAGGCGCGGACGCACGGCGAGCTGGAACCGCTCGTCCGCGATCTGCCGTCCGCAGGCTCCGGTTCGTCGGCGCCCGCCGCCGTGCAGCCCAGGTCGGGCTCGGCGGCGCGCTGGTCGGAGCGGATCGGGCGGCCGGCGACGTCGACCGGCGGCTTCGCGTTCTGGGGCGGTTTCCGCCGCCGGGGCAACTGGACGGTCGGCAAGGTGTTCACCGCGTTCTCGATGTGGGGCGGCGGCGACATCGACCTGCGCGAGGCGAACTTCGAGTCCCGCGAGACCGTGATCCGCTGCTTCACGATCATGGGCGGCCTCCATGTGACGGTCCCGCCGGACCTCAACGTGGACGTCCGGGGCATCGGCATCATGGGCGGCTTCGGGGAGCACGCCAAGGACGAGCCGGCCCCCGCGCCCGACGCGCCCCGGGTCCGGATCACCGGCTTCGCGCTCATGGGCGGCGTCGGGGTGGAGCACAAGCGCAGCAAGGCGGAGAGGCAGCGGCTGCGGGAGGCGGAACGCGCGCGGGGGAGCCTGGAGAAGGGCGAGGGGCGCTAGCCCCTCCGGTCAGAGCGCGTCGACCTTCGGCCGGTCCCCGGTCAGGGCGTCCACGTCCAGCAGCGCCGCGAGGCGGGCGTACCCGGCGTCGTTGAGGTGCAGGTGGTCGCCGGAGTCGTAGGCGGGGCGCAGCCGCTGGGGGTGGGCCGGGTCGCGCAGGGCGAGGTCGGAGTCGATGACCTCGTCGAAGACTCCGCCGGCCCGGATCTCCGCGTTGACGGACCGGCGCACCTGCTCACCGGCGGCGGTCCACCTGGCGTAGCCCCGGTGGGGCATGAGGGTCGCGCCGATGACCCGCAGGCCGCGCGCGTGGGCCCGCTGGGTGAGGGTGCGCAGGGCGCCGGTGATCCGCTCGGGGTCGGTCTCGTTCGGGAACGCCTGCACGTCGTTGATGCCGAGCGCGATGACGACCGTCTTCACGCCGGAGACGCCGAGGACGTCGCGCTCGAAGCGGTCCAGCGCGCGCGGGCCGATGCCGTCGAGCAGCAGGCGGTTGCCGCCGATGCCCGCGTTGACCACCGCGTACCGGCCGTCCAGCCGGTCGGCGAGGAGGTCGGGCCAGCGGGTGTTCGCGTCGGTGGTGGAGCCGGTGCCCGCCGTGAGCGAGTCGCCGAACGCGACGAGCGTCGCCGACGCGCGCGTCCCGCCCCGCACATCGACGGCGGTGAGGTAGCGCCACTGCGTGGTGGCCCAGGTGCCCCGGTCGTCCTCGGTGTACGAGGTCTGGTGGCTGTTCGGGTGCGTGGTGACCGGCCCGTCGGCGGTCGGGGTGCGCAGGGTGACCACGAGGTCGGCGTCCGCGTCGACCGGGACGGCGACGGCGTCGCTGACGGTCTGCCCGCCCGCGGCGACCGTGACGGACGCGGCGCCCCGGAACGTCACGGGTCGGGTGTTCACGGTGACGTGGTCGATGAGCAGGGGTTGCGTGCCGAACAGGTTGGACAGCGTCACGCGGGCCTCGGTGCCGCCGATGCTGGTGTGCACGACGTTACGGATGACGCGGCGGCTCTGGTCCTCCGCCTGCGCCGGGTCGGCCACGCCCGCGACGGGCGACGCCGCCCAGGTGGCGAGCCAGTGCCCGGAGGACCGCGCCGGGGCGGCCGGGCTGTGGGCCACGCCCTGCGGGGCCGTGGTGGCGGCGGCCGTCGCCCTGTCCCCGCCGAACAGCAGGGAACCGGCGAACGCCACGGCTGCGGCGAGCGCGGCGGTACCCGCCACGAGGGCTATGAGCAGGGCGTACCCCTGGCGCCTGGGCATGGGCGGTGTGTCTCCTTGCGGAAATGAGGAATGCGGGGGGAGTGGACCTGTTCCCATGATGCGGCAGGGCGCGGGGAACTCGACGTGCGGCCCGGGAGTAGGTCAGGTAGGCACAATGCGTAGCGGACGTCTGGGGCTGTGCGTACGCGGACGGGTGGAGCGGATGGAACGGATCGACGGGACCGGGCGGACCGAGCGGGGCGAACTGCCTCCGGGGCCCGGTGGGCGGGCGAGACCCGGGGGCCTCGCCTCGTTCGCGTACACCGCGGCGGACGAGGAGAAACGTCGTGGCGTACGCCGTATGAAGACCACGGCCACCGGCCTCCTTCTGCTGGTCGCGCTGGTGTACGTCCTCGCCACCTGGGCGAAGCACGAGGGGGTGAGCGGCTGGCCGGGCTTCGTCGCGGCGGCCGCCGAGGCGGGCATGGTGGGTGCGCTGGCCGACTGGTTCGCCGTCACGGCCCTCTTCAAGCGTCCGCTCGGTCTGCCGATTCCGCACACCGCCATCATTCCCACCAAGAAGGACCAGCTCGGGGCGTCCCTCGGTTCCTTCGTCGGCGAGAACTTTCTCTCCGGGGACGTCGTACGTGACCGGATTCACTCGCTGGGCATCGGTCGCCGGGTCGGCGGCTGGCTCGCGGAGCCGGCCCACGCGGACCGGGTCACGGCCGAGCTGTCGACCGCACTGCGCGGGGCGCTCACCGTCCTGCGGGACGCGGACGTCCAGGCCGTCGTCGGAGAGGCGATCACCCGGCGGGCGAACGCGGTGGAGATCGGCCCGGGCCTCGGCAAGATGCTGGCGAAGGTGGTCGCGGACGGCGGCCACCGCAAGCTGGTCGACCTGGTCTGCGCCCGGGCCCACGACTGGCTCGTGCTGCACGGAGACTCGGTGATGGACGCGGTGCAGGGCGGGGCGCCGGGCTGGACGCCCCGGTTCGTGGACAAGCGGGTCGGGGAGCGGGTCTACAAGGAGCTCCTGCGCTTCGTCACCGAGATGCGGGACATGCCGGGGCATCCGGCGCGCGGCTCCATCGACACGTTCCTCGCGGACTTCGCGGCCGACCTCCAGACCGACTCGGAGACCCGGGGCCGGGTGGAGCGCCTGAAGTCGGAGATCCTGGGGCGCGGCGAGGTCCAGGACGTCATCGCCTCGGCCTGGGCGTCGGTGCGCGCGATGGTCATCGCGGCGGCGGAGGACGAGCAGAGCGAGCTGCGGCTGCGCGCCCGGGCCTCGCTGATGTCGCTGGGCGCCCGGCTGGCCACGGACGAACGGCTCCAGGGGAAGCTGGAGGGGTGGCTGGAGGACGCGGCGGCGTATGTCGTCACGACGTACCGGACGGAGATCACGTCGCTGATCAGCGACACGGTGGCCGGCTGGGACGCGGACCAGACGTCCCGCAAGATCGAGGCCCACATCGGGCGTGACCTGCAGTTCATCCGCATCAACGGCACGGTGGTGGGGGCGCTGGCGGGGCTGGCGATCCACACGGTGTCGTGGGCGTTGTGGAGGTGACGCGGTCCCGGGACCGGGGCCCCGGGACCGCTTCGGTCACGACGCCCGGCGGGTGACCGCCCAGGACGCGGCGGCCACCGTGCCCGCCACGGTGAAGACCGCGGGCCAAGCGCCGACCTTCTTGGCCAGCGGGTGCGAGCCCGCGAACGCGGCCACGTACGCGGTGGTCAGCGCGACGGCCGCGCGCGGGCCCGCCTGCCGGTTCCACTCGTACGCGGCGACGCCGCCCGCCGCCGCGAGCGCGACCCCGCCCAGCGGACGCTTGCGGGTCCACCGCGCCACGGCGTAACCGCCGACCAGTCCGCCCGCCGCCACCGCCGCTGCCGGCACCTTCGCCATCGCGGTCACCTCCGCCTTCGTCCACGTCATGGGGTGTGCGCCCGGCGCGTCCGTGACCGCCTCGCGCAAAGCGCCGCACCGGCGCCCGACCCGAGGCTAACCCGCGCTTCCGCCCTCCGGTCGTCGAGGGGGTGCACAGGCGTTTACCCTGGGGGGTGAACATCCGTGCACCCCGAGTCGGCAACGGAGAACCATGCCTGCGGACATACCCGCCCCCGCCGCCCCGACCACCCCCGCGGCCCAGGCCCCGCACCCGCGCTTCGCGGTGGGCGTGCTGGCCTTCTGCGGGGTCGTCGTCGCGGTGATGCAGACGATCGTCGTGCCCCTGCTCCCGCACATCCCCGAGCTGACCGGCGCCACCCCGGCCGCCGCGAGCTGGCTGGTGACCGTCACGCTGCTGACGGGTGCGGTGTTCACGCCCGTGCTCGGCCGGGTCGGCGACATGTACGGCAAGCGCCGGGTGCTCGTCGCCTCGCTCGTGGTGCTCGTGGTGGGCTCGGTGCTCTGCGGGATCAGCTCCCACATCGGCGTGCTGATCACCGGCCGCGCGCTCCAGGGCGCCGCGATCGCCGTCGTACCGCTCGGCATCAGCATCCTGCGCGACGAACTGCCGCCCGAGCGCGTGCTGTCCGCCGTCGCGCTGATGAGCTCGACGCTCGGCATCGGCGCCGCCGTGGGCCTGCCGATCGCCGCGCTGGTGGTCGAGAACTTCGACTGGCACACGATGTTCTGGGTCTCCGGGGTCATCGGCCTCATCGACATCGTGCTCGTCCTCGCCTTCGTACCGGAGTCCCCGCTGCGCAGCCGGGGCCGATTCGACGCGCTCGGCGCCCTCGGCCTGTCCGGCGCGCTGGTCTGCCTGCTGCTCGCGGTGACGCAGGGCGGTGACTGGGGCTGGACCTCCGGCCGGACGGTCGGCCTGCTCGTGGCGGCCGTCGTGGTGGCGCTGATCTGGGGGGCGTACGAGTTGCGCGTGGCGACGCCCATGGTCGACCTGCGGATCTCCGCCCGCCCGGCCGTCCTGCTCACCAACATCGCGGCGCTGCTCATCGGTTTCGCCTTCTACGCGAACTCCCTGGTCACCGCGCAGATGGTGCAGGAGCCGAAGGCGACCGGTTACGGGCTCGGCGCGTCGCTCGTCGTCAGCGGTCTGTGCCTGCTGCCGGGCGGGGTCGCCATGGTGGCGCTGTCCCCGGTCTCCGCCCGGATCTCCGCCAAGCACGGCCCCAAGGTGAGCCTCGCGCTGGCGGCGGGGATCATCGCGGCCGGTTACGGGGTGCGGTACTTCACCAGCCACAGCCTGTGGCTCATCGTCGCGGGCGCCACGGTCGTCGCCTCGGGCACGGCCATCGCGTACTCGGCGCTCCCGGCCCTCGTGATGCGCGGCGTCCCGGTCAGCGAGACCGGGGCGGCGAACGGCCTGAACACCCTGATGCGGTCGATCGGGCAGGCGTTCTGCAGCGCGACGGTGGCCGCCGTCCTGGCCAACCTCACCTTCCGGGCGGGGGGCCGGATCGCGCCGACCCTGCACGCGTACCAGCTGGTCTTCGTCATCGCGGCGGGCGCGGCGCTGCTGGCCCTGCTGGTCACGCTCATGCTGCCGGGCCGCAAGCCGTCCGGGGCGGGTACGGTCGAGGAGAGCCGCAGGACGCCGGGCACCCTGACGGGGGGTGCGCGGCCGGCGGGAATCCAGGAGGGCGCATGACCGGCGGCCAGGCCATCGCCGCGAACCCGGCCACGGACGCGGGCACCGGGCGGGACGCCATCCTGCGCGCCGCCCGGCGGGCGTTCACGCAGCGGCCGTACGCGGAGGTGACGATCCGGGGGATCGCGGCGGACGCCGGGGTCAGCGCCTCGCTGGTGGTCAAGCACTTCGGCCGCAAGGAGGAGCTGTTCAACACGGTGGCCGACTTCGGCCCGGCCGCCGCGCAGCTCTTCGACGCCCCGCTCGACGCGCTGGGCCGCCACATGGTGGTCACCCTGGTCGACCACCGCCGCGCGCTCCAGTCGGACCCGCTGCTGCGGGTGGTCTTCTCCCTGGGCAACCAGGACGAACGCTCCCTGCTGCGCGACCGCTTCCACGAACAGGTCACCGACGCCCTGACCGCCCGCCTCCCCGGCGAGGACCGCGCGCTGCGCGCGGAGCTCCTGGCGGGTCACCTGCTGGGCCTGGGCGCGACGCTGAGCCTGCACCGGGACGGCGCGGGGGCGTCCGCGACGCCGGAACGCATCGCGGACCTGTACGCCCCGGCGCTCCAGCGGCTGATCACGGGCTGAGGCGTTTGCGGGGGCGGAGCCCCCGCCCGGCGCCGTCCCCTAGCGCACCGCGTTCCGCCACACCGTCACATCGAGCGTGATGTAGTCACTCGGCGAATCCTCCGGCGAGTGACCCTGATACGTCACCAGCCCCATGTGCCCCGTCCCCGTCGTCACGCACACCTGCCGCCCCTTGGACAGCTTGCTGATCTCGATGTTGTTGGCGAACCGCGTCTCCGTCCGGCACACGTCCAGTGAGCCGACCTGCCCCGGGTCGAGCAGGATCAGCTTGCCGCCCTCGCTCTCCGCCTCCAGGTACCCGCCGGAGTCGTACGTCAGCTCGTACCCGTCGTCCTCGCCCTCCTGCGGGCGCACCTCGGCATCGCCGAACGTGAGGTGGTATCCGACGGTGAGGTTGATCCCGGTGAAGTCCTCCGGCGTCGGGTCCGCCGTCGCGGGAGTCTCCCCCTCGGGCTGCTCGGTGCCGTCATCGACACCGCTCCCGGTGGCATCCGCGCCGGGCGTGGAACTCGCCTTGGGGGCGGGCGAGTTCTTGCCCTGGGCGGTGGTGTCGCTCTGCGACCCCTTGTCGTCGTCCTTCTGCGACAGGAAGTACGCCGTCCCGCCCCCGGCCACACCGACCAGCAGCGCGGCCACGACCGCGATGGCCGCCGCCCGCCCCCGCCGCCGCTTCGGAGGCGTCGGCGCGGCGGCCTGCGTCACCGGGGACTGCGGCGGAACCCCGCCGGAGTACGAGGCGGCCCCCGGCCCCGGATACCCGTACGACGGCTGCTGGGCGGCCGGATACCCGTACGCCGGGGTCGGCCCGGAAGGCGCCGAGGGCGCGCCGTACGCCGAGGCCGGCTCCGAAGGCGTCGCGGGCGCGCCGTAGGCACCGGGCCCCACCGGCGCGGGGCCCTGCCCGGGCACGGGCGTGACCGGCGGGCCGTACCCCGGCGGCGGGGTGCTCGGCGCCGGGGTCGTGGGCGAATAGGCGGCCGGGGGCGCGGCGGCCACCGGCGGCGTCGCCGGGGCGGCCGACGGCGGCGGCGGCGTCTGCACGGGCGCCGGCGCGGCGGCCCGTACGGTGATGTCGGCCGCGACCGGCTTCGGCAGCCAGTCCTCCGGCCGCCGCAGCACCGTCTCCGCGTTCGCGGTCTGGCAGAGCTGGATCACCTCGGCGACCGACGGCCGGTCCTCCGGATTCTTCGCGAGGCAGCGCCCCACGAGCTCCATCAGCCGCTCCGGCACGCCCGCGAGGTCCGGCTCCTCGTGCACGATCCGGTAGAGCACCCCGTGCGAGGTCCCCTCGCCGAACGCGGGCGTCCCGGTCGACGCGAACACCGCGACCTGGCCCAGCGCGAAGATGTCCGTCGCGGCGGTGACCTTGCGCCCGGCGGCCTGCTCCGGCGCCATGAACGACGGGGTGCCGATCGTGACGCCGCTCCCCGTGAGCGACGTCGCGTCGGCCGCGTACGCGATGCCGAAGTCGATGACGCGCGGCCCGTCCGCCGCGAGCAGCACGTTGGACGGCTTGAGGTCGCGGTGGACGATCCCCGCCCCGTGGATAACGTGCAGCGCCTCGGCCATGCCCGCGATCAGCAGCAGCACCGCGTCGACGGGCAGCGCGCCGTGCTCCACGACCGCGTCGGCGAGCGACGGGCCCGGCACGTAGGCGGTGGCGAGCCACGGCTGCGCGCCCTGGGTGTCGGCGTCGATCACGGGCGCGGTGAACAGCCCCTGCACGCGCTGCGCGGACTGCACCTCCTGCGCGAACCGCCGCCGGAACTCAGCGTCCTCGCCGAACTCGGGCCGGATCACCTTGATCGCGACGGGCCGCCCGCCGGGCGTGTACGACAGGTACACCTTGCCCATGCCGCCCGCGCCGAGCTTGGCGGCCAGCCGGTACCCGGCGATGGTGGTGGGGTCGTCGGCCGCGAGGGGCTGGAAGACCTGTGAGGCGCCGCCTCTGCTTGGCTGCTGACCGCTCATGAACTCGTAACTCCCCCGGAGAGCGCTGCTGTAGACACGGCACCTTATCCAAATCCCGGGGCGCTGCGGAGCGGTGGGAGCGCCTTGATTCAGCCGGATCGGGGGAACGCGAACCGCACGCCCGTGGCCTCCTCCGACACCGCCCACAGCCGGCGCCCCGTCACGGCGTCGGCCGCCCCGGCGGACAGCCCGACCCGGGTCGGCGCCCCGCGCAGCTCGCCCCTCCCGTCCGGCCCGATGAACTCGCCTCCCGTCAGGCCCGGCCGGGTCGCCGCGTAGAGCTGCGGCAGCGCCCCCCGGTCGGGGGACTGGGCGAGCGGCCTGAGCACGCGGCCGAACAGCAGGGACACCGGGGCGACGGGGCCGCCGGTCTGGAGGCCGGTGGCGGTGTAACCGGGGTGGGCGAGCAGGCTGCGGACCGGGCTGCCGGCCTCGGTGAGGCGGCGGTGCAGCTCGTGGCCGAAGACGGCGTTGGCCAGCTTGGACTGGTTGTAGTAGCCCATCGGCGAGTACCGCCGTTCGCCCGTGAGGTCGTCGAAGTACAGGTGTGCCTTGCGGTGGTTGGGCGAGCTGACGGTGACCACGCGGGGGTCGGTGCCCGCAGTCAGGAGGCCGAGCAGCAGGCCGGTGAGCGCGAAGTGTCCGAGGTGGTTCGCCGCGAACTGCACCTCGTGGCCCTGCGGGGACAGCGTCCGGGGCGGCGCCATGACCCCGGCGTTGTTGACGAGCACGTCGAGCCGCGCGTGGTCCGCGTGCAGCTTCTTCGCGAACGCGCGTACGGAATCGAGGTCGGCCAGGTCGATCCGGCGCACCTCCAGCCGGGCGTCCGGCTGCGCGGCGGTCAGCTCCGCCGCCGCGCGGTGGCCCTTCGCCTCGTCGCGTACGGCGAGGATCACGTGCCCGCCCCGGCGGGCGAGGGCCCGGGCCGTGGCCAGGCCGAGGCCGCTGTTGGCCCCGGTGACGACGAAGACGCGCCCGGTCTGGTCGGGGATGTGCTCGGCGGTCCAGCGTTCCTGCTGTGTCATGCGGCACAGGCTGCCCTGCATGGCAGCGAGTGTCAATATGTCACTTGGTGACATGGGCGGCATGGAGTACCGTGAGGAGGGTGAGTACTCCCCGAGCGACCCTGGCCGAGCGCAAGCGCCGGCTGGTCTCCGACGAACTGACGGAGTCCGCCCTGCAGTTGCTGGCCCTGAAGGGCTACGACGCGGTCACGGTGGACGAGATCGCGGCGGCGGCGGGCGTCTCCAAGCGGACGTTCTTCCGCTACTTCGCGTCCAAGGAGGACGTGGTCGTCCAGTTCCTCGCGGACATGGGCACCGGCATCCGCACCGAGCTGGCCGCCCGCCCGGCCGCCGAGCCGCCGTCCGTCGCGCTGCGCCACGCGATCTGGGTGCCGCTCGGCGAGTGCGCGGACCACGGGGACCGGGCGCTGCGCGTCGTACGGCTGATCCTGCGCACTCCCGCGCTGCTGGCCCGCTTCCTGGAGCGCCAGGCACGGTGGCGCGACGACCTCGCCCGGGAACTGGCCGAGCGGCTGGGGCGGGACGCGGAGCGGGACCTCTATCCGAGGCTGGCGGCGGGCATGGCGCTGGACGCGTTCGACGCCGTGCTGCACCACTGGAGCGCCGACGGCTCGACGGAGACCCCGGCGGACCTCACGGACCGCGCGTTCGCGGTGATCGCCCCGGCGCTGGACGGCACCGAGGTGTGACGGGACTTTTCCGTTGCAACTCCCGTCCACCCGTTCGATCATGGACGGCCGACGGCCCCCCACCGAAGGCCGCTCTCCGGACGAAGGGTCCCCTGTGCGCAAGCTGGTGTACTTCATCGCCGCCACCCTCGACGGCTTCATCGCCGGCCCGGACGGAGCCGATCCCACCGGCCCGGACGGCTTCTGGCCCATCCCGGAGGACTACCTCAAGCACCTGATCGCGGAGTACCCGGAGACCCTGCCCGGCCCGGCGCGGGCCGCCCTCGGGGTGACGGCGGAGGGCACGCGCTTCGACACGGTCCTGGAGGGCAGGCGCTCGTACGAGATCGGTCTCGATGCCGGACTCACGGACGCCTACCCGCACCTGCGGCACCTGGTGTTCTCCCGCACCCTGGGTGAGAGCCCGGACCCGGCGGTGGAGCTCGTCGCGAGTGATCCCGTCGCGCGCGTACGGGAGTTGAAGCAGGAGGACGGCAAGGACATCTGGCTCGTCGGCGCCGGCGAGCTGGCCGCCTCGCTCTACGCGGAGATCGACACGCTGATCCTGAAGCTCAGCCCGACGACGACCGGCGCGGGCATCCCGCTCTTCGGCCGGAACGCCGCGTTCGAGCCGGCCGCCTGGACGCTCACGGACCACACGGTCCTCGGGAGCGGAGCGGCGTATCTGACGTATCAACGTGCCTCGGTGGCCGGCTGAGTCGGCGGTCCCGGCCGGCCGGGGCGCGAGCCCCCGCCGGCCGGGTGCCGTGTCACGCGACCGTGCAGGCCGCGCCGCTGAGGGTGAACGCGGCCGGGGCCGTGTTCGTACCGGTCTGGCTGCCCGTGAAGCCCACGGTCACCGAGGAGGCCGGGGCGATCGTGGCGGTGTACGAGGCGGGCGCGACGCTCACCGCACCGCCGGACTGCGTGGGCGTGCCGCCCCACATGTTGGTGATCGTCTGCCCGTTGGCGAAGGCGAAACCGAGCGTCCAGCCGTCGATCGCGGCGGTGCCCGTGTTGCGGATGGTGATCTCGCCCTGGAAGCCGCCCTGCCACTGGCCGACCACCTTGTATCCGACCGAGCAGCTGCCCGCCGGAGTGGTCGAGCCCTCGTCCGTGGTCACGCTCACGGCGGCCGACCGCGCCGAACGGTTGCCGGCCGCGTCGCGCGCGTAGACCGCGAAGGAGTACGCGGTGTCGGCGGCGAGGCCCGTCACGGTGACGCTCGTCGTGGCCGACGAGGCGACCTTGGTCTCCGTACCGCCGCTGACGCGGACCACGTCGTAGCCCGCGACGGCAACGTTGTCGGAGGACGCGGCCCAGGTCAGCGTGGCGGAGGTGTCGGTCACGGCGGAGGCGGCCGGGGTGCCCGGGGCGGTCGGGGCCTCGGTGTCCTCCTCGGTGGCGCCGCCGTAGACCGTCGCCTCGTGGGAGGTCGCCGCGATGCCGTCCGCGCCGTGGAAGACGCGCTCGCCCCAGGAGCTGAGCTGCGCCGGGTCGAAGCCGATGGTCAGGTCGAGGACCGGGTCGGTGTTGCCGCTCCACGACCAGGCGATCCAGCCGAGCCCGAGCCGCTGCGCCTCGGACATCATCGTGTCCTCGTCCGGGTCGCCGTACTGGTCGGCGGGGCCGCCGAACTCACCGATGACCAGGGGCAGTCCGGCGTCCACGAAGGCGTTCAGATAGTCGGTGACCTTCTGGGCGGTGTTGTAGACGCTGTACATGTGGATCGAGAAGAGCAGGTTGCCCGTGGTGTCGGCGTCGTAGACCGCCTGGGCGTTGTCCCGCATGACGTTCTGCCAGTCCTGGCCCCAGTTGGGCGCGTCCACCATGATCGTGTGCGCGAACCCGGCGGCCCGCAGCTTCTTGATCGCGGCGGTGGTGGGGGCGGTCCAGCCGGCCGGATCGGTGTTGCCCCAGGGCTCGTTGCCGATGTTGATGACGACGTAGTCCTCCTGGCCCTGGAGGACGTCCTTCAGGGAGATCCAGTAGTCCGCCGCGTGGTCGAGCGTCCCGGCGGCGGAGTCCTCGCCGTATCCGGTGGTGTCGTGCACCTCCAGGACGCAGATGAGCCGGTTCGCCTTGCAGTCGGCGATGACGGCGGCGACGTCGTCCGGCCCGTTCCTGCTCCAGCGGAAGCCGTCGGACAGCACGACGCGGACGGTGTTGGCGCCGGTCGCCTTGATGTCGGCCAGGGACTGGGTTTCGCCGGGGTACCAGGTGTGCGCGTGGTTGACGCCGCGCATGATGAAGTCGTTGCCGTTGCCCTCGACCAGTCGGCCGTCGCTGATGTGCAGACCGGTTCCGGCGGCGGACGCGGCCTGCGCGGGGGCGAGGCCGCCGAGCGCGAGGAACCCGAGGAGGGTGGCCAGGACGGTGAGGACGACGGCGGCGGGGCGCCGTGCCGGATGTCTCGCTGTTCTCACTGCGGCTCCAGAGGGAGGGAGGGGGAGAGGGCGGACGTACGGTGGGTCACGCTCGATGTGGGAGCGCTCCCACGCCGTGCGCTCCCATGAAGCCATTTAGTCAGGAGCACGTCAATAGATCGGACGACTCGGGCCCGAGGTTCTATGGTTCGTGGCACCGGACGTCCCGCCGGATGAAGGGAACACCGCACGATGGCTGAAACCGATCAGGATGAGATACGGGCCCGGATCGCGAAGGGGCTCGTCTACACGGAGACCGAGGCGGCCTTCCTGGCCCCGGCCCGGCGCGCGGACGAGATCTTCGCGTACAACCGGACGCCCCCGGGCGATGCGGAGGGGCGGCGCGCGCTGCTGACCCGGATCTTCGCATCGGTGGGCGAACGCACGGTCCTCCAGGCGCCGTTCCATGCCGCCTTCGGCAGCAACGTGCACATCGGTGACGACTTCTTCGGCAATGTGAACCTGACGTTCGTGGACGACGTGGAGATCCGCATCGGCAACGACGTCATGATCGCCCCGAGCGTGACCCTGACGACGACGGGTCACCCGGTGCACCCCGCGCGCCGGGCGGATTTCGGCCGCTTCTCGGAGCCCATCGTCATCGAGGACAAGGTGTGGATCGGCAGCAACGTGGTCGTCCTGCCGGGGGTCCGCATCGGCTACGGCTCGGTGATCGGGGCGGGCAGCGTCGTGAGCCGCGACATTCCTCCGATGAGCGTGGCGCTCGGCACGCCGTGCCGGGTGCTCCGGCCGATCACGGACGCGGACCTCGCGACCCGTATGTGACGTACGCCCCGCGGCTCGGCAAGTGCCTGGCCGCAGGCGCCCTCGCGCTGCTCGCCGGGGCAGCCGTGCCCGCGCTCGGCACGCCCGCCCCGTGCGGGCGGCAGCAGGGGCCCGTGCGGGCGGCAGCACGGGCCCGGTGAGCGGAACGCGCCTGCGGGGGGTGGCCCTTCGGGGCAGCCGCTCTTCGAGGCCGACGGTTGACGGCCCCGTCGCGTGAGGCCGTGACGGGGCCGGGGCCTCGCGGGCCTGGGCGGTTCTGAACGCCTCGATGAGGCCCGCGTCCTCGCAGACCGGGCCCCTCGCGGGCCCGGGCGCTTCAGCGTGCCGAAGGCCGTCCCGAGGGCTCGGTCAGCAATTCGGCCAGCCGGTCCGCGAACGCGGTGATCCACTCCAGCTCCGGCCCGCCGCGGGCGACCCGGAACCCGTGCCGCCGGGCCCAGAACGCCGCCCGCACGGCGTGCAACTGCGCCCATCGCCGCACCCGTTCGCGGTCCAGCTCGGCGGCGTCCGCGAAGACGTCCACGATGCGGTGGACGGCGCCGCGGAGGTCGGCGGCGCCCGCGAGGGTGTACGCGCGGGACTTCATCAGTGCCCCCGCGTCGTACGCCCGGTCGCCCACGTACCCCTTGGGATCGACGGCCAGCCAGGGCTCGCGTTCGGCCCGCAGGATGTTCCGCCCGTGCAGATCGCCGTGGACGAGCGTGTCGGGCTGCTCCCGCCCCAGCTCCCTCACGGTGGCGAGGGCGGCGTCCAGCACGCGGCGCGGCAGGGCGTGCGTGAGTTCGGCGGCGTCCGTGCGGAGTTCGTCCTCCCACTTCCCGACGTGGTCGCTGAGCCGGGGCAGCCGCATCCCGTCGGGCGCGGGCACGGCGAGCCGCCGCCCGAGCCGCGCGGCGATGGTCACCACCTCGTCCCCGTCGACGGCCTCGTCCAACGCCACGGGCGAGGCCCGTTCCAGCAGCATCGCGTACCGCGCGTCGTCCCGCTCGTACAGGGAGACTGCCCCGCGCCCGCCCCACGCGACGAAGGCGTCGGGTTCGTGGTCGTTGCCGGGGTGCGGGAAGGAGACCTTCAGCACGGCGGGGGGCGTGTGGTCGCGGCGCACGGGGACGATGACGCCGACGCCGCCGTGCGTGACGTCGCCGTCGAGGACGCACCCCCACTCATCGGCCAGGCCCTCGACCATGCCGGGCAGGTCGGCGATCCACGCCGCCCCGGCACTCCCCTCGCGCTCGACGGTGGACCGCGCGAACTCTTCAGGAATCACAATCATCCGGGCACCCTACGTGGGGCCGGATGGCCCCGGTCCGGCCGGACCGCCCGGACCGCTTGGGCCTGCCGGGCCGGGCGCGACTCGGCCCTTCAGTGAGCGTCGGGCAGGCCGATGGGCGGGGCGTCGGGCCCCGCCGCCCCGGGCTGGGGGACCCGGCGCAGCACCGGGAAGCGGTCCCGCCAGTCGGCACGGACGTACGGCACCGGCCCGGCCGCCGTCTCGCGGTGACGCCGCCCCTCGTGGTTGGCGTTGCGCGGAAGGTACCCCTGGAAGAGATCGGCCCCCCGCAGGCCGTCGTGGAGGTGGCCGACGGACTCGGCGACGGGCCGGACGGACACGGGGTCGGCGGGGCCAAATGCGCCGTCGGCCAGCCGGAACGCCCGCCCCTCGTCGTGGTCCACGCCGCATGCCGCGACGAGCGCGCCCTCCCGGAAGGCGGCCGCGTACTCATGGAGGAGCTGCCCGCCGAAGGTGCTGTCGCTGATGACGACGACGGGCGCGGCGAGGCTGAGGAAGGAACCCAGCAGGAAATCGTCGTCATCGAACGCGTCGAGCGGATCGGACCGCGAGGGCACCCCTGCCGCGGCGCGCCAGCCGTCGAGGTCGGCCGGCGTGATCCCCGCCGGGTCGTAGACAAGCCGACCGACGCTATGCGCGAGCTCCCAGGGCGCGGGAAGCACCCACCCTTCGGGGAGGGCGGGGGCGGAGTTGCCGCCGGTGCGTGGCCCGGGCGGGGCGGGGGCGGGGGCGCTGCCGGTGCGTGGCCCCGGCGGGGCGGAGGCGGGGGTGCTGTCGGTGCGTGGGACGTAGGCGGAACCGCCGGGTATCGCCAGCTCGTAGAGCGCCAACACGCGCGCGTCGAGGGCGAGTACACAGTTGAGGTGGAATCCCATGGCGGGCATCCTCGCGCACGACGCCCCCTCCGAAGGAGATCCCCATGACTGTGACGATCCGCCCCGCCCACCAGGACGACATCCCGCGCCTGGCGGACCTGATCGAGGAGATCGAACGCTTCTACGGCGCCACGGAGATCCAGCCCCTCACGGAACGCCGCTCCCAGATCGAGGCAGCCCTGTTCGCCCCGGCGCCCCTGGCCCACGCCTTGGTCGCCGACCCGGGCGACGGCCCCCTCGCCGGGATGGCCGCGTACTCATTCCTGTGGCCCGCGAGGGGGACGACACACGCCCTCTTCCTGAAGGAGCTGTACGTGACGGAACCGTGGCGGGGGAGCGGCCTCGGCGCCCGCCTGATGGGCGAGCTGCGCGGGGTGGCTGCGGCCCGGGAGGGGTGCAGCCGGGTGGAGTGGATGGCGGACATGGACAACCCGGGGGCGAGGAAGTTCTACGGGGCGCTGGGGTTCGAGGTGGTGGAGGGGAAGGTGGTGTACCGGGTGGGGGTGGAGGGCGAGGTCGGGTGAAGTAGGGCTGTGGCGCGGGGAGTTGGCCTAGGATGGGTGGAGTGTGGCCTGTGTGGGGGTTGGGGCGGTTATGTCAGAGTGGGCGAAAGTGGTCAGAAACTGCGCCGCCGCGAGATGAACCTGCAGGTCACGAAGAGTGCTCCCCGCGCGTGCGGGGATGGTCCCGAGGTAGTTCTGCCGCTGGCTCTGTGACAGTGGTGCTCCCCGCGCGTGCGGGGATGGTCCCCAGGACCGGGGGTCGTCCATCGCGGGGTTCCCGTGCTCCCCGCGCGTGCGGGGATGCCCCATCCACGACATCCGCATCCTCACCGTGGACCCGTGCTCCCCGTCACCACGGGGATGATCCCGGCTCGGGGCCGCCGCCGGGCCCGCCGCCCGTGCGCTCCCCGCGATCGTGGGGACGGACCGTCGTGACGCCTCGGGCGCCCCGCACTCCGCGTGGCCCGAGGCCACCCACGTACCCTGGCCGCCATGCCCGCCCACCCTGAACCCCTCAGCCTCCGGCCCCTCGCCTTCACGGCCGAGGAAATCCGAGAGGTCGTCGCGCTCTACGCCAGCAATCCGGCCTACTGGCGCGCGGCAGGCGAGTACGACCCCGAGAGCATTCAGGCCGCCGAGGTTGAGGCCGATCTCAAGGGGGAAGTCGCCACGGAGGGCGGCGAGGTGTTGCTTGCCCGGGATGGGGGAGGGCGTCTCGCGGGAATTGTCTGTCTGCTCGACCGGCATCCGAAGGACGGCCTGCCCTGGATCGGGCTGCTCATGGTGGACGGCCGCTCCCGGCGTACAGGCATCGGGCGGCGGCTCGCCGGGCTGGTCGAGGAGCGGTTCCGGGGCGAGGGGCTGAGCGGCATCCGGCTCGCCGTACTGGAGAACAACCCGGATGCCCTCGCCTTCTGGACCTCGCTCGGCTGGTACGAGATCGACCGCCGCCAGGACCTCGCCCACGACCGGCCCTGCGTCGTCATGCACAAGCCCCTCGCCTGAGCACGACGGCGACACGCGCTCCTCGTACGCCGCCTCACGCGCGGGCCCCGTAGCAGCGGTCGGTCGTCGGTCAGAGCGTGTTGAACTCTCCCGTCCTGACACCTTCCACGACGAGAACGCGTCGGTGGAGGCCACCAGAGCCGCGCCGCCGCCCTGCCTGGCCTCACGCGGCGGGGCGGTCCGCGTCGCCCCCGTCGCGGCGGCCGTCGGGCGAGCCGTACGCATTTCCTCACCCGCAAGAAGAGTTGGGTACTACGAAGTGCCCCTTCGCAACTGGCGGATCAAATCCACGGTTTCCGCCTGCGACAGTGAATCCCCCTGAAGTTGATGGTAGGCGGTGAGCATGGGCACCACGAGAGATGTCTCGCGTTCGACGTGTCCCTGGGCCTCGGATTCAGCGTAGGCGACGACGGATCGACCGTGGAGAGTGAGCAGGTTGACAGGCAGGTGGAATGCTCGCCGTTCTCCGAGGGAGAACGGCGCCACATGAATGAACCAGTTCGGAAGTGCAGCCAGTTCTTCCATTCGCTTCAGCTGAGCCTTCATGACCTCCGGGCCGCCAACTGCTTGGAGGAGGCAGCTCTCGTCCACGATGGCGAATACCAATGGCGGCCGCTGCGTCGCTAGCCTGGACTGCCGTTCCAGCACGAGCGAGATGCGTTCCTCGGCCTGCTCATGGGTGACGGACCCGCGCTGCACGTAGCTGTGGTTCAAGGCACGGGCGTACTCCGGGGTCTGCATCAGGCCGGGAATGAGAGAGACCTGGAAGAGACGGATTTCCGCAGCCCTGCCCTCGTACCCTACGTACTCGGGGAAACCCTCCAGCATGCTGCCGCGCCTGAGCTTGCGCCATTCACGCTCGAATGAATCGGGCGTGCTCGCCAGACCGAAAACAGCATCGATCTTGCGGGAGAACAGCAGGGTTGCAGGTTTTCGACCGGTCTCAATTGCCGAGACGTGGCGTCCACTGCACCCGATCATGGATGCGAAGTGGTCCTGAGTCCAGCCTCGCGCCTCGCGCATCTTTCGTAAACGCGCGCCGTAGGCGGCCTGCGGTGATGCGTTCGGATTCAGTTCCTTGATGTTGGCCAACGTGCCCTCCCTGACCGCTACGTTGCCACGTTGCCGATTGCGCGAGGCTAAGCCAATCTGAGCGCTCCTGGTAGTGAAATCGCTACGGAGGGACACGTAAACGTGCCTGTTGAAAAGCATCGACCCGCGCCGGCCCCCGGCCCACTCCCCACCCGAACCGACGAGGAACCCGCGAGCCGCGAGCTGCGCAGGGACCCGGACATCGCGCGGTACGCCTCGCTCGGGGCGTTCCCACCGTGCCGGTGCGGGGCGCCCATCTGCCCGGATGCCCCGCCGAAGGCCGGGGCGTCGTCGTCGGACGCCATCCGCGAGCGCGTACGGGAGACGAACGCGATGCACGCGAAGTACCGCCTGTGACGGCGCGACCAGGGGGCACGGCGGGGCGTCAACACGTAACCCGGGAAGGGCTGAACGGAGTGAACGAGGTCATGAACGGAACGACGAACGGCGACGCGCTCCGGGCGGCCGGTGAACCGGCCCACTCCAACCCGCCGAAGGGCGGGGCGGCGGCATGAGCGAGCAGACGGTGAGCGCGTACGCCACGCGCGAGGAGGTGGCGTACGCGCTCACGACCGGCGGCGTACTGAAGACGGGCTGGCTGGACGCCTACGCGCGGGTGCCCCGGCAGGCGTTCTTACCGGACACGATCTGGCCGTACGACATGGCGAGCGGGCGGACGGTGCACGTATCGCGGACGGAGGACGCGCAGGCGTGGCGCGGGTACGCGAACGCGGACGTGCCGGTCGTGACGCAGTGGGACGACGGGGCGCACGCCGGCCGCGAGCCGGGCAGGCTGTCGACGTCGTCGGCCTCGATGCCGAGCGTGGTCTTCCGGATGCTCGACGCGCTCACGGTGGACGACTACTGCCGCGTCCTGGAAATCGGTACGGGGACGGGCTGGAACGCCGCGCTGCTGGCGCACAAGGTGGGTGAGGACAACGTCGTCAGCGTGGAGGTGGACGAGGCGGTGGCGAACCGGGCGCGCGACGCCCTGGCTCACTTCTTCGGCGCGCCGGTGGAGGTGATCCACGGCGACGGCCGCGCGGGGGCGCCGGGGCGGGGCGTGTTCGACCGGGTGATCGGGACGTGCGGGGTGCGCGCGATCCCGTACGCGTGGGTCGAACAGACGCGGCCCGGGGGTGTGATCGTGGCGCCGTGGGGAACGGACTTCACGAACGCGGACGCGGTACTTCGGTTGACGGTGGACGCGGCCGGGAAGAGCGCGAGCGGCCGCTTCCTGGGCCCGGTGGAGTTCATGAAACTGAGGGCGCACCGGACGGCCCCGATCGACCACGAGGCGTACGCCCCCGGCCCGCTGCCCGCCCCGGAAACGACCACCTCCGACGCCGCGAGGGCCCTGTCCGCCGCCGACCGCTTCAGCCCCCTGACGTTCGCACTGGGCCTCCGCGTCCCCGCCTGCACGTACATGGCCGCCGAGAAGGTGCGGGGCACCCAACCCCTCTGGCTCTACAGCCGAAACGACCGGTCCTGGGCGTGCGCGCTGGTGGAGGACGGACGGCCTGCGGCCCGCGTGTGGCAGCGGGGTCGGCGGCGGTTGTGGGATGAGGTGGAGGCTGCGTATGCGTGGTGGGTGGAGCGGGGACGGCCGGGGTGGGAACGGTTCGGGGTGACGGTGCGGGGGGTGGGTGAGGGGGAGCGGGTCTGGCTGGATGAGGTGGGGGAGTGGGTGTGAGGGGCGATGCGTGGCGGGCTGACGGGAACGGGGCTGCGTAGGTGGGGAGTTGACCTAGGGTGTGGGGTGTATGCCAGCTGTGGGGTTGTTGAGATGGTTATGCCGGAGTCCGCGAAAGTGGTCAGAAACGCCACTGCCCCGAGGCAAACCCGCAGGTCACGCAGTCTGCTCCCCGCGCGTGCGGGGATGGTCCCCAGGTGCGCCCACATCCCGTAGAGCGTTTCCACTGCTCCCCGCGCGTGCGGGGATGGTCCCTCCTCGTCATGAAGGACCCCCGGCCGCTCGTCCTGCTCCCCGCGCGTGCGGGGATGGTCCCGGCCCCGGTACGGCCGAACTCGTCCATCTGTTCTGCTCCCCGCGCGTGCGGGGATGGCTCCTGCGAGGAAGGCGTGTACTGGAGCGAGGAGACCTGCTCCCCGCACCCGCGGGGGGACCTCGGCCCGTACGGGCGGATTCGCTCCCGCGTGCGCGGAGATGACCGCCCTCCCAGGCATCGGTCTAAGATGCCTCGATGCTGCCCTCCGTCCCGCCGCACATACCGGCGAACGAACTCCGGCCCGGCCGCTACTGGTACGCCATAGCGGCCGCGACCGCAGCCGTGCTGATCGCGCTGGGCGCGGTCATCGGGGTGTACCGCTTCAACGACGTGATCGACGCGGTCGACACCAGCCACCAGTTCGCCGACGGCGACACCGTCTCCCTCCAGCTCGGCCCGGAGAGCGAGCGCACGATCTGGATCAAGGAGAGGGGCCCGTCAGCGGCTCAGGACTGCAGCATCACCGGACCGGGCGATCCGCACCTCAGCGGTCCGGGCATCGACGTGTTCCTCACCCGGGACGAGACCTGGAACCCTCTGTACGACATCGACGTGTCCCGCACGGGCAACTACGAGATCACCTGCGCATCCGTAGGGCCGTCCCAGTACGCCTTCGGGAAGCCCGGCGGCATCGTTGCGTTCCTGGGCGGGGCGGTGCTGGCCATCGTTCTGCCCCTCCTCGGAGTCGGCCTCGGCGTTGTCATCGTGATCGTCACGGCCGTCCGCCGCAGCGACCACCGCAATCGGCTGCTCGCCGAGCGCGGTGGCCCTGGCGGGCCCCACCCCACGCTGCCCGTTCCGGCCCCGACCGTGAGCGAACGCGGCCCTGCGGCCTGACGGCGTCAGGCTTTTCGTGTCGGGCAGGAGAGAAGTCGGGTCGTGGCGTTTTACGCGCTTCGATGCGCTGAGGCGGTTATGCCGGAGTACGTGAAAGTGGTCAGAAACAGCCCCTGCGCGGGATAAAGTCGCAGGTCGCGAAGACTGCTCCCCGCACGCGCGGGGATGGCCCCGACCGCATCCGGTCCGCGGCGACGGACATCATCTGCTCCCCGCACGCGCGGGGATGGCCCCGACACTGTCGCCGAGCGCTGGTAGTCGCGACCCTGCTCCCCGCACACGCGTGGATACCCGACCCCCCCCACCCCGACTACGCTCCCCCCGCATGACCAACCCGCAACCCCGCACCCCCACCGCCCTGACCCCCGACCTCATCCGGGCCCTTCTTCGCGAACAGCACCCCGATCTTGCCGAGCTCCCCCTCAGCCTCGGCGCACGTGGTTGGGACAATCAGTTGTGGCGGCTGGGTGAGGAGCTTGCCGTGCGGTTGCCGTGGGCCACCGAGTCCGCGGATGAGCTGTTGCTCAAGGAGCATGCCTGGGTGCCCCGGCTCGCTCCGGGGCTTCCGTTGCCCGTTCCCGTGCCGCAGCGGCTGGGCGTGCCGTCCGGGCGGTTTCCGCGGCCCTGGCTGGTCACCACGTGGGTGCCGGGGGAGCCTGCCGACCGCGCTCCGGCTACGCGGGCCGAGGACGCGGCCGACACCTTGGCGCGGTTTCTCGGGGCGCTGCACCAGGTGGCCCCGGACGGGGCGCCCGTCGGGCGGGGGCGGGGCGGGCCGTTGGGGCCGTACGGGGAGCACTTCGGCCGGGCGCTCGACGCCGTCACCCGGCGGGGGCTGGTCGCCGATCCGGGGCCCGTTCGTCGCGTCTGGGAGGACGCGGTCGCCGCCCCGGACTGGGACGGGCCCGGGCTGTGGCTCCACGGCGACCTGCATCCCGCCAACGTGTTGACGGCCGACGGCACGTTCTGCGGGGTCATCGACTTCGGTGACCTCTTCGCGGGGGACCCGGCCTGCGACCTCGCCGCCGCCTGGATTCTGCTCCCGGACAACGCCGCCGACCGTTTCCACGCCGCCTATCGGCCCACCCCGGACGCGGCAACTCTTCGCCGTGCCCGTGGCTGGGCGGTCCTGCGCGCACTGAGTGGTCTGCTCATCGCGGACGACGGCGACCAGGGGCTGCCCAACGGCAAGTCGACTTGGGGGCCGCCCGCCCGGAGGTCACTGGAGCGGCTGGTTGCTTCGCTGGGGCAGTGACGCGACCGGCTTGCGCTGCGGAGCCCGTAAAAATGCGTGAGTTGGGCCCGCCGCGGCCATGTTGGTTGAGCGCGAGTGCCCGCGTGGCGCGGGGACTTGTGGATTCCGCTGCCGACCATCACCACTACGTCCCACGACGTCCCAGAGGTGTTCGGTCGGCGCCGCTATCAGCGTGGGTATCGCCGGCGGGTCGTCACCCACGACCGTGCACGGGGCGCATGGCCCGGCGGCGGGGGTTGGGGCGTCGCGAGTAGCGTGGTGCGAACGGAGTTACGCGTGGTGCCCTGTCCCGTCTCGCGGGCCCGGGCACGACGGAACGGGGGGCCGGGAAGCATGGCTGAAAACGACTGGTCCGACGACAGCGCCTACGACGACGCCGTCCGACGCGCGCAGCGTGCGACGCGGGTCGGCTGGACGGCGATCACCGGCACGGTGACGGCGCTCGGCTGCGTCGCGGTCGTGGCCGCCGTGGCATGCCTGGCGGCGGTCGTCGCGTGCGCGTACGTCGTCGTGTCGGTGAACCGCTAGGCCGCGTACGGGAGGCCCCGCCGGGCTGAGGGCGCCGCCGGACGCGTCCCGGGACCGCGCCGCGCTCAACCCCCGTACGGCCCCATGTTCTGGCTCTGCGCGTGCCCGTGTGCCAGGCCCTGCGCCTGCCCCTGCCCCGCCGCCCCGCTCTCCCAGGCCCCGCGTTCGCCGTGCCCGGACCCGCCGCGCATCCGGAGCGCTACGAGGCACGCGGCGAGGACCGCGCCCAGAACGACCACGAGACCGATGACCAGAACCATGTCTTCCCCCGCTCTGCCGGAGGGCCACGGACTGCCGACCCTCGCTTTGCTTGCCCCCCATCGTCGCTCGTGGAGCGCTGGAGAGGAAGTGGGATACCGGGCAGGTGGCCCGGCGCATCCGCTCAGGCGGGACCGGTGGTGAGGGACGCGGCGAAGGAGGCCAGGGCCGCGAAGTCGTCGTCCCGCAGCCCGATCCGCGGATTCACGTGGTGGAGGAGCGCGGGGCCCGGGTGGTGGGCGTTCACGTGGGCCCGGTCGGCGTCGCTCTGTTCGTCGTCCACCCAGGCGAAGGGACGGCCGCCCGCGTACGCGAGCAACGCCTCGCACTTCCAGTGCACACCGTCCCGCCGCTCCCGGAACAGCCCTTCGCCGAAGTCCACGAACGGCAGCTCGGGCAGCCCGAGGACGGGCCCGATCCACGTGTTCGCGTCGTTCATCCAGGTGGTGGCCCAGCACAGCTCGTAGTCGAGCGCCAACAGCGCCTCGCCGTGGGCAGGATTGAGCCACACCCGCAACGGCCGCGCGGAGGAGCGGAGCGTGCTCTGCCCCGTGGCGGCGAGGGCGGTACGGGGGACGCGGATGGTGGTGTAACCCGCGGGCCGCCGCTCGGGCTGTGCGGCGTACGGGTTCAGCGGCCCGTCTACGTCCAGGAAGAGAAGGGGGCGGGGCGCCATGGGGATTCCCTCGGATGCGAGCGGGGTGCGTGGCGTGAGCGTACCGCTCGAACGAAGTCGGTTGACCTCAAGCCTGGTTGAGGTCGCACGATCGGGTCATGGACCACATGAACACCACCCCGAGCCCCCAGGACCACGCCGAGATCGCCGCCCTCATCAGCGGCTTCTTCCGTACGCTGGACGAGCGTCGCTTCGAAGAGGGCTGGGCCGACGCCTACTTCACGGATGACCTCCACGTGACGTCCCCGGTCGGAGAGGCCACCGGCACCGAGGCGATCCGCCTCGCGGAAGAGTCAGTTGGCCGTTTCGCCGCCACGCAGCACATCTCCTCGGACGTCCTCATCCACATCGCGCCGGACGCCCACACGGCCGACGCCACGTGGAACGCCCACATGACCCACGTGCACCGGGACTCGACACTCTTCACGGTGGGCGGGGTGTACGAGGGACGATTCCGCCGCACGGACGGCGGGTGGCGGGCCAGCGGAATGGCGGTGCGGCCGGTGTGGACCACGGGGGAGCCGCCGGCGCTGGGGTACCCCGCTCGTGCACGCGTGCAAGGGCTGGCAGAGCCGGGGAGGTGAGACCGGCACCTCGTGCCCGGGTTCCTGCTGGCCTGGATGCACGGGCGTCTTCAGAGCCCTCGCTTGCTGGGGCGGAAGGCGTCTTAACAGGGCAGGTTGCCTCGGCGATCGCGGACGGCGGCGACGATTACCGAGGCGCACGCTGTTGAGTCCTGGTGTTCCCAGAAACGCAGAACCAGCCAGCCGGCCTCGGTCAGGCGCCTATCCGTATCACGGTCTCTGGCTATGTTCCGTGCCACCTTTTCTGACCAATAGCCCGGGTTGGTTCTGGGCTTCACGTAGTGTTCGGGACAGCCGTGCCAATAGCAGCCATCGACGAATACGGCAACCTTCGCTGGACGGAAGACTAGGTCCGCAGTGCGCCGGAGATCTGGCAATGGCCTGGCGGCGACCCGGTACCTGAGGCCGTTCGCATGTACGAGTCGACGGATAAGCCGTTCCGGTTGCGTGTCGCGACTGCGGATTGCCTGCATATTTCGACGACGTGCGGCGGAAGAGGCCCATGAGCCGTCTGGAGGAGTCCAGTCTCTGGGCTCAGGCACCGGGGTCACTCCAGATTGTCGTCACGGGACTTCGTCAGTGGGTTCAGCGACCGGCAAGGGGCAGCTTCCCGGGAGGGAATGTAGGGTACCCACTCCTCTGCCGACTGACGGCACCTTCTCTGGGCGTTCTGTCCGGCGTGGGAGCTGAGGCGGAGCACTGCTGCCGCCCAGGCCTCAGCCTTCCCGCCCGCCCGGCAGCAATAGCCCGGTCGTTCCGGCATCGAGCACGGGGGCCAGCCGTGGAATGCCAGGGATGAGTACCTCCGGTGAAACGTCGAAACGGCACGCCTCCCAGCGCCCGTAAGAACCCTTGTCCACAGGAACCTGAGCGCCGATCCAGTCGGCGGGCACGGAGGCAACGGCGGCGATGGCGAGGGCCTGGGTCAGCTGGACCAGCACGAGCTGCCATGCCGGATCGCGGCGCATTGTCTCGTACTCGTGCCGGGACAGGTAAAAGGCCAGCCTTCCGCGACGCACCGTGCTTTTCGCTTCGATATGGAGTGTGTGCTGCCGGGCGTGCACGGCAATGTCATAGCCGAAACCATCGGAGTACGCGGCGACGTGCTCCACCCGCGCCTCAGTAGCCATGGCGATATGCCTCGCGAGTTCGATTTCACCCGCATTTCCGATACGAGCCCGTGCCTCTGCGTCTGCCTTCCCCCAGACTGCGTTGACCTGTTCGTACGCCTCGCATTCCGTGATCCCCAGGGCTTCCGCAGCCCGCAGGGCGTCTTCGGGAAGCTCCTCTGGGCTGCGGACCAGGACGTCGGCGTCCGGGAGCCAAGGGGTGTCACTGGCGGCGAGAGCGGTACGGAAGATCTGCTCACTCACCGAGGCACTGCTGTGGGAGACCGTGAGCAGGCCGTTCCCTTCCAGCCATGAGTACGCGGCTTCGTACTGGGTGGGTGTCAGGTCGCTGAAGTCGGCATGGTTCGTGAACAGCGCACGGCATCGCGCGGCGCTGGAGTCAGGAAGCCGCTCCAGCCACCTTGCGGCGGCACGCAGGACGGGGCTAGCCGGAATGGGCACGCAGGTGACCCATCAGCGCCTGCAGGTCCCCCTGGTCGAGACCGCCGCCGACCGCAGGTTCCTCGGCGAGATCCGCGAGCTCCCGGACAGCGGGGTCGTCGAGGATGCGCCCCATGAAAAGCAGTTTGTCACTCAGCCGCTGATCCACGACCTCGTCAATGGTGCTTTCGGTGGTGAGCACAGTGATGCGCGTCTCCGTCTCCGGTGCGAGACCGAGGCGGTGAATCCGGTCGAGGCTCTGCAGGAAGCGCCCGGCGGCGAAGTCGCGATCCACGTACACGGCGTCGTGACAGTCGTGGTGCAGACTGATGCCCTCACCGAGCGTAGCGGGGTTGGACAGAAGCACCATGCAGTCCGGGTCGTTCCGGAAGCGCTCGATCTCCGCTTCGCGGTCCACCGTGCCTCCGTGGACCATCGCCGGACGGAACTCCTTGAGGAGCCTCTCCAAGGTGTTCAGGCTGCGGACGAACGTGGACCATACCAAGGTCTTGCGGCCGTTGGCCGCGTTACCAGCGACGACGGCCAGGACCTCGCGGTACTTCGGCGACATCTCGTAACTGGGAAGGTCTCGCATGAGCTCGGACAGCGGGCTTCCCCTGGGGACGGTCAGAGGGGGCACCTGGTACGTGAGCGGCTCGTGCCGTGTAGTACCGACGGCGAGCAGGGCGGGGCTGGTGGCCGCCATAAGCAGGTAGACGATGATCTTTCCCAGTGCCTGAAAGTCGTCTTCTGCTCCGGCAGCCCGGGCCGAGAACCGGCCGAGCAGCGCCTCGTACACCTCCTGGTGGAGAGGAGGCATCGGAAGCGGCCGGAGCGTCGTCTTCACCGGCGGAAGGCGGAGCTCACCTTTGGTGGTGCGCGTAAACAGCGGACGCAGCGCCTGGCTGGCCCTGGCGAGGTCCCCGCCAGCAACCGCCTGCGTGACCTTCTGGCGGCCGTGTCCAGGCCACACGAAGCCAAAGAGATTCTCGATGTCCTTGACGCCGTTGGGAGCCGGGGTGCCGGTGAGGATCAACCGGTGGCGGGCCCGGGGGCCCAGAGCGAGGCAGGCCGCCCCGTATGTCCCCTCGGCGCCAAGCTTCATCCGGTGCGCCTCGTCAAGGATGATCATGGAGGGGCGGGAGGTGAGCCACTGCCCCAGATCGTCGACGGCAGGGCTGAGGCGTTCGTAGTTCACGAGCAGGGCATCCGCGGCCGGGTCGATGCTGCGGGAGAAGACTTCCATGCGCAGCGGCTCAGTCAGACAGTGCGCGTTCTCGGCCTGCCACGACTCGTAGCAGGACTTCGGGCCGACGATCAGCAGGTGCTCAATGCCCTTGGTGCGGCGCAGTGCCTGGAAGACAGCGAGCCCGACGCGTGTCTTGCCTGCGCCGGGTACAGAGAAGTTGGCGCCGTGGCGCAGTGAGAGAAGCTTGGCGATGTCCCGGCGCTGGAAGGGCGTGAGCTCAGCAGTCCAGCAAGCCCCGAGAAGGCCGTCGATTTGGTCTTCTTGTACTTCCTCGGCGCCCTCCGACAGGGGGTCGAGACGTCTGGCTACGGTCTGGGCGTCCACGGCCGAGTCCGTCGCAAGTGCTGCCAGCTGGCCATCCCACGACACACTCGACTGGGCAGGCCATGTGGTCAGCGCAACGAGGTTGGTCAGCAAGTCGTCGATGTCTACGTCCATGCTGGCGGGAGAGCGCTGGACACTGCTGCGGAAACGCATCGCCAGGCGGCGCAAGTCGCCCTCGTGCCCGGAACCGGCTCGCAGCCGGGCCGTCGTCACGCTGTCCCCGAAGCCGATCTCCAGGCTCGGTGCGTCAGCGAAGGCATCCATCAGCTCTCCCGGGTGGCATTGAGCAGCCATTCAACGCCGTCTCCAGGCGAGCTGAATGTACGGCCGGCCTGCTTGGCCAGGCGCGCCAGGCTCGCGCGAAGGGTGAGCAGCGCGTCATCGAACGCATCCTCGTCGAGCGCGCGCTTCGACTTCGCCTCGGCGAACTCCGACGCACACTGGTTCACGTAGTCGGCGGCATCCGTCAGGCGCTCCGGTACTGCGATCTTCCGTTTCTGAAGCTGGGCGTTCTGACCGGCCATTTTGACGGCGACGTCGAACGTCTCGCGGGCGGCCTTGATCTTGGCTGTGGCCTCGGACACCTCTGCGGGCGTGAGTTTGTCACCGGCGAGAGAAGCGGCTTTGGCCTGCAGAAGCAGGTCGGTGAGGGCGCGGGTCGTCTTGACCGCGGCAGTGGCGTCCGGAACTGCGATGCCCGGCAGGCCCGGGATGGCGACTGCGGAGGATGCCTGCTCAGCCGGCCGCAGATCCGCTGGCAGACGTTCGTCGAGGTAGCGGGCGTGGAAATCGGCCTCAGCGAGCCGCACCGAAGTCTTCGGATAGTTGAGCACAACCATCGCGAGCCGGGATTCCTTGAGCCGTTCGGCGGCATCCGTATCCGTCTTAGCGAGCTGCGTGTAGTCGCGCTGCAGTTCGCGGAGCTTCTCCTGCTGCTCCTCGAAGTCCACCAGACGCAGACTGACTCCGCTGGCGAGGCCCTTGCTCCGGTCGAGAGCGTCGGTGACCAACTGGTACACCCACCGGTCCTGGCGAAGGGTGCCGGTCTTGATGTTGAAGTCCCGGGCCACGTCCTCCTCCCGACGCCCGTTGGCCAGTTCGTCTTCGATGGCGATCAGGCGGTTGATATAGGAGTAGTCGCGCCGTTTGTCCTTGCGCAACTGAAGCGCCAGCTCGACGTTATTGATGTCCCGCCGCGACGTGTCTGCTGGCAGCACACCGACGCGGATGTCCTTGATGCCGATCTTGCGGAGAGCCGCGCAACGGGTGTTTCCGTCGACGAGGATGCCGTCGGGGCTGATGATGCCGGGTTCCTTCTGCCCGAAATCATCGAGTTCGTCCTGCAGTGCCGTGAAGTCGGGATCGATCTGGTTCGGATTCGAGGGACTGCGGCTTAGGAGGTGGGCGAGGTAGTCCTGAGCTGCCTCGCTCCAGGGCTGTTCCTCCAGCACTCGGTTCCGGTCGGGGTCCAGGGTGCGCTGCGCGCGGATGCGGTGGGTGTCGGGGTTCAGGTAGAGGAGATCAACCGGCATGGAGATCACGTTCAGGTGCCGCTGCTCGCCGCGCCACTCCACCGTGATCTTGGCCCCGTCGTCGGCCATGGCCTGCTTGAGGCGTTCCTCGACCATGGACCGGATCCGCCCGCCCTCCGGGGGGACACCGAACTTCGTAGCCATGGTCAGAACCTTTCTGGGTAAAGTCGCGTACTCGCCAGAAATAATGGCAGGAGCCGCTGACAACTGGACCGGTGATCACTCAGACTCGGACATCTGCGGACTCGATGAACGGAGCAGAGGTGACCCTCCCGGCTTGGGACGACCCGGAATTCAAGGGTGGAACCATGATCAAGTGTGCACTGTGGCTGGTGCAGGAGATCGGCGAAGGCAACACCTTCACCAAGGAGCAACTCCGCCGTGCCTTCCCAGGCATCTCCCAGGTTGACCGCCGCCTCCGTGATCTCCGGGACTTCAAGTGGGTTGTCCTCACGAGCACCGAAGACGCCTCGCTTCTGGCCGAGGACCAGAGGTTTGTGCGGGCGGGGGTTCCGGTGTGGGACCCGGCCGCGCGGCGGGCAGCCTCTCCTCAGAAGGCCCTCTCGGCCAAGCAGAAGCAGGCCGTGCTCGCGCGCGATGACTACATGTGCACGGTGTGTGGCATCGGGGGTGCGGAGCAGTACGCGGATGACTCAAATCAGACGGCAGTACTGTCAGTCACCCGGCGCCTTACGGTCCTGCCTGACGGGCGCGAGGAGACCCTGCTCGTCACGGAGTGCAAGCGATGTCGTGCAGGCGATGACGGGCGGCCTGCGCGGTCTGACGAGGTTGTAGCCGAGATCAAGCGCCTCGATCCGGCCGACCAGCGGCGGCTGGCCCGCTGGGCGGAGCGAGGGCGCCGGGGCTCGACTCCGCTCGAAAGGGCTTGGAACGCCTATCGCCGCCTTCCCGAGGAAGCCCGGCAGGAGGTCCGGAGGGCCCTGGACACCTGACCAGTACAGCAGGCACTTCCGCCGCGCCCGCGCAGATGGAAGCTGTCGGACCCGCCGCGTAGACTCCACACTCTTGTCTGGCTTGCTTGCATTGAGAAATGACCACTGCGCTAGTGCTGCCGGATGTCTGTGTGTTTACCAAGGCGGCTGCAGAGTTGCACCCGCCGGTTCTGCGCTAGAGAGCCTGGCGTGCCTGGAGGGAGATCGCTATGCCGGCCACCGAATCTGGAGAGCCGCTTGAGGTCGTCGAGATCTGCGCGGGCGCGGGCGGCCAGACCCTGGGGCTGGAGCGGGCGGGTTTCCGCCACCGGCTCGCTGTCGAGCTCGACCGCCAGGCTGCCGAAACCTTGCGGTGCAACCTTGTGGAGTTCCTCGGCTACAGCGAGGAGGCAGCGGAGAAGTCGGTCCGGGTCGGTGACGTCGCCGATCCCGCAGTCTGGAACCCCGCTGTCGATGCGGAGAATCTGGACCTTCTTGCTGGCGGGGTCCCCTGCCCTCCCTTCAGCATTGCAGGCAAGCAGCTAGGAACAAGCGACGAGCGCGACCTGTTTGCCTGGGCAATCGAACTCTGCGGAAAGGTCCAGCCTAAGGCGCTTCTGCTGGAGAATGTCCGTGGGCTCAGCGCCAATCGCTTTTCTGGTTATCGTCAGCATGTGCTCGACCGGCTCAAGGAGCACGGGTATATCGCAGAGTGGCAGCTCCTCCAGGCGGACGACTTCGGGGTCTCTCAACTGCGGCCCCGATTTGTACTGGTCGCGCTCCAGCGGGAGTTTGCCCCGTACTTCAAGTGGCCGGAGCCCAGCCCAGGAAGCGCTAAGCCGGTGGGCGAGTTGCTAGTCGATCTCATGGCGGCAGGAGGCTGGGCGGGCGCCCAGAAGTGGGCCGAATCAGCCAGTGGCATCGCCCCCACCATCGTCGGCGGGTCGAAAAAGCACGGTGGTGCCGATCTGGGCCCTACGCGAGCGAAGCGAGCATGGGCTGCGAAGGGCGTCGATGCCATGGGCGTTGCTGACGCGGCACCGCCTGCGGCTGGTCCCCCGGTTATCGAAGGGCAGCCGCGTCCGAAGCTCACCACGGCCATGGTGGCCCGCATCCAGGGGTGGCAGGACGCCGATGCTGAGGGCGACGGGGGCGAGGATGACTTCCGCTGGCGGTTTCATGGCCGGAAGACCAGCGTCTACCGTCAGATCGGAAATGCTTTTCCCCCGCCCGTCGCCAAGGCGCTCGGAGTTTCGATCAGGAATGCGCTGAACAAGGTCGGCGAGCCGCGTGACCTCGTCGAAACTGCTGACGTTGTCACCGACCCTGTGTACAAGCTGCTGGTCAACAGCCCGCGTGCACTGTCCGTCGATCAGATCATCGCCAAGCTTGAGGCAGCGGGAAAAATCATGGGGCAGCCTGAGGTTGAGCGGCACATTAACCATCTGAAGCACGACTTCGAGATGACTGCAGTGACACGCTCGAATGGGGCTGTTGCTTACAGTATCGGCATGTTCAAGGGTTTCGTGGGCCAGGACGACCACCAGCGTCATGACCTCTTCAGTCAGCACCGGTCAAAGATCAGCTGACTGCGCAGAGATGATGTTCTGCACAGTCACTCAACACTCCTCGAGAATTCCGATCAGCCGATTCTGCTCCGGCTCTGGCGCCGAGGACTTCTTGATCGCCTTGACGACGAGAGCTTTCATCTGGTCGGGGTCGAGATCGAGCGACTTCAGTACGTAATATCCCACACCGTCGCGTTTTGCTGCTTCGAGGCGCAGTCCCATTTCGCGCAGTTCGCGTATGCGCCGCTCGGTGTGGATGTCATCCGCGTTGACAGCGCGCAAAACAGTTGTTTCAACCGGCTGGCCCAGGTGCTCGTGAAGAAGGCCGAACAGGTCCTGATTGGCGACGGTGTCATATGGGACGGCGAGGTATTTTTGGGGAACGCGGTCGCCGAACCGCTCCTGGAGGGACTGACTGATGCGCGAGCGCAGTTCCTCGAATGCGGGGCGGGATGGCGGAAGAGTGGAGCGAAGTAGTTCCTGCATCGAGCGAGCCAGATCTTTCTTCGCGACCATGTAGGCGCCGAATACTGCATCAGCTGATCCGTTGTCGTCTGCGATCAGATCCGCCAACTGCCCGACCGCAAAATGGGTATTCGGCTTGAGGCGTTCCCAGGCGGCGTGCGCTTCTTCGTTCTTCATGACTCCTCTTCGGGTTCTGCTTCGGCAGGGTCGGGCTACGCAGAATTCTGTTCGCTTGTTCCGTCTTCAGTCATCTGCCGATGTGGCTGTCACTCAAGCGCGGACCGGTTAGCTTCAGCCTGTTGTGCAGCAAGGCTTCGAAGGATTGCGTGATCGGATTGTGGCAACTCCTTGAGCAGCCCGACGAACCAGGAGGCGATCCACGAGGAGTCGCGGTACACCCAGTGCTCCGGCCTGAAAACAGTGGCGGGTTCCCAGGAGCCGGACCGGGGTTTGTCGCCACGGCAAGCGGCGGCGATGTCGACTCTGGGCTCCGTTGCCGAAGAAGTGCGTCGGTCCAGCTGCGCAGTGACGCCGATCAGCCACCACTGGAAGACGCGGGAGGACGGTGCCTTGGATGCCAGAGCGGCTCGTGTGCCAGCCGTGGCGAGCCCGACAGAGCGGGACGCCTCGGTGGCGAGGCCGGGGGGCGGCGAAACGTGGGGCGCGCTGTCCACTGTGACCAGGCTGTCCTCCTCCTCCGGCACGTGGCTCTCCTGAGCCGACGAGACGCGCTCGATCTCTTCGTAAGTGGCTTCCTTCAGCTTCGCGTGCAGGAACTGCTTGATGCCGCCGAAGAACAGCGAAGCGGTTTCGATGCGCAGTTCAGCATCCGCCCGTGCCCGCAGTTCTTCGAACAGCATGGGAGAAGGGCGCTTCGTCCCACCCGTCCCCTTGCTGGTCTCGTACCAGTCTTCCTTCGTGTCATTGGAGACGAAGAGTATGCGCCGGGAACCGTGCGGAAGGTTCTTTGCATGCTCGACAAGCTCTTCCCAGACGAGGAAGTCACCTGCGGCTCGCATCGGTGTTTCCTTGCCGAGATCTCCGTATCCTGGGGGGATCGCGTTTGGAAACCGGAAACCCACCGCTTCCTCGATCCGTGCCCGAAGTACAGCGTCGCCGGGCTGGGCGCCGATGCGGTCGCCGTACATTCTGGCGACGCGGAGAAGGACGGGGTCATTGGCTTCGGTCAGGTCAACTGGAAGCCCATGCTGCGACTTGAGGGCGTCGAGGTGATCCTTCAGGGCGGCCTGGTATTCCTGCAGCAGAGTCTTCACGGCCTGATCGTTGATGAGGGCGTCCAGCTCCTCAATCGCTTCGGAGGCGGCTCCATACTTCGCAAGCTGTTTGGTTACAACGTTGCGCGCGGCCAGGACCGATTTCACCGCTTGCATCAGATGCTGGTTTACGCCCTTGGCGGCCTCGGCGAGAGCAGCCTTGCGTGATTCCAGCGTGCTCCGCCTTCCGCGCACGAACTCCAAGCCCACCTGGTGTGGCATCCAGAGCCGTTCTGACACGGACTCCAGGGCCGTGAACACTTCCGCGCGCGCCGACTCGGTGTACTCGTACAGGCTGAGCAGGATGTTCGTATCGAGGACCACAATGCCTTCGGTGAAGAACGGCGCCCGGTCAGAGTCGTCCGCTGATGGCGCCGACTCGAGCCACGACCTGAAACGCTGCATCAACAGAGGTTCGACCGGTCCCACTTGCTCCCCCTGAAGCTTGTCGTGACCCACCAGGAGATCATGCTGTCGCTGCCGTCAGCTGAGATGAGTCTGAGCACATGGTAGGCGGAGCACGCGGAAGCAGCAGCAGGCGGACTTGCAGTCAGCCTGGGCTTCGATCCGCATTGCCCGGGTGACCTTGGGTAAGCGATCTGCCACACCAGGATTCCCCGCGGGAAGGGGAATTCGCAGTCAGCAGATGACTGGTCAGCGGCTCTGGATCAGCTCACGGATGAAGCCCAGCCCTCGTTCCCCGTTCAGTTGTACCTGTTCGGCCGTCTCCACGAAGCCCGTCCTCCTCAGCACCGCCCGTGACGCCGTGTTCCGCACCGCCGCCCGCGCCCTGAGCTCCGTCAGGCCGTACCGGGTGCGGCACAGGTCGAAGAGGTCGTGCACCGCGGTCGTCGCCAGGCCCCTGCCCGTGGCCTTCTCCGCCAGGCGGAAGCCCAGTTCGGCGGCGCCCTCCGCCGCGTCCATCAGGTTGAAGCGGCCCAGGACCTCGCCCGACTCCACCAGGACGTGGAAGTGGCAGACGCCCGCCTCCTGTTCGGCGAGCAGGGCCGCGTGGCGGGGCGGGTAGTCGGTGAAGAAGTCGTCGCCCCGGTCCGGGACCGACGCCGCGAAGAAGCTGCGGTTGGCCTTCTCGAACGCGAGGACGGCCGGGGCGTGGTCGGGGCGCAGGCGCTGGAGTTCGGGCATGGGCGAAGCGTACGGAGCCGGGTGCGCCCCGGCCCCGACGCCCCCTACACCCGCCCCCCGTGGCACCCCCGGTACGACTCCCCCGACCCGCACCAGCACTCCGCGCTCTTCGGCGGCGGCCACGGCACCGCGCGTCCCCTCGCGGCCAGGGTCGTCGCGTACTGGGGGAGGAGGTCAGGGTCGGCCGGGGAGGCGGATTCGGAGGCGGCGAAGGCTTCGTAGGAGGGGACCGTGCCCCGGACGATGCCCAGGTTCGGGGTGCCCGCCGCCTGGAGGTCGCGGAGGGCCGTCTCCAGGCGGGCCAGGTGGTCCGGGTGGGACACGTATTCGCTGCCCAGGCCCGGGTACGCCGTGAGGAGTTCGCGGAATTCGGCCTCCGGCCAGTGCAGCACCGCGACCGGGAACGGGCGGGACAACGCCGTCCGGTACGTGCCCAGTTCGGCGCGCAGCCGGGTGATCTCGGCGCGCAGCTCGCCCGGGTCCGACGAGCCGAGCGACCACAGGCGCTTCGGGTCGTGGAGCTCGTCCAGCGGGACCGCCGCGGTGTGCAGGGTGTCCGCCAGCTCGTCCCAGGCGTCGTGCGCGACGCCCATCAGGCGGCGGACCCGGTGCCGGCCGGTCAGCAGCGACTGGGTGGCGTACGGGACCTCCTCGCCCGGGGCGATCAGCAGGCGCAGGGCCGTGGAGAAGAGGTCGTGGGCCGCTTCCAGCTCGTCGTGGGCCTCCAGCGTCTCCGCCGCGATCTCCCAGGGGGCCGCCTCCTGCGGGGCCGCCACGCGGACGCCGTCGATCAGCGCGCGGGCCTCCGCCTCGTGGCCGTACTCCCAGAGGTTCGCGGCGCTGAGGGCCTTCACCAGGTGCGGGTGCTCGGTGCGGGGGTCGCCGAGCAGTTCGTCGTAGAGCGTCGTGGCGCGGGCGCGGTCCCCGCCGAGTTCCAGGTGGGCCGCGGCCTGGAGGAGCAGCGGCTCGTGGTCCTCGGGGTACTGCGCCGCGGTGCGGAGCAGGCGCTCGGCTTCGGAGATGTGGTCGGCAGGAGTCTCGGGGCGCATGCACCACACCGTACTGCTGTGCGGGGGCGCGGCGAGGGGCATGTCGCGGCCCGGGGGGAGTGAGCCTTGTCCCGGTTCCGGAGTGTTGCGGGGAGCGAACTCGTCGTGCGGAGCGGCCTGCGGCGCGGGGTGGCTCGCCGGGCGGACCGTCGGCGGGCGCGGAGACAGCCCTCGGCGTCTTCCTCGGGATCGAACCGCCGAGCCCGCGCCGCCGGTGGCCCTGCCGGCCTCGGGGTCCCTGTGACCTACTCGTCGAGCCGTTGACCGGCGGAGAGGGCAAGGGCCTGGAGCAGGGCACGGCTGCCGACGGTTTCGGGGTGGTCGGGCCCGAGAAGCCGCTCCCGGTCTGCCAGGACGCCTTCCGCCAGGGCGATCGCGTCCGCGAAGCGCCCCGCGTCCCCGTACGTGGAGGCGAGATTGCTGCGGGCCCGGAGGGTGTCGAGGTGGGTGGGGCCCAGGAGTCGTTCGCAGTCGGCCACGACGGATTCCTCCAGCGCGATGGCCTCCAGGACGCGCCCCGCGTAGACGTATCGGAGGGCGAGCTCGGTCCTGGTGCGGAGGGTGTCGAGGTGGGTGGGGCCTTTGAGCTGTTCCCGGTCGGCCAGGAGGCGTTCCGTCTGCGCGACGGCCTCCTCGAAGCGCCCCATTTGGCCGTAGGCCGACGCGAGGGTGGAGCGGCTCAGCTGGGTGTCGGGATCGCCGGGGCCGAGGAAGCGTTCACGGTCGGCCAGGAGCCGTTCCGTCTCGGCGACGGCCTCCCCGGTGCGCCCGACATCCGCGTATGAGGCAGCGAGGTTGGCGCGCGTCCTGAGAGTGTGGGGGTGTGCCGGTCCGAGGACTCGTGTCTGGTCGGCCAGGAGATCCTGAGTCCGGTCGAGGGCCTCTTCGACATGCCCCATCACCCTGTGGGCGAAGGCGAGCGCGGAGCGGGCGGTGAGGGTGTCGGCGTGTTCGGGCCCGAGGGTGCCTTCCCGGATGGCCAGAATTTCCTCTGCCAGGGCCAGGGCTTCCGGCTCTCGCCCGGTGTCCGCGTAGAAGGTGACGAGGTCGGCGCGGAACATGAGGGTCTTGTGGTGAGTGGGGCCGAGAAGCTGTACGCAGTCGGCGGCGACCCGCTCCGTCAGCGTGATGGCTTCCGCCCCCCGCCCCGTACCGCGAAACAGGTAGGCGAGCTCCGCGCAGGCTCGGAGGGTGTTGTCGTGCACCGGGCCGTGGATCGCGCGGCTGGTGCGGGCGAGCTGTTCCCAGTGAGCGGCGGTGGTCGCGGTGAGGCCAGCTGCGGCCCAACTCCCCCCGGCCCGGTAGAGAACCTCATGCCCCTCCGGCCGCCAGAGGTGCTCACCGGTCAGCTCGTGCAGCCGGCCGGTGTTGGCGCGCAGGGAGGCAGCCAGTTCGGGATCGCTGTGATCGGGGTCGGGCCAGATGCCGAGTAAGGCGTCGGCGGCTGCACGCGCGATGCAGGGAACGGCCGCTTCGTCGACCGGCTCGCGGGCGGCGCGGGCGGTGAGCGCGTGGATTCGTACCGTCCCCTGGTCACTGCTGACCATGGCGTATTTGTGCAACACCCGCAGGATCGCCTCAGCCTGCTCGGCGGTGACGGGTCCGGGGCGCTGTACGCCGTGCGGGGCGGCGGCTCGGTGCTCGGTGAGGTAGGCCAGGACGGCGGGCGTCGTCCACACGGCGCGGGGGTGCCCGGCGGGCTCCAGGAAGGCGGCGAGACGGAGGGCGGGGCGGGCGAGGCCGGCAGGCTCGGTGCGCTGGGCGGCGTCGAGTGCGAGCAACAGTGTGGCGGTCACCTCCCGTCCGTAGCCCTCGGCATCGGCGTCGTCGGGGAGCAACTGTCCGAGGGTCCGGCTGTGGTCTCCGACCAGGGCCAGGTACCGGGCGCACGGCAGGTCCTGGTTGAGCATGTAGGCGGCCGCGTGTCCGAGAGCGAGCGGCAGATGCCCGAGAGCGGCGGCCAGATCGCCGACCGTATCGTCGAGAAGATGCTCAGCGTCGTCCTCGGCCAGGCGGGTGCGGAGATACGCGATTGCCTCGCCTGGTGTGTAGACGCCGACCGGAACGCGGCGCCTGCCGTTGCCCGTGATGCGCGCGTCGTGCAGGCGGGTGGTCACCAGGACCCGTCCGGTACGGGTCCGGCTGTGCGGCCACCAGCCGCTCATGCCCGCCGGGTCGTTGAGATCGTCGAGGACCACGAGCCAGTGTCGTTCCGTGGTGGCCAGCCACGCCAGCAGCGCACGAGCGTCCTGCTCGGTGTCTTCACCGGTCGCACCCGGCACTCGGATGCGGACGGCTGCCTGGGCGAACAGAGCGATGACCTGCTCGACTTCGCCCGCATCCGCCCACAGCACCAGGTCCGTGCCCGTACTGATCGCCTCGGCCGCGTAGAAGGCGGCGAGTTGGGACTTGCCCGTCCCGCCACCACCGGACAGGATCTGTGCCGAGGGCCCGACCCCGTTACGGTCATGCGCAGCGTCGATGCTCTCTCGTAACGCGGAGCGCGGCTGGAACGCCGAGGCGAGTCCGGGCACCCTGCCGATCTCGACGGGCCAGGCCACCTCATCAGTGGCGATGTGGATATGCGCCCATCGAAGGTCGTGCACGGTGCTGCCGGGGCCGAGCGCGTTGTGGTTCGCGCTTCCGCCCGCCGCCACCGCGCCTTCGTCCGCCGTGATCGGCCCGGGACGCTCCCCGGCCGGCGGCCCCTCCGCCGTCACAGATTCGGCTTCGGTGCCCTTCCGGCGGCGCCTGCGAAAGCTCATCGCCGGTCGCTTCCCTCTCCCAGGGCGTTGTCCCGTACGTCACCGGCGGCTGCGATCGCGTCCCGTCCGGCACGGATGTCCGCCCGCTGCGCGGCACCGCGGCTCCTTCCGCGCTCACTGGGGCGACCGACGACAGTGGAGTGGTTGCCCACTGCGTTGCCGACCACGTCCCCGCCCGCGGCGATCCCGCCTCGTTCCGAGCGCACCCGGGGCCGCCCGCCGCCCGTCCCGGAATCGCGGATCAGCGCGGCCACGGACACGGCGAGGGCGATGAGTCCGACGACGGCGCCTGTGACAGCGGCAGCCAGGTCGGCCGTACCGGGATCGACCACCATGATCACGATCAGCCCCACCGAGACCAGTCCCGCCACCACGGCGACGACCCACGCAGTGACACGCGCAGCCCTCGAAACAGCCATGCTCCGCCTCCCCGTTGGATCTGAAACCCCTTTCACTATCGCCCACTTGGAGGCCGAACGACAGCCTTCAGGTGTTCCGGCGGGCCTCCCCGGCCGCAACGGCCGCCCATAGGCCGTAACCTTTGCCGACGTGCTCAGACGACGTCCGCAGTTGCTGTGGTTGCTGGTCCCCTACGTGCTCTACCTCGGGGCGCTGCCGTTCGTGAACCGGGTGCATCCCGTCGTTCTCGGGCTGCCGTTCCTCTTCTTCTGGCTGCTCGGGGCGACCCTGCTGACCCCCGTCGCCGTATGGCTGACCCGGCGGGGTGACCGCCGGTGAACGCGGCCGTCGCGACCTCCGTCTTCGGGGTCTTCATGGTGGCCACCGTCGCCCTGGGGCTGCTCGCCGTACGCGGCGGGCGCGGCGGCGGGGGCGGGCTCGCCGAGTGGTCGGTGGGCGGGCGGAGCCTGGGGACCGTCTTCATCTGGGTGCTCATGGCCGGTGAGGGCTACACCAGCTTCAGCTACCTCGGCGCCGCCGGCTGGGGCTACAACTACGGGGCGCCCGTCCTGTACGTCGTCGCGTACATGTCCTGCGGTTACGCCGTCGGCTACGTCGTCGGGCCCATGCTGTGGGCGTACGCGCGCAAGCACGGTCTCGTGGGGATCACCGACATGGTGGCGCACCGCTTCGGGCGGCCCTGGCTGGGCGCGCTCGTCGCCGTCCTGGCGACCGTGTTCCTGCTTCCGTACATCCAGCTGCAGATCACCGGCATGGGCGTTGTCGTCTCCACGATCTCGTACGGTGCCATCAGCCTGAACTGGGCGTACTTCATCGCCTTCGCCGTCACCACCGGCTTCGTCGTCGTCAGCGGGCTGCGCGGCAGCGCCTGGGTGTCCGTGCTGAAGGACCTGCTGGTCATCGTCACGCTCGGCTTCCTGGCGATCTACGTGCCCGTGCACTACTTCGACGGGTACGGACCCTTCCTGGACCGGCTCGTCACCGAGAAGAGCGACTGGCTGACCTTCCCGGGGCACGGGGACAGCGGACTCGGACAGGCGTGGTTCATCACGACGTCGTTCCTGAACTCGCTCACCGTGGTGATCTTCCCGACCACCGTCGCCGGCTACCTCGGCGCGAAGAACGCCGACGTGCTCCGCCGGAACGCGATGTGGCTCCCCGCCTACAACGTCCTGCTCTTCGTCCCGATGCTGCTCGGCATGGCGGCGCTGTTCGTGGTGCCGGGGCTGGTCGGGGCCGAGTCCAACCTCGCGCTCTTCAAGCTGGTCACGGACTCGTTGCCCGCCTGGTCCGTCGGCGTCATCGGGGTCGCCGCCGCGCTCTCCTCGATCGTGCCCATGGCCGTCTTCATGCTGGTCATCGGCACGATGTGGGGCCGCAGCGTGCTCTCGCTCGTGCCGCGCTGGGAACGCCGGCAGAAGGGCGCCGCCCAACTGGTCGTCGTGGTCGCGGGCTCCCTGGCGCTGCTCCTCACGTACACCGCCCCCAACACCCTCGTGCGCCTCTCGCTCATCTCGTACGAGGGCATGGCGCAGCTGCTCCCCATGGTGCTGCTGGGGCTGATGTGGCGGCGGCTGACGCTGCTCGGGGCGTTGTCCGGGCTCGTCGTCGGGGTCGGTGTGGTGTGCGGGTTCGTCTTCACGGAGCACGACCCGGTGTGGGGCGTGAACGCGGGCATCGTCGCCCTCGCCGCCAACCTGGCCGTCGCGCTCCTGGTGACGTACGCCGGTCCGCGCGAGCGCGACGAACGGCCGGACGACGAGGTGCTGGCCCGGGACGAGGTGGAGGCGGACCGGACGGCTGTCAACGTACGTTGACCGGTGCGGCCGGTCGTGTATAACGGATGGACCGACAGGAGCGCATACGGAAGGGAGGCACCGCCCATGGTCACCGACGCCATGAGCCGCGTACGCGACGGTCTCTCCCGCGTCCTGCGCCCCGCGGGGCTGCTCCTCTTCCTGCTCACCGAGGTGCTCCTCGCCGAGGGCGGCAGCCTCTCCGCCGCCGTCGCGCTCGCCGCCACGGCCGCCGCCGGCACCGCGCTCGTCGCCTGCTCGGTCATCAGCGCCCGCTGTGCCGCCCCGGTGCCCCGCACCCGGGTCCGCACCGCCATCCGCGACCGGGAGAAGCGCACCGCGTTCCTTCCGCAACGGGACCCGGACGCGCAGGGGCGCCGCCGCCCCCGAGCGCCGGGCCGTGCCCTCCTGACGGCCGCGTAGGGACACCTCAGCCACTCACGCGGACCCGTCACGCCGAATCGACTTCCCGGCACGACGAGACCCCCGGAGGGCTCACCCATGTCCGCCTTCATGTCCGCTTTCGCCAGCCTGGTCGGCGCCCTCGCCGACCTGCTCCACCCGCTCTTCCAGGGGGCGTCCACCGCCGCCGCGATCGTCCTGTTCACCGCGCTCGTCCGGCTCGCTGTGCACCCGCTCTCGCGGGCCGCCGCACGCGGGCAGAAGGCCCAGCGCCGGCTCCAGCCGCAGATCGCCGAGCTGCGCAAGAAGCACGGCAAGGACCGCGAGCGGATGCAGAAGGCGCTCATGGAGCTGCACCGCGAGGAGAAGGTCTCGCCGCTCTCCGGCTGTCTGCCGAGCCTGCTTCAGATGCCGGCGTTCTTCCTGCTCTACCACCTCTTCTCCAGCCAGAGGATCGGCGACGAGGCCAATTCGCTCCTCGGCCACCAGCTCTTCGACGCGCCGCTCGGCGAGCGCTGGCACGACGCCCTGTCGCACGGCGGGGTCTTCGGCGCGCAGGGCCTCGTCTACCTGGGCCTCTTCGCGATCGTGGCCGCCGTCGCCACCTTCAACTACGGGCGTACGAAGCGTCAGATGGCCGCCAACCCGGTCACCCCGCCCACCGGCCCCGACGGGCAGCCGGTGCCCGGCATGGGCGCGATGAACCAGCTCATGCCGCTGATGTCCTTCTTCACCCTCTTCACCGTCGCCTTCGTGCCGCTGGCCGCGGCGCTGTACGTGGTCACCAGCACGACCTGGACCGCGATCGAGCGGGCCTTCCTGTACCGCGACATGACCGCGCCGGGGGCCGCGGTCGCCACGGCCGCGTAGCGGGGGCCGGACCGGCGCCGGTCCAGGTGGTGAACAGGGTCTTGCGGAGTGATCGGATGTCTTGGAGGATCGGACAAGCCTGCGATGGCCGCTACCCATCCGACGGGCCTGATCCCGACCGAGGAGAACGACTCTTGAAGCTGCTTCGTGTGGGTACGGCGGGCGCGGAACGACCGGCGCTGCTGGACGGGGACGGAACCCTCCGTGACCTGTCGGGCATCGTCCCCGACATCGACAGCGCCCTGCTCGCCGACGAGGACGCGTTCGCCCGGGTGCGTGCGGCCGCCGCGGCGCCCGGCGGGCTGCCGCCGCTCGATGCCGAGGGGTTGCGGGCCGGCCCGCCCCTCACCCGCATCGGGAAGATCGTGTGCATCGGGCTGAACTACCACGACCACGCCACGGAGACCGGGGCGCGGATCCCGGACGAGCCGATCCTGTTCTTCAAGGCCCCGGACACCGTCGTCGGGCCCGAGGACACCGTGCTCGTGCCGCGCGGCAGCGTGAAGACCGACTGGGAGGCCGAGCTCGCCGTCGTCATCGGGCGCACCGCGCGCTATCTGGAGACGGCCGAGGAAGGGCTCGCCCACGTCGCCGGGTACGCGGTCGCGCACGACGTCTCCGAGCGCGAGTTCCAGATCGAGCGCGGCGGGACCTGGGACAAGGGCAAGAACTGCGAGACGTTCAACCCGCTGGGCCCCTGGCTGGTCACCGCCGACGAGATCGCCGACCCGCAGGCGCTCCCGCTGAGGCTCTGGGTCAACGGCGAGCTGAAGCAGGACGGCACCACCGCCGACCAGATCTTCCCGGTCGGCGAGGTCGTCCGCTATCTGAGCCGGTTCATGACGCTCTACCCGGGCGACGTGATCAACACCGGCACCCCGGCCGGGGTCGCCATGGGGCAGCCCGAGCCCAAGCCGTACCTGCGGGCGGGCGATGTGGTGGAGCTGGAGATCGAAGGGCTGGGCCGGCAGCGGCAGGAGCTCAAGGACGCCTAGGGTGTCTCGATACATCGGAGGGGTGAGGTCCGTTCGTACGCGGATCTCACCCCTCCGTGCGGGTCAGCCGCCGATCCGCGACACGAACTGCTCCAGCGCCTCCACCACCAGCGCGTGGTCCTCCGCCTGCGGCAGCCCCGAGACCGTCACCGAGCCGATGACGCCCGCGCCCTCGACCGCGACCGGGAACGAGCCGCCGTGCGCCGCGTACACGTCCGGGTCCAGCCGGGACGCCTCGTCGAACGTCGTCCCCTTCGCCCGGAACCGCGTCCCCACCAGGTACGAACTCTCGCCGTACCGCTCGACCACCCGGCGCTTGCGGTCGATCCACGCGTCGTTGTCCGCGCTCGAACCGGGCAGCGCCGCGTGGAACAGCTGCTGTGCCCCGCGCCGGATGTCGATCGCGACCGGGGCGTGCCGCTCCCTGGCCAGCGAGACCAGCAGCCCGCCGAGCGCGTAGGCGTCGTCGTAGCCGAAGTGCGGCAGGGTGAGCCGGCGCTCCTGGGCGATCAGCTCGGAGATGGTCGGAGCGGTGGGGTTCATACGGGCTGCTCCTCGGTGACGTGGGCGGGGGCGCCGACGGGCCGCAGGGTGACGGTGATCCCCTCGCGGGCCGAGCGGCGGGCCGCCTCCAGGACGTCCAGGGCCTCGGCGGCCTGAAGGGCGGTCACCGGATTGTCGCCCGTGCCGCGCAGCGCGTCGTTGACCGCCGCGTAGTACGCCGGGTAGTCGCCCGGGAGTGTGGGGACCGGGGTGCCGCCGCCCGTGAGCGGGGACTCGCCCGCGCCGAGCCGGCCCCACAGCTCCTCGCCCTCCTCGCCCCACGGCTCGCCCCGGGTCGGCAGGGCGCCCTCGCGCAGGGCGGCCTCCTGGGGGTCGAGGCCGTACTTCACGAAGCCCGCGCTCGACCCGAGCACCCGGAAGCGCGGGCCGAGCTGGGCCGTCGTGGCGCTCACGTACAGGTGCGAGCGGACGCCCGAGGTGTGGGTGATCGCCACGAACGTGTCGTCGTCGGCCGCCGCGCCCGGGCGCCGCAGGTCCGACTCCGCGTACACCTGGGCCGCCGGGCCGAACAGGGTCAGCGCCTGGTCGACCACATGGCTGCCCAGGTCGTACAGCAGCCCGCCGATCTCCCGCGGATCGCCGGACTCGCGCCAGCCGCCCTTGAGCCGCGGGCGCCAGCGCTCGTAACGGGACTCGAAGCGCTGGACCTCGCCCAGGGCGCCGTCCGCGAGGAGGGCGCGCAGGGTGAGGAAGTCGTTGTCCCAGCGGCGGTTCTGGAAGACCGAGAGCAGCAGCCCCCGCTCATCGGCCAGCGCCGCCAGCTCCCGCGCCTCGGCCGCCGTGCCCGCGACGGGCTTGTCCACCACCACCGGAAGCCCGGCCTCCAGGGCCGCCCGCGCCAGCGGTACGTGGGTCCTGTTCGGTGACGCGATGACGATCAGGTCCAGCTCGTCCGCCCGCTGCCACAGCTCGTCGGGCGAGCCGGCGAAGCGTACGTCCGGGTGGGCAGCGCGGGCCTGGGCGCGGCGCTCCTCGTCGCGGGTGACGACCGTGTCGAGGACCAGTCCTTCGGTGGCCGTGATCAGCGGGGCGTGGAAGACGGACCCCGCCAGGCCGTAGCCGACGAGTCCGACGCGCAAGGGGGAGCCGGAGGTGTGGGAGGTCATGCCATCCACTTTGGCAACGCTGTTGCCAAAGTGCAAGCGCGGGCCACAATGGGTCCGTGAACAGGAGCAACACCGGCGCGAACCTCCCCGCCCTGCGCAGCCACAACGCGGCCCTCGTGCTCGACCTGCTGCGGGTGGCCGGCGAGGGCGGCATCAGCAGGCTCGAACTCGCCGAGCGCACCGGGCTCACCCCGCAGGCCGTCAGCAAGATCACCGCCCGGCTGCGGGCCGAGGGCCTGGCCGCCGAGGCGGGCCGCCGCGCCTCCACGGGCGGCAAGCCCCGGACCGTGCTGCGGCTGGTCCCCGGGGCGGGGCACGCGGTGGGGCTGCACCTGGACCGCGACGGGCTGACCGTGGTGCTGGTGAACCTCGCCGGGGTCGTCGCCGAAAGCCGTACGGCTCCGCTGGACTTCGGGGCCCCGGCGGACGAGGTGCTGACGGCCGCCGCCGGGGCGGTCGCCGCCGTGCGGGGGGACGGGGCGCTGCCGGTGCTCGGGGTGGGCGTCGCCGCGCCGGGGCCGCTGGACCACCGGGGCGGGGTGCTGCACCGCGTCACGGGGTTCCCGCAGTGGGACGGCTACCCGCTGCGCGACGCGCTCGCCGCCCGGACCGGGCTGCCCGTGGTCCTCGACAAGGACACCAACGCCGCCGCCCTCGGCCTCGCCCTCGGTGCGGGGGGCCCCGCCGACTTCGCGTACCTCCACCTCGGCACCGGCCTCGGCGCGGGGCTCGTCCTCGGCGGCGAGGTGCACCGGGGGGAGCGGACCGGGGCGGGCGAGTTCGGGCACCAGACCGTGCAGCTGGACGGCCTCCGCTGCGGCTGCGGCGGACGCGGCTGCCTGGAGGCGCTGTGCCTGGCCGCCGTCCGCCGGGGCGACGCGGCCGAGGCGGCCAGGGTGCTCGGGACCGGCGCCGCCAACCTCGTCGGGCTGCTCGACATCGACCGCGTGGTCCTGGGCGGCCGCACGGTCGCCGCCGACCCCGGCACGTACGTACGCGGGGTGCGCGCGGTCCTGGACGAGCGCTCCCGCCGCGACGGGGCGCGGGACACCCCGGTCCCGGTCACCGCCCACCAGGAGGGCCGCCACCCGGTCGCGGAGGGCGCGGCGCAGCTGGTGCTGGCGCCGCTGTTCGGACGCGTGGACACCGCCGGGGCGCCCGCGGCGGGCTGAACCGGGGGCGGCGGACTGACCCGGGGACTCCGGCGGGCCGACCCGGGCGCCCCAGCGGGCTGACCCGGGGACGCCGGCGTGCGTGCCCCGCCGCCCCGGACCGGGGCCCCGCCCTCCGCTGCGCGGCTGCCCCCGCCCTCCGCCGTCCGGGCGCCCCCGCCCCGCCGTCCGGGCGGCCCCCCGGCACGCCTCCGCGGGGCGCTCGCGCGCGCGTGGCAGGGTCGGCCACCCCCCGAGGGGTGCCCGGAGCCGCGCCGCCCGCGGCGCCCCGCGCTCCCACCGGCCCGTGCCGTACGAAGTGGAGGCTGCCCTGCCATGCCCCCCGAATCCGCAGAGCCCACCGAGCCCACCGAACCCCCCGGCGCCGGCCGCACCCGGCACGGCCTCGCGCTCGGGCTGGCCGCCGCGAGCGTGATGCCCGTGGTCCTCGGCGGGGCGACCGCGTCCGCCGCCCCGCAGCGCAGCACGGTCGCCGGAACGGCCGGCGGGCCGATCCGGGCGGGCGTGCCCGGCTCGGCCACCGCCGACCAGCAGCCGGCCTGCGGGAACCCCGCGTCGGCCGGCTTCCCCATCGACACCCGCATCCACGGCGGACCCGACACCTACGCCTCCGGCGGCGGCTACGGCACCTGGTTCCTGGACCTGACGAACACGACCACCGAGTCCTGCCGGGCGATCCACCCCGTGCTCGTCCTCACCGACGAGGAACGGGCGCTGACCTCGGACCAGATCCAGCTCCAGTTCTCGGAGCGCGCCCACCCCGGCGTCGAGCACCGCGTGACCTGGGAGACGACCGACCGGGACGAGCACATCGGAGTCTTCGGCGGCGAGGGCGACGACGCCTTCCCCGGGTTCACCGTGCCCGCCGGACGCACGGTCACCGTCCAGGTCCGGCTGGGCTTCACCTCCGACACGAGCCCCGGCCGGATCACCGCGAACGCCGCGATCGTGCAGCGCCGCGGCGGCGGAAGCGGCGACGGGGGCGACGGGGAGTGGGTCGGCGAGTCCGAGGACTACCCGTTCTCCGTGGTCGAGCACGACGAGGACACCACCGGGACGGGCGAGACGGACGGCGACCGCGAGCACGCGGACGGGACGGGCCGGGAGAACGTGGGCGGCACCGGCGAGGACGAGGACGAGGGGAGCGGCACGGTGAAGGGCAAGGGCGACGAGGGGCAGGCGGATTCCGGCCGGACCGGCACCACCCGGCGCCCCGTGCCACCGGGCACCGATCCGGCGGGGGTCCCGCAGCTCGCCGCGACCGGCCTCTCCGTCCCCGTGGCCCTGCCCGCCCTGACCGTCTCCGGATTCCTGATCGGCGGCGGCGCGATGGTGCTCGCGGCCCGCCGGACCCGCCGCGCCGGTCACTGATCATCAGGTGGTCGGCCAGTACCTCCGGATCGGTCGGGTGCCTAGACTCGGGGGCGTCGGCGCTGCACAACGCGGTGCCGCCGGCGTCCCCGCACCTGGCGTACGGCAACTGGAGTCCCACATGGCAGAGCGCAAGCCGATCTCGTCCTGGCTGACCGACATGGACGGGGTCCTCATCCACGAGGGCACCCCGATCCCCGGCGCCGACGCCTTCATCAAGCGGCTGCGTGAATCGGGACTGCCCTTCCTGGTCCTGACCAACAACTCGATCTACACCGCCCGCGACCTGCACGCCCGGCTGAACCGCATGGGGCTGGACGTGCCCGTGGAGAACATCTGGACCTCCGCCCTCGCCACCGCCCAGTTCCTGGACGACCAGCGCCCCGGCGGCACGGCGTACGTCATCGGCGAGGCCGGGCTCACCACCGCCCTGCACGACATCGGCTACGTCCTCACCGACCACGACCCGGACTACGTGGTGCTCGGCGAGACGCGTACGTACTCCTTCGAGGCGCTCACCAAGGCGATCCGGCTGATCAACGCGGGCGCCCGGTTCATCTGCACCAACCCGGACGAGACCGGCCCGTCCGCCGAGGGCCCCCTGCCCGCGACCGGCTCCGTCGCCGCCCTGATCACCAAGGCGACCGGCAAGGCCCCCTACTTCGCGGGCAAGCCGAACCCGCTGATGATGCGCACCGGGCTCAACGCGATCGGCGCGCACTCCGAGTCCAGCGCCATGATCGGCGACCGGATGGACACCGACGTGCTGGCCGGCCTGGAGGCGGGCATGCAGACGTTCCTGGTGCTCACCGGGCTGACCACGGTCGCGGACATCGACAAGTACCCGTTCCGGCCGTCCACGGTCGTGGACTCCATCGCGAACCTCGTCGACCTCGTCGAGCCGGCCTGACACCGGACGGCACGGGGGAGCGGGCCGGCGCCCGGACCCGCTCCCCACTCCACCGGCCCAGCGCCCCCGCGCTGCGGATGCGGAAACCACCCGCAGGCGTGAACCTTCCATCAGGAGGTTCACGATGCGTTCCATACCCCTCACGTTCTGTGCCGCCGCACTGGCCGCGGCGACCCTGGTGCCGATCCCCTCGGCACTGGCCGAATCCGGCTCCGGCCACGAGGACTCCCGGTCCCGCGCCGCCCTGTCGGTCTCGCCCTCGTCCGTCGCCCCCGGCGGCGAGGTCGAGCTGGAGCTGTCCGGCTGCAAGGCCAAGGAGGCCAAGGGGAGCTCCGACGCCTTCGTCTCCGAGGCGCGCTTCTCGTCCGGCGGCGACCGCACGCTCTACGCCGAGGCCCGCGTCCGCCCGGACGCCGAGCCCGGTGACTACGACGTCGAGGCGGTCTGCGACAAGCACACGCGGGTGACCGCCACCCTCACCGTCGTGCACCGCGAGCGGCCCGTGCCCATCGCCCCGGTCCACGCGGGCGGCGGAGGCACCGCCGTGCTCGCGAGCGAGACCGCCGAGCAGGACGGCCCCGGCACCACCCATGAGGTGATCGGCCTCGGGCTGGCCGCCGTCGCGGCCGTCGCCGTCGCCTTCCGCAGCGTGCGCCGTCGCCGCCCGGCAGCCGACTGACATGTCCGCACCTCAGGAGGCGGCGGGGCGCGGCAGACTGCTCACCGGGGTGACCTGGGCCGTCATCCTGCTGGGCCTGTGGCTCTGGGGCCGCGGGATCACGGACGGCTCGGGCATCGGCTCGGCCCCGACCACCGGCGACGTCGCCGCGGTCGGGCGCCCGCTCGGCGTGCCGCTGCCCCCGGCGCACGCGCCGATCGGGGGCGTCGCGCCGAAGAGCGTCACGATCCCGTCGATCGGCGTCGAGGCCCCCGTCGTCTCCCGGGGCCTGGACGCGGACGGCGCCATCGAGCCGCCGTCCTTCGACACGCCCCAGACGGTCGGCTGGTACGGGGACGGCACCCGGCCCGGCGCCGAGGGACCGGCCCTGTTCGTCGGCCATGTCGACACCGAGACCAAGCCCGCCGTCTTCTACGGGCTCAGCGCGGCGCGCCCCGGCGCGAAGGTCGACGTGGCCCGCGCGGACGGCACGGTCGCCGAGTTCACCATCGACGACGTCCAGGTCCTCACCCGTGCCCGGTTCGACGCCCAGAAGGCGTACGGGCCCCGCAAGGACGGGCGGGCGGAGCTGCGGCTGATCACCTGCGGCGGCACGTACGACCAGAAGTCCCACTCGTACACCGCGAACGTGGTCGTCTCGGCCTACCTGACGGCGGAGAAGAGCGCGGCGAAGGCCGCCTGACCCGCGCGGAGACCGGTACCCGGCCCGGCCGCCGCCCGTTCCCCGGGCTGCGGCCGGGCCGGTCCTCGACCGCGGTGCGCGGGCCGCGGGAGTGGCCCGGCACGGACACGGGAGGTCGATGGCGTCCGGGGCCGCCGCACCCCCACTGTAGGGGGACGTGCCCCGTCCGCCCAGCCGCTTTCTGACGTTACGTCGATAACCGGTCACCCTCCGCAGGCGGGGGGGAGAACGACCAAGGCCCCCTCGCGCGAAGCGAGGGGGCCTTGGCTGTGCGTGCGCCGCCAGGGACTCGAACCCCGGACCCGCTGATTAAGAGTCAGCTGCTCTAACCAACTGAGCTAGCGGCGCCTGCTGACCTGGAAAACTCTACCCGATCCCCAGCGGTGCTCCCGACCATCCTCCAGCGGCGTCCGGTCTTCCCGGCCTGTCGGATGGTCGTTTTTTCCCTTCTATCCGTCAAACTGCGGTATGTCGCGACGTGGGTCACGAGCGTTGACACGCTGACGCCCGAGCAGATGCGCCCGAGGAACTTGACGACTGCGGAGGGGAATCGCATGACTGTGCCGGACTTCGAGGAGTACGCACCCGCCATCGACTGTCCGTGTCCCGGCTGCGCCGACCAGCGGCGGACCGCCGCCGGAGGGCTGCCCATGCGGCACGGGGGCCACCCGGCCGCGCACGGCGCGCGGCGCGCGATGGTGCTGGTCACCGCCGCCGGGGTGGTGCTCGGCGGCGGGGCCGCGGAGTCCGCCGGGGCGCCCGCCGACCCGGCCCCGGTGCCCGGTACGGGGGTGCCGACCGGCATCGGCCCGCTGCCGGACAGCCCGCAGGGGCTGCCGGGGCCGCTCCGGGGGTCCGGTTCGCCGGGACCGGCGGCGGCCCAGGCGGCGACGGCCGAGCCGCGGGCGACGACCCGGACCGAGATCATCGACCGCGCGAAGAAGTGGCTGGACGCGCGGGTCCCGTACAGCATGTCGAAGTACTGGTCGGACGGTTACCGGCAGGACTGCTCCGGCTATGTGTCGATGGCCTGGAACCTGCCAGGCAACGAGTGGACCGGCAGCCTCGCCGCGTACGGCACCCGCATCGCCCGCGCGGACCTCCAGCCCGGCGACATCCTGCTCTTCCACAACCTCGCCGACCCCGGGAACGGCTCCCACGTCACGATCTTCGGTGGCTGGACCGACAGCACGCACACCCGCTACACGGCGTACGAGCAGACCAAGCCGCACACCCGCAGGCAGACGACGCCCATGGCGTACTGGACCAACTCCGCGAGCTATGTCGCCTACCGCTACAAGGGCCTGAGCACGGGGAAGTCCGGCAGCGAGGCGGAGAAGGAGCCGTTCCCCGGCGCCGCGAAGTTCGGGACCGGCGCGAAGAACGCGTACGTGACCCGGCTCGGCGCCATGCTCGTCGCCCGGGGCGGCCAGCGCTTCTACCGGATCGGTCCCGACCCGGTCTGGACCGACGCCGACCGCCGGGCCACCCGGGCGTTCCAGCAGGCCCAGGGGTGGAAGGGCGCCGAGGCCGACGGCATCCCCGGCCCGGACACCTGGAAGCTGCTGGTGACCGGAACCGGCCGCGACATCCCCGCCGCGAACGGAACGGGCGGCTCCAAGACGGCTCCGGCCTTCCCCGGACGGGGCTATTTCCGGCCCGGTCAGTCGAACAGCCATGTCGACAGGCTCGGAAAACAGTTGGTGAAGAAGGGATACGGCGCGCACTACCGGCTGGGTCCCAGCCCCCGGTGGACCGAGGCGGACCGGCGCAATGTCGAGGCCTTCCAGAAGGCCCAGGGCTGGCGGGGGACGGAGGCCGACGGCTATCCGGGCCCGGATACCTGGCGGCGACTCTTCGCGTGACACGACGGACATGACGGAGGCGGAAATGCGATCCACGGCGTCGGACAGCTCCGGAAACCCGGAGTACGGCCAGGAGACGGAGTACGGAGCGGTCCCGGTACGGGAATGGGTCGGCCCGGGCGGAGCGGGCAGCGTCACGGACGCCTGGGCCGCGCGGGCCGCGGCGGGCGAACCGGTCGCCGAGGGGCTGCCGGTGCGGGGCGCGACCCCGGCCGCGCCCCGCACCCCCGAGCCACCCCCGCTCTTCGGACCGGTGTCGGTGTCGGTGCCCTCGGACGACGAGGTGGTCGTCCAGGTCGCGGAGCCGCCGGAGCCACCCGCTCCGGACAGCGGTGACACGGATTCCGTGGTCGATCTGGTGCTCGATCTCCCGTCGGGCGAGGAGGACCGCGGGGCCTCGCTGGGGGCCACCTCGGCTTCGGTTTCGGTGCCGGCGGAGGCTCGGGCCAAGGAGCCGGAGGACGCGGTGCCGGAGGACGCGGTGCGCGACGACCTGGCCCCGGAGGACGCGCGCCCCGCCGAGGTGCCCGCGCCGGCCCTCGTCGAGGACGCCCCGCCCGGAAGCGCCGAGCCCGAGGACGCCGTGCCGCAAAAAGCCGAGCCCGAGGACGCCGTGCCCCACGTGGAGGCGCCGCGGCCCGAGCCCGTCCTCGCCCTCACCGGGGCCCGTGTGCCCGGGCCCGACCCGGTCCGGGACAGCGGGCGCCACCAGGCGGTCATCGCCAACGAGCGCACCGCCTCCATCCCCGTCCACCTGCTCTTCCGCGAGGACCGGGGCGCCGGTGCGGCCGCCGTGCCGCCCACCGTCGTGCGGCCGGGCGGCGGCGACCCCGGGGCCGGGGTGCGGCGGCCGCCCGTGCCGAGGACGCCCCAGGTGCGGCCCTCGACCCGGCCCGCCCCCGACGCCGACCCCCGGCTGCGCGAGCGGCCCGGGCCCGCGCTGCCCGGCTGGGCCGCGCTGCTCACCGGCTTCGGCGGGATCGCGGCGGCGGGCGCCGTCCTGTGGTGGACCGGGGTGGTCCCGGCCTCCGTGCTCGCCCGGGTCGGGCTCGGCCCGCGGCCGTACGAAGGGCTGCCCACCGGCGCCTGGTCGGCGCTCGTGTTCCTGGCGGCCGTGGTGCTCTTCGCGCTCGGCGGCCTGGGCCGGGGACGGGTCGGGCACGCCTGGGTGCTCACGCTCTTCGGGCAGTACCGGGGCAGCGTGCGGCGCACCGGCCTGGTGTGGGTCAGCCCGCTGCTGCTGCGCCGCCGGATCGACGTACGGCTGCGGCACTGGCGCAGCGAGCCGCTGCCCGCCGTGGACGCGAACGGCACGGCGCTGCGGGTCGTCGTCCAGGTCGTGTGGCGGGTCAAGGACACCGTGCGGGCGGCGCTCGGGATCGAGGACCACGAGGCGTACCTGCGCGAGCAGGTCGAGGCCGCGATGGCCCGGGTCCTGTCCCAGCTGCCCGCCGACGCCTTCCACGAGGACGCGCGCACCCTGCGCAACGCGGAGGCGGTCGGCGACGCGCTGACCCGGCTGCTGAAGGCGGACTGCGAGCCGGTCGGCGTCGAGGTGTACTCGGCGCAGCCGACCGGGATCGAGTACGCCCCGGAGGTGGCCGCGGCCATGCAGCGGCGCCGGATCGCGGCGATCGACGCGCAGCACCGGGACAGCGTGCTGACCTCGGTCGTGGACGCCGTGGACGACACCGTCAGCCGGCTCACGGAACGGGGTCTCGTGGAGCTGGACGACTACGAACGGAAGGCGCTGGTCAAGGACTTGACGGTGGCGTTCTACACCGGGCGGACCGGGGGCGACGGCAGCTGAGGAGGCGCGGGGGGAGGTTCCGGGGCAACCGGAATCCCGCGCTCATTGGTCTGGACATGGTCAAGGCACGGCAATAATCTAAGCCTTGGTCTAGACCGCAGAACGCGCGTACGCGGCAGTGCTCATGGAATCCCCACTCCCCCCACGATCCGAGGAGCGACATCTCATGCGTATGAAGGCAAGCGCGGCCCTGGTCGGCCTTGCGGTAGCGGGCGTCTCGATGTTCGCGACGAGCAGCGCCAGCAGCCACGGCTACACGGACAACCCGATCAGCCGTCAGAAGCTGTGTGCCAACGGCACGGTGACCGGCTGCGGCAACATCCAGTGGGAGCCGCAGAGCGTCGAGGGACCCAAGGGCTTCCCCGCCGCCGGGCCGGCCGACGGAAAGATCTGCTCCGGTGGCCACGGCGAATTCGCCCAGCTGGACGACCCGCGCGGCGGCAACTGGCCCGCCACCAAGGTGACCGCCGGTCAGGGCTTCAGCTTCCGCTGGCAGTTCACCGCCCGGCACGCCACGACGGACTTCCGCTACTACATCACCAAGGACGGCTGGGACCCCACCAAGCCGCTCACCCGGGCCGACCTGGAGCCGCAGCCCTTCATGACGGTGCCGTACGGCGGCCAGCAGCCCCCGGCGACCCTGACCCAGCAGGGCACCATCCCCACCCAGAAGTCCGGGAAGCACATCATCCTGAGCGTCTGGAACATCGCGGACACGGCCAACGCGTTCTACGCGTGCTCGGACGTGCAGTTCTGAGGTGCGCCTCTGACGTCCGCCGGTGACCGTCGTGCTGTCGGCGGGCAGCACGGCGAACCCCGGGAAGTCCAAGGACTCCCCGGGGTTTCGCTGTGCCGGTGCCGGCCGGGCCACGGTCAGATCCGTGCCGGGACCGGAGCGGCCTGCGCCTCGACGGCGGTCTCCCCGGGGGTGGCCGCCGCCCGGGTCGCCCGGCGCAGCAGGGTCGCCGCGAGCACCGCGCCGGTCAGCAGGACCAGGGAGCCGGTCACCGAGGCGTACCGCATGCTGTGGACGAAGGCGTCCCGGCCGATCGCGATCAGCGAGTGGTCGCCGGTCGCCAGCGCGCCCGGCAGGGTCTTGCGGGCGACCTCGGGGGCGGAGGCCGGCATGTCCGCCCGGTAGACCGCGGTGGAGACGGCGCCCAGGAGGGCCATGCCCAGCGCACCGCCGAACTCCTGCCCGGTCTCCAGGAGCGAGGCGGCCGAGCCGGCCTTCTCCGCCGGGCTGACCGCCATGGCCATGTCCGACACGAGCGCCATCACCGCGACGATGCCGCTGCTCATCACGCCCGAGCCGATCAGCAGCAGGACCAGCGAGTCGGTCCCGGCCAGCGTGAACACCCCGAAGCCCGCCGCGCCGACGGTGAACCCGCCGCAGACCACGTAGGCCCGCTGGAACCGCTGGGCGAGCGCGGTCGCCGCGGGCGCCGCCGCGCCCACCGCCAGGGACGGGGCCAGGCTCCACAGCGCGGCCTCCATCGTGCTCATGCCGAGCACGGACTGCAGGTACTGGGTGGTGAAGAAGGCCGAGCCCATCATCGCGAAGGCGGCCAGCGCGTTGAGCCCGATCCCGGTGCCGAAGCCCCGGCCCCGGAACAGCTCCCGGCTGATCATCGCGTCGGGGCGGGTGCGCTGCCGGTGGACGAAGACCCAGCCGACGGCCAGCCCGGCGGCGATGACCGCGGCCCACGTGATGTCGAGCCCGTGGGCGGCGCTCTCCTTGATGCCGTACACCACCGGCAGCACCGCGCCCATGGACAGCGGGACGCTCAGGAAATCGAAGCGGCCGGGGTTGGGGTCCTTGAACTCCGGGACCAGCAGAGGCACGAGCACCAGCAGCAGCACCATCGCGGGCACGTTGATCAGGAAGACCGAGCCCCACCAGAAGTGCTGGAGCATCACCCCGCTGAGCACCGAGCCGAGCGCGACCCCGCCGGCCATGGCGCCCGACCAGATGCCGATCGCCTTCGCCCGCTGCTGCTCGTTGCGGAACATGTTGCGCACGAGCCCGATCGTGGAGGGCATCAGTGTCGCCCCGCCGATCCCGAGGACCGCCCGGGCCGCGATCAGCATCTCCGGGCTGTTCGCGTAGGCGGCGCAGACCGAGGCCGCGCCGAAGGCGAGTGCCCCGATCATCAGCAGCTTCCGGCGCCCGATGCGGTCGCCCAGGGAACCCATCGTGATGAGGAGGCCGGCCAGTGCGAAGGCGTACACATCGAAGATCCACAGCTGCTGGGTGGCGCTGGGGGCGAGGTCCCGGTCGATGGACGGGATCGCGAAGAAGAGGACGGAGACGTCCATCGAGACGAGGAGGAGGGGGAGGAGCAGGACCAGGAAGGCGGTCCACTCCCGACGTCCGGCGAGTGCGCCGGGGGCGGCGGTGGTGCTCGTGGGGTTCGTCATGCCAAGGAATGTACGGCTGTTTAAAACAGTTGTCTAGTACGACTGTGTAAAACGTTCGTACATGGCTGCGGGCAGCACAAAACGCACGAGGCGGTCTCCGTGGATACGGAAACCGCCTCGTGCGTTGTCTGTGCGCCGCCAGGGACTCGAACCCCGGACCCGCTGATTAAGAGTCAGCTGCTCTAACCAACTGAGCTAGCGGCGCCTGCTGACGTGAAAATAATACCTGGTCCGGAGGGGTGCTGATGACCACCCGCCGGCCCGTGCGGCCGGCCGGTCCTACAGGGCCAGCGACAGCAGCATCGGGGCCGCGCGCCGGTTCAGCGTGTCCGCCGCCGCGCGCAGTCGGTGCGCGTCCTTCACCGGCATCGACAGCGCCAGGCAGCCCGCCGACGACCCGGCCGTCAGCGGCACCGCCGCGCACACCGTGCCGACCGCGTACTCCTGGAGATCGAGCACCGGGACCGTGGCGGGCTGGCTGTCCAGCTTGGAGAAGAGGACCTTCTCGCTGGTGATCGTCCGCGAGGTCAGCCGGGGCGTCTTGTGCCGGGCGATGTGGTCGCGGCGGCCGTTCTGGTCGAGCTGGGTCAGCAGGCACTTGCCGATCGCCGAGGCGTGCGCCGCCGACCGGAAGTCCACCCACTCGTTGACCGCCGGGGTGAGCGGGCTGTCGGCGTACTGCGTGACGCGGACCTCGCCGTCGACGTACCGGCTGATGTAGACCGCCGCGCCGACCGAGTCGCGGAGCTGGGCCAGCGTCTGCTGGAGCTTGGACTCCAGCGCCTGGCGGCGGGCCGCGCCCGAGCCGAGGAGCAGCAGCGAGGCGCCGATGACGTACGCCCCGTCGGTGATCTGCTCGACGTACCCCTCGCGGCGCAGTGTCAGCAGCAGGGAGGTGAGGTGGCCGACGGGCAACCCCGTCTCCCGGGAGAGCTGGGTCTCGGTGACCCCGCTGCCGTGCTTGGAGACCGTTTCGAGAACGCGAAGGGCGTACTGCACCGAGTGGAACGGCGCGGTCGGTTCGGGCTTCAACACCACGGCTTCCCCTGTCAGTCGGGACCGGAGGCCGGCTCGCGGGGCCTCTGCCTCGCCACCACGATAGCCGCCGACGGCCCGTTCGGGGCGGGGTGCGGCGGACTCGTGGGTGCGCCCCGGAGCTGTCAGCAGGGGCGCACCCGTCTGGCATATGCCAACGTCATGGGTGGGCGACGGATGCCGAGGTCACAGCACTGCGTTGAGGAATTCGCGCGTGCGTTCGTGCGAGGGATCGGAGAAGATTTTTTCCGGAGAACCGGACTCCACGACCCGCCCGGCGTCGAACATCAGCACCTTCTCCGAGACGTCCCGGGCGAAACTCATCTCGTGGGTGACGCAGAGCATCGTGATGTCGGTGTTCCTGGCGATGTCCGTCAGCAGCTCCAGCACCCCGGCCACCAGCTCCGGGTCCAGCGCGGAGGTCACCTCGTCCAGGAGCAGGATCTCCGGCTCCATCGCCAGCGCCCGGGCGATCGCGACCCGCTGCTGCTGCCCGCCGGACAGCTGCGAGGGGTGCGCGTCGACCTTGCCGGAGAGCCCGACCAGCTCCAGCAGCTCCCGGGCCCGGGCCTCCGCCTTGTCCCGGTCCATGCCGAGGACGTTGACGGGCGCCTCGGTGATGTTCTGGAGCACCTTCATGTTGGGGAAGAGGTTGAACTGCTGGAAGACCATGCCGATCCTCCGGCGGGCCGCCCGCAGGTGCTTCTCGGACGCCGGCTTCAGCGAGCCGTCCGGCGTCCGGGTGTGCGTCAGCGGCTCGCCGTTGATCCAGATCACGCCGTCGCTGACCCGCTCCAGCGTCATCAGGAGGCGCAGGATCGTCGTCTTGCCCGAGCCGCTGGGCCCGATCAGCGTGACGTGCTCGCCGCGCTCGACGGTGAAGTCCAGCTCGTCCAGGACCGTGTGGTCCCCGTAGCGCTTGACGACCTTGTCGAAGCGGACGAGCGGGTGGCCGCCGTCCTTGGCGGCGTCGACGGGCGCGACGGCCTCGGAGGCCGTGGCCGCGTTCTTCTGCAGGGGGAGGGGCTCAGTGGCCAAGGCGCTTCTCCAGCTTCCTCATCAGGAGTGACGTGGGGTAGCTCGCGACCAGGAAGATCAGGCCGGCGAGCGTGAACACCTCGGTGTAGACGAAGTGCTTGGTGCCGTAGTCGCGTGCCTCGAAGACCATCTCGTGCACGGTGATCACGGCGAGGAAGGGCGTCTCCTTGAACATCGAGATCGCGTAGTTGCCCAGCGCGGGCCCCACGTTGCGCACGGCCTGCGGCAGGATCACCGCCTGCCAGGTCCGCCGGGGCGTCATCGACAGCGCCCGGCACGCCTCCCACTGCCCCTTCGGCACGGCGTCGATCCCCGCGCGGTACACCTCGGAGGTGTACGTGGCGTAGTGGACACCCAGCACCGCGATGCCGACGGTCAGCGGCTCCACGGAGGTGAACAGCGCCGCCGCGCCCACCAGTTGCACGATCAGCGGGGTGGAGCGGATGAACTCCATCACCGCCCTCACCGGCACGGTCACCAGCGGGCTCGGGGCCCGCCCGGCGACCGCGATGGCCAGCCCGAGCACCGCGGCGACCAGGGTGCCGAAGACCGTGGCCAGCAGGGTGGTCCAGAACCCGTCCAGGAGCAGGGGGAACGCGTCGCCGACGGCTCCCCAGTCGAAGTCGCTGTTCACCTGGCACCTCCGGCCTGGGCGGCGGACACGGCGCTACGGCTCTTCAGCAGGCTCTTCCCGCCCGCCGCCAGACCGAGCCGCCGCTTGGCGGACCGCTCCAGCAGGTTCATGAGCAGGGTCAGGGCGTAGGCCAGGACGAAGTAGCAGACCAGCAGCGTCGCGTACGCGGTGAGGGTCTCGCCCGTACGGCTGCGCAGCTTCTCGATGGCGGTCATCAGGTCCGCCGCCGAGATCAGCCACAGCAGCGGGGTCGCCTTCAGCAGCTGGATCAGCAGGTTGGTGAACGACGGGATCATCTGCACCCACGCCTGCGGCAGGATCACCTTGCGCATCCGGTGCAGCGGCGACATGTTCAGCGCGAGCGCCGCCTCGTACTGCCCGCGCGGTACGGAGTTGACCGCACCGCGCACCACTTCGGCGCCGTACGCCCCGTAGTTGAGGCCGAACGCCAGCACCCCGCAGACCAGCGGCGTCAGTTCGTACCCGGTCAGCTGCGGCATCGCGTAGTACAGCCAGAACAGCTGGACGTACAGCGAGGTGCCGCGGAAGAACTCCACGACCACGCGGGAGACCCCGCGCGACAGCATGAGCCGGCTCAGCGACATCAGGCCGAGGACGAACGACAGGAGCAGCGCCACCAGGGCGCCGAACACCGTGGCCTCCAGGGTCACCCACAGGCCGGACCGCAGCTGCGGCAGATCGTCGGCGAAGGCCGAGAAGAAATCATTCATGCGGTGGGTACCGTCCCTGTCAGCCCTTGCACAGATCGGCCGTCTTCAGCGTGGCCGGCGGCAGCTCGGTCGCCCCGAAGCCGTAGTCGCGCAGGAGCTCCACATAGCGGGACTTGTCGGCGACGATCTTCTTCAGCTCGCGGTTGAACGCGTCGCGCAGCTCCTCGTTGCCCTTGCGGAAGACGGCGCCGCCGGGGCTGTACTGCTTCACCCCGTCCGCCTCGGGCAGGAACGCCTCGGTGACCTCGGTGCCTTCGTTCGTCTTGGCGAGCCAGCGCAGCGAGATGCCGGTCAGCAGGAACGCGTCGACCCGGCCGCCCTTGACCGCGTCCGCGCCGTCCTGCGGCTTCTGCAGCGTCTTGATCCTGCCCTCGGGGATGCCGGCGCCCTTGGCGTACGAACCCTCGACCGCGCCCGCCATCACACCGATGGTGATCCCGGCCTCCTTCGCGGAGGCGAGGTCGGTGACCTTCTTCGGGTTGCCCTTCTTCACCATCATCGCGGTCGGCGAGATGAACTCCGGCTCCGAGAAGAGGGCGTTGGCGCAGCGCTCCGGGGTGATCGCCATACCGGCGCTGACCACGTCGTACTTGCCGGCCTGGAGGCCGGGGATCAGGCCGTCCCACTCGGAGAGCGTGGGCTTCAGCTCGTCCACGCCGAGGGCCTTGAAGATCTCGCGGTGCAACGTGGGCGCCTCGCCCTTGAGTTCCTTGCCCTCCATGTAGCCGTACGGGGCCTCGTCCGCGTAGGCGACCCGCACGAAACCCTGCTTGCGGAGCTTCTCCAGCGCGCCTTCGCCGTCGGCGGAGCCCTCACCGGTCTTGCTGCACGCGGCGAGAAGGCCCGGGACGACGAGCAGACCGCCCACCGCTGCCGATCGGTTGAGAAATCCCCGGCGGGACAGGTTCGGGAAGTCAGCCATGGTTCGCAATCTCCTGAAGGGTTCGAACAGTCCGGACAGGCTTGGCGCCTGCCCGATCCGGGGTTTCTATTCAGGAAGAAGGCGCATGTAATCGAACGGTGGCCGGAGGGTGACCTTCCCGTGTCCGCGGGCAGGGCGGAAGGCGGGGTATGCGCGGGATGTCCCGTACCCCGGTGCCGTACCGCGACGAGTGCCCGGCCCGTCGTCGTTCATGCACGCGCCATCCGCCCGGGGCGAGAACCGGGGCGGATGGCGGAATACTGGAACAGGAGCGGGGAAACCGGTCAGTGCCGCCGCGAGCCCGCGGCGCAGACGCAGACGCAGGCGCAGAGAAAGGGTGGACATGACGACCGTCGGATTCCTCTACCCGGGCCACTTCGCCGAGGACGACTACCCGCGCATGGAGATCCTCCTCGACAGCACCATCAGACTCGTCGTCCACCACACCGAGAGCCCGGACGCCGCCTACCGCGAGGAGGCCCTGAGCGCCCTGGGCACCCCCGGCCGGCTCGCCGCCGGCATCGAGGAGCTGCAACGCTCCGGGGTCCAGTCCATCGTCTGGGCCTGCGACGGCGGCAGCTTCCCGCACGGGTGGCAGGGCGCCCACGACCAGGTCGCGGCCCTCGCCCGGGCGGCGGGCGTGCCCGCGTCCAGCACCTCGATCGGCTTCGTCCACGCCGTGCGGAAGCTGGGCGCCGAGCGCGTCGCGATCGCCGCGACCTACCCGGAAGCGCTCGCCGAGCGGTTCGCCGCGTTCCTCCGGGAGACCGGCCTGGCGGTGGCCGGCATCCACGCGGCGGGCGTCACCGAAGCCGCCGAGGCCGCCGCCTGGGGCGCGGAGCAGGTGCTCGACCTGGCCAGGGCCGCCGACCGTCCCGAGGCCGAGGCCGTTCTGATCCCCGACACGGCCCTGCACACCGTCTCCCACATCCCCGAGCTGGAGGAGGCGCTCGGCAAGCCCGTCCTCACCGCGAACCAGGTGGCGGCCCGCGAGGCCCTGCGCCTGGCCGACCGCCCGGCCTGGGCCCCGCGGCTCGGCGCGCTCTTCGCCCACCGCGAGCAGCCGCCGGCCCCGGTGACCCGGGGGAGCGGGCGGGCGTACGCGCACAGCAGGAAGACCCGGTAGAAGAGGCGGGCGGTGCCGCCCCCGGTACACGGGGCGCGGAATAAACGGAGCCCTCCTCCTGTTCGTGCTCTGCGGACGTACGAGCACCGACGCGCACCACCGGAGAGGGCCAGAACGTGGACGAGATTCGAGGCGACGAGATCCAGGGCGACGAGATCCGCGGCACGGCCCGGGGCACCGCCCCCGTGCCGCTGTCCGTGCTGGACCTGGTGACCGTCGGCCAGGGCCGCACGGCGAGCCAGGCCCTGCGCACCGGCGTGGAGATCGCCCGGCTCGCCGAGAGCCGGGGCTTCCACCGCTACTGGGTCGCCGAGCACCACTCGATGCCCGGCGTCGCCTCCTCGTCCCCGGCCGTCATCCTGGCCCACACCGCCGCCCGCACCGAGCGCATCCGCCTCGGCTCGGGCGGCGTCATGCTGCCGAACCACGCCCCGCTGGTCATCGCCGAGCAGTTCGGCACTCTGGAGGCGATGGCCCCCGGCCGCATCGACCTCGGCCTGGGCCGCGCCCCCGGCACGGACGGCGCCACGGCGGCGGCGCTCCGGCGCACGGACCGGCTGAACGAGGGGGCGGATGACTTTCCGCAGCAGCTGATGGAGCTGACCCGGTTCCTGGACGACGACTTCCCCGACGGGCACCCCTACGCCCGCATCCACGCGGTCCCCGGCCCCGTCCAGGCCACCGCCGAGGGCGGCGTCCAGTCCCCGGCGCGCCCGCCCATCTGGCTGCTCGGCTCCTCCGGCTTCAGCGCCCGGCTCGCCGGGGTGCTCGGGCTGCCGTTCGCCTTCGCGCACCACTTCTCGGCCCAGAACACCGTGCCGGCCCTGGAGCTGTACCGGGACTCCTTCAAGCCGTCCACGGTGCTCGACGCCCCGTACGCCCTGATCGGCGTCGCCGCGCTGGCCGCCGACGACGAGCGCGAGGCCCGGCGCCAGGTGCTGACCGGCGCGCTGTCGATGCTCCGGCTGCGGTCCGGGCGGCCCGGTCTCGTACCGACGCCCGAGGAGGCGGAGGCGTACGCCTTCTCGCCGATGGAGCGGGAGTTCGTGGACAACTGGCTGGTCAACATCGTGCACGGCACCGCCGACGAGGTCCGCTCCGGCCTGGACGACCTGGTCAAGCGCACCGGCGCCGACGAGCTGATGATCACCGCGAACGCCCACAGCGGCGACGCCCGGCTGCGCAGCTACGGCCTGATCGCCGACGCGTACGGGATGCCGGAGGCGTAAGCCGCCAGGTCACGCCCCCGGGGCGCGGGTTCCGATCAGTTCGGCGATGCGCTCCGGGGCCACCGCCCGTGAGTAGAGCCAGCCCTGTCCGGTGTCGCAGCCGATCCGGCGCAGCCGCTCCGCCTGGCCCGCCGTCTCCACGCACTCCGCGGTGACGGTCAGGCCCAGCCGGTGCGCCAGCTCGACCATGGCCTCCACGATCGTCTCGTCGGCGGGGCTGGGGTGCGCGCCGTCCTCGTAGCGGAAGCCGCGTACGAACGCGCCGTCCAGCTTGAGCACGGACACCGGGAGGCGGCTCAGGTAGGCGAGGTTCGAGTAGCCGGTGCCGAAGTCGTCGATGGCGATCCGGACGCCCATGTCGCTGAGCGCCTGAAGGGCCCGCAGCGGGCGGCCCGCCGAGCCCATCACCGCCGACTCGGTCAGCTCCAGCTGGAGCAGCGCCGGGTCGAGCCCGGTCTCCGCCAGGATCTCCGCGACATCGGTGACCAGGTCGGAGTCCCAGACCTGGCGCACCGCGACATTGACGCTGATGAACAGCGGCGGCCGCTCCGGGTGGTCCAGCTGCCAGCGCCTGGCCTGGCGGCAGGCGGAGCGCAGCACCCAGCGGCCGAGCTGCACGATCGAGCCGTCCTCCTCGGCGATCGCGACGAACCGATTCGGCGAGAGCATGCCGAACTGCGGGTGGTTCCAGCGCACCAGCGCCTCCACCCCGCGCACCACCCCGTCGGCCAGGCCGACCAGCGGCTGGTACTCGATGGTGAACTCGCCGCGCTCCACGGCCGGGCGGAGCGTGGAGGAGAGCGCCTGGCGGGTCATCCGGTGGGCGTTGCGCTCCGGGTCGAACAGGGTCCAGCGGGCCTTGCCGTCCGCCTTCGCCCAGTACAGCGTGGTGTCGGCGGCCTGCATCAGCCCGGTGGCCGACGTGCCCGCGACGGGCCGCTCCACCACCCCGATCGACGCCGAAACCGAGAGCCGCTGCCCGCCCAGGTCGAACGGCTGCTGAAGCGCGCCCAGCACCGTGCGCGCGAGGCCGGTCAGCTGCTCGGTGCCGGTGGACTCCTCGACCAGGACCGCGAATTCGTCGCCGCCGAGCCGGGCCACCAGTGGGGCACCGGACGGGTACGCCCCCTTCTGCCCGGCGCAGTCGGTGAGCCGGGCGGCGACGGCCGCGAGGAGGCGGTCGCCGATGCGGTGCCCCAGGGTGTCGTTGACCGCCTTGAAGCCGTCCAGGTCCAGATAGCAGAGCCCGACGCGGGAGCCGGTGCCGTCCTCGTGCGGCGCGGTGCGCAGGGCCGCCGACAACCGCTCGAAGAACAGCGCCCGGTTGGGCAGCCGGGTCACCGGGTCGTGCATCTGGAGATGCCGGAGCCGCTTCTGGAGTTCGCGCCGGTCGCTGACGTCCGCGACGGAGAGCAGCACCTGACCCGGTGCGTCCTCACCGTCCGCCTGCCGGGCGTCGGGCAGCGGTACGACGGTGATCTCGGCCCACAGCGAGCGCCCGTCGGGGTGCTTGAGGCGGCGGGTGCAGCGGAAGCGGGAGCTCCGGCCGTGCAGCACCTCGCGGTACGCGTGCCAGGCGCGGGCGTCCGCCGCGAGGTCGACCAGATCGGCCGCCGACTGCGCGGTGAGTGCCGCCGCCCCGGTGCCCGCCAGCGCGCCGAGCGCCTCGTTCGCGGTGACGATCAGCCCCTCGTGGTCGACCACGGCCATCGGCAGGGTCGCGGCGCGGAACGCGGCCCGGTAGTCGTGCGCCTCGGTGGCGGACGCGTCGGGCGGCCACGTTCCGTAACTCTGCGTGACGTCGGATCGCTGTGCGGAGGGCGCCTCGGGCCCCGGCCCTTCGGAGGTTGCGCTCACCGTTCGCTCCGCCCTGCAGTTCTGTCCCGGACACCTCTGACCGGACTGGCCCGCCGCGTGGAGTGCCGTCGTCAGAGGCGGAAACCGCGCAGGAAAGCGAGGTGAAGCATAGAGGGCCCGCCCCGGGCCGATCCAGCGCCCCGGCCCTCGGGTGCCCCGCTCGCGACTCGCACGGCCCATGCGGGCGGAGATCCGGTTTGTCCCTGCCTGATTGATTCTGCGCACCTCTGTTCTCTCGTGGTTCCCTCGCGCTACGCGGGTGATCGATTGTGACTGTCCGTGAAGGAATCGGGTGCGGAGATGCCCGACACGACTGGGGGAGTCCAACGTGACGAAACGGCCATAACGCCACAAGGTGGACGGGAGGGTTCCAGGTGTCCGCTCCGTACCGGAGGTAGATGTGCCGCGTCAGCCCGGGCCCCCAGGGGTGGAGCGACCCAGTCCGCGCGGGCTGGCCGCCGGGCTGATCTCGCTGCTGGCGCTCGTCGCCACCTCCCTCGTCACCGGGCCCGCTGCCGCCGCCACCGGGGACGCGACCCCCTGCGCGCTGCCCCGCACCCCCGCGCACCACTCCCTCGGCGTCGACCGCTGGAACGGCGCCTACCCGCGCCCCGGCCGCGCCCTCGACGCGGTGATGGTCTTCCTCTCGTTCCCGGACGCCGAGCCGGCCACCACCCCCGCCGAGCTGACCGCCGACTACTTCCCGGCCACCACCCAGTTCTTCCAGCGGGCCTCGTACGGGAAGTTCACGCTGCGCCCGCACCCGCAGCGGGAGTGGATCCGGATGCCGAAGCCCTCGACCTGGTACGGCATACGGCGCGACTGGGCCAGCGACCGGCGGAGCGCCTATCTGCGCGACGCGATCCGCGTGGCCGACCGTCGGATCGACTTCTCGCGCTACGACATCGTCTACCTCGTCGCGGACCCGGACGCCCCCGGCGTCGACTCGGACGCCACCAAGGTCGTCAACTTCGACCGGCCGCTGCACGCCGACGGTACGGACATCAAGCGCGTCGTCACCGTCTTCGAGCAGCACCCGCCGGACCACAACGTCCTCGCCCACGAGACCGGACACGTCTTCGACCTGCCCGACCTCTATCACCGGCCCACCGACGGCAAGGGCGACTGGGACACCTACGTCGGCGACTGGGACGTCATGGGCAGCCAGTTCGGCCTGGCGCCGGACCTCTTCGGCTGGCACAAGTGGAAGCTGGGCTGGCTGGACGACCGGCAGGTGGTCTGCGTCCAGAGCGACCGCGTCGTCACCCTCGAACCGATGGCCGACGTGCCCGTGCCCGGCGCCTCGCTCGGCACCCGGCTCGCCGTGATCAGGACCGGCGAGGGCAGCGCGGTGGCCGTCGAGGCGCGCGCCTCCACCGGCAACGACCTCTCGACCTGCGCCGAGGGCGTCCTGCTCTACCGGGTGCGGAACGAGACCCCGTCCGGCGGTGGCCCCGTCGAGGTGCTCGACACGCATCCGGACAGCGACGCCTGCTGGGAGCGCTCGGTCTACCCGCCCCTCGCGGACGCGCCGCTGCGCGTCGGCGAGACGTACTCCGTGCCCGGCGCCCACGCCACGGTCGAGGTCGCGGACCGGACGCCCTCGGGCGCCTACACCGTCCGCATCACCACGGGAACCTGACCGGGCTCGTCCGGACAACGAAGAAGCCCCCCGCTTCCGCGAGGGGCTTCTTCCGTCTGTGCGCCGCCAGGGACTCGAACCCCGGACCCGCTGATTAAGAGTCAGCTGCTCTAACCAACTGAGCTAGCGGCGCCTGCTGACGTCGTAGACCTTAGCACTCGGATCGGTGAGAGGAAAAATCGAAATCCGGGGCGCCGGAGAGGGCGCCGACCGGGCCACCCGGACGCACGCCCACAGCAGCACGTCCGGCCCCGGCAGCCACGGGGTCCGGGTGTCCGGGGCCACCAGCCAGCGGGGCCCCGTGTACTTCGCGTCGCAGGTCAGGGGCGGGACCGTCACCGCGTCCCCGGTGCCGTGACAGAGCAGCGGGGGCACCTTCGTACCGCCGCCGTTCCGGCTCTGCGGGCCGCCGCCCCACTCCTCCCAGTCCAGCAGCGACGGCAGCCGCTGGGCCGTCCCCGGGGAGGCGAAGAGCAGCATCCGGCCCCGGTGCGCGGCGACCGGGCCCGAGCCGGGACCGTCCGCCCACAGGTGCTCCAGCATCCGGCGACCGAACAGCGTGGGTACGTTCACCACGTCGAACGCCGTGCCGCACGGCAGGACCCCGGGCGCCGTCGGGCGCGTCTCCCACTGGGCCAGGGCGCTGCGCGGGTAGGCCGTGGCCCCGGCCAGCCACGCGGCACCGGCGGCCGTGACCTGTGCCGTCTGGTTCCGCGCGGGCTCGCGCAGGGCCGAGAACAGGTCGGCCTCGTGGCCGGCGCGGAGGCAGGGTCCGTCGCCGTGGTGCAGGGTCGTTTCGTCGGGCAGCCATGCGGTCATGTGCACAGGTCTACCCGGAGTGATCAAGCGGATTCCGAGAGTTGCCGGAAATCGGGACAGGAGAACGGCACGAGGGGTATGGTTCGCGCGGGCATATGCCGGGTGGTGGTACCCGGGGCCCGTACCTAGGGCCTTTCGTTCGGCTGCGGCGTGTTCAGCAGCGTGCGCCCGAACTCGACCATCTTCTTCGCGTAGTCCTCGGTCCACTCCGCGCGCCGCGCGATGTCCGCCGTGCTGAGCCGGTCGAACCGGCGCGGGTCGGCCAGCTGAGCCGCCGCCATCGCCTGGAACTCGACCGCCCGGTCGGTCGCGGCGCGGAAGGCCAGGGCGAGCTCCGTCGCCCGGCCCAGCAGCTCCTTCGGATCGTCCATCGACTCCAGGTCGAAGAAGTGCTCCGGGTCCGCGACGGCGGCCGCCGGCTCGAAGAGCAGGGGTGCGGGACGCAGCCGCCGCTGCTCGCCTTGCTCGGGTTGTGCCATGTGCTCTTCCTCCCGGGGCATGTCGCCGAACCGCCGTCTTCGGACAGCCCGACGGCACCCCTCATTGTCCCGTCCGCCGCAAGGGCGCAGAAGCCTGCGGCGCGGGGCGTGCGCCGGCCCGGCCGTGCCCCCGCGCACTCAACAACTCCAGCGCACCCGGTGTTCCGCCAGATGCGCCAGCACCGCGTGGTTCGCCTCCCAGCCGTCCGGGAACTTCACCGTGACGCCCAGCTGGACCGGCTCCGTCGAGGGATGTTCGTCCAGCAGGTCCGCGACGCCCTCCCGGCAGACCACGACGCACGCGTGCCGGTGCCGGGACGCCAGGACGCACAGGCGGCCCGTCTCCAGGTGGAACGCGGTGGCGTCCGGCCGCCCCGACAGCGGGTGCAGCACCACCGTCACGTCGAACTCGCGCCCCTGGAGCCGGTTCGCCGTGTCCACCGCCACCCCGGTCACGCCCAGCTCCGCGAGGGCCGCGCGCACCGCCGCCGCCTGGTCGCGGTGCGCCGTGCCGACCGCCACCCGGTCCGCCGTCACCGGGGCCGGGTCCGGCGACCGCTCGCTGGTGGCAGCACCGCCCCGGTCCAGCAGCCGGCGCACCACCTGGGCGACCGCCCGCACCGCCTCCGGGTCCGTGCGCGGGGTGCGCCGGGCCGGGAGTTCGAGGAGCCCCCAGCCCGACTCCGCCGCCTCGTCCAGCACCCGGTCCGCCGCCGACCCGTCCGACGCCACCCCGAAGGACAGCCGCCGGTCCCCGTGGTCCGTACCGCTGCGGAACGGGGTGTACGGGTAGAACGCGTCCGACACCAGGGGCGCCGCCGACGCCGGAAGCCGCCAGGAGACGGGCAGCCGGTGCTGCGGGAGCTCCGGGTTGTGCGCGAGCAGCGTGCTCACCGCGCTGGCCGACGGGTCGTAGCTCAGCCCGGCCCACTGGTCCGCGCCGACGATCGAGAACGGGTCCAGCTGCCCCGGATCGCCCACGAACAGCGCCCGCTCGAAGAGCCCGGCCACGGCGAGCAGCGCGTCCGAGCGCATCTGGTACGCCTCGTCCACGATCGCGTGCCCCCACGGCTCCACGTTCTTCACATGGGCCCACTTCGCCGCCGTCGAGATGACCACGTCGAGCCCGGCCAGATCCGCCGCCTTCGCCGACTTCCGCACGTTCGCCAGGCCGTCGAGCACCTTGTCGTACGGATCGGAGTCGCTGCTGTGCAGCCGGCCCACCGGGAGCTCCGGGTCCTTCTCCGCGAGCCGCACCACCAGATCGTCCACCTGCGCGTTCGTCTGGGCGACCACCATCAGCGGGCGGCCCGCCGCGGCCAGCTCCAGCGCCGCGCGCACCACCAGCGTCGACTTGCCGGCGCCCGGCGGGGAGTCCACCACGACTCCCCGGGCCGTGCCGTTCAGCGTGTCGTCCAGGATCTTCGCGGTGGCCAGGCCCGCCGCCGCGCCCGGGTCGAAAACGGCCGTCACAGCAGGTCCTCCGGGGTCACGGGATCGGGCAGCTCGGCCGCTTCCAGGCCGCCGGGCGGACCGCCGTGGGTCCACGGGGTCTCCTCCGCGTCCGGCAGCTGCGGCCCGCCGCGCTGGTCGTGCTCGAACAGGGTCCAGGCGATCCGGTCGCCCGGCTCCGGGACCGAACCGGGCGCCGGCTCCTTGCCGCGCCCCATCCGGTCCGTGATCCGCAGCACCAGCGACAGCGCGCCGTCCTCGCCGTCCGTCCCGTCCGCCGGGGCGTACGCCACGAACTCGGCGGTCTGCGGCTTGCCGTCCAGCGAGCGGTAGACCTTCACCCCCGCGCCCAGCTGCGGCCGCTCCTCGGTGCGGACCGTGACCAGCGGGCGCGGCGAGGGCCGCTTGGACTCGCTGTACGCCATCTCCACCGCGCACACCTCGGCGACGAACGCCTCCCCGGCGAGCCGGCGGCCCGCCAGGACGAGCGGGTCGTCCAGCGCCTCCTGCGCCTCCAGCTGCGCCTGGGCCGTCTCCCGGGCGGCCAGCTTGCGGGCGGCCGTCACCGCGTCGTCCCGGCGCGGCTGGGGCGGCTCACCGGAGCGCACCCGGTCGCGATGGGCGGTGAACGACCAGCGGTCCCGGGTCCAGCGGTCCTCGGTCCTGGACCCCTCGGGCAGCTCCCGCAGCAGGTCGAGGCCCCGCCACACCGCGTCCCACGTCGGCAGCAGCACCCCGGCCAGCAGCGCCCTGATCTCGCGCTCGGCCCCGGACAGCTCGGCCAGCCGGGCATCGGCGGCGAGCCCGTCCTCGGCCGCCGCGAACGAGGCGCGCGCCCGGTCGTACTTCTCGATCGCCGGGGCCAGCAGCCGGTTGTCGAAGTCCGGGTCGGTGGCCGGGCCGGCCGGCGGGCACAGCAGCTGCCCCGCAGCGTCCCGGGCCAGCTCCGCCCGGAGCGCCGCCTCCGCACCGGACTCGCCGGCCGGCGGGTCGATCCAGGCGAGCAGGGCCCCCAGATGCTGGTCCTCCAGATTCGACTGGCCGGTCGCCCAGTGCCGGTTCAGGAGATCGGTGCAGGCCAGCAGCAGGGACGAGCCGGGGACCCGGGCCCGCTCCCCGTAATGCGTCAGCCAGCGGCCGAGCAGCGGGACGCGGGCCGGGGCCGGATACGGCGTGTCCGGGTCGTCCTCGGCGGTGCGCCGGAAGCGCATCGAGCGGCCGAGCAGCCGGACGAACTCGATGCCCGGCCGGCTCGGGACGACGATCTGAGCTGCGTCCACGCACAGCTCCGTCTCGACCTTGACCCGCTTTCCGGTCGCCGGATCGGTCTCGTTGCGCTCGGCGGGCTCGATGACGTCCGCGTACGCCTCGATGTGCGGCAGGACCGCCTCGGCCAACTCGGCGAGGAACGCGAACCGCAGGTCCCGGTCGCGCGGCTGGGCGACGGCCAGCAGCCGGGGCGCCTCCCGGTCCGTGCCGACGAGCGCGCCGAGCGGGGCGCCCGCCTCGCCCGCCGTGGTGAGCGGGACCAGGACCAGCGGCCGGTCGCTCAGGCGGCGGTGGCGCACGGTGGCCGTCGGCCGGGCCCGCCCGCTCTCCACGGCCTCCAGCCGGGCCAGCGTGTTGATCAGCGACATGCGGCCCGCCCCTCCAGCGCCTCGGCGCGCAACGCCGCCGCGCGGCGCAGGGCGGCCACCGCAGGATCGGCCGGATCGCCCTCCTTGCCCGCGGCGGCGGCCAGCACCCCGGCGACCGTCGTCAGGCCGCCCAGCTCGCCCCGCACTCCGCGCCCCAGCGCCTCCACGGCACCCTCGGACCGGGCCCTGGCCCGGCAGTGGAAGGCCAGCTCGCAGGCGGACAGGCACTCCGGGGCGTAGGCCGCGGCGACCGATTCGACCGCCGACTCCAGGTCCTCGGGGGAGCGCGCCGGGTCGAAGCAGGCGCCCTCGGGGAGGGCGGCCGCGATCTCCTCGATGCGGGTGAGCCGGGTCAGCTGGCGGCGGGTGACGGCGCGCTGCTTGCGTACGTCCACGACGGAGGCGGCCGGCAGGTTCGAGAAGTCCTTCGGGCACACCAGGAGCACCCGGTGTCCCACCCGCGCCCCGTCCGTGACCTCCGCGACCCGTTCGAGGGCCAGCACGTACACCGCGGACTGGCGGGCCGCCGCGCCCACCTTCGCGGCGTCCGCCGAGCCGTCGATCATGGGGAACGACTTGATCTCGACCACCGTCCACGTGCCGTCCGGATGCACCACGACCGCGTCCGGCTCCAGATAGGCGGGGGAGCCCGCCACCTCCAGGGCCAGCATCGGGTGGTCGAGCAGCGCCCAGCCGCCGGCCTCCGTCGCCTCCCGCAGCGCCAGCGCGGTCCTGGCCGCGCGACCCTCGGGCCCGGCGGCGGCCAGGTCGGGCGTCGCCACCGCGCGCGGCGGTTCACCGGAGCCGCCCAGCCGTTCGTGCAGCAGGCGCATCAGCTCCGTACCGCCGTCGGCCTTGACCCGGGCCTCGAAGGCGTTGCCCCGCATGAAGGCGAACTGGGACTGGCCGAACGGGGCCGGTGAGCCCAGCGCCGAGGCGAGCGCGCCCTTGTCGACCCCGGCCCCGTCCAGCAGGGCGCGGCGCTTGCAGCCCGGGTTGGCGGCGAGGGCGGCGAGCGCGCGGGCGTCCAGCGGGCGCGGGGCGACCGCCGGGCCTCTCAGCTCAGCGAGTCGCTGCCGCAGGGTCCCCGTCGGGGGTGCGTCCCGACCGGTCGGCGCCGTCGGCCCGGGCAGGCGGACCGGCCGCTGCTGCCGCGTCGGATGGTTCTGCGGAGGAGGTCCGCTGGCCGGGGATTCGCTCACCCGCCGAAGTCTCGCACCCGGCACTGACATCCGGGGACTCCGTCGCGGCGGAAGCCCGCGAGAAGCGGGGCAGGACCGCGGCCTTGACCCGGTCGGCGAGGCGCATCACGGGCCGGGCGAGGAGGGCCCCGACGCCCATCACGGCGCACCCGGCGACCGCGTCGAGCAGATAGTGGTTGGCGGTGCCCATCACGACGAACGTGGTGATCAGCGGGTACGCGATGCCCGCGGCGCGCAGCGCGGGGTGCTTGGCGTGGCGCCACAGCAGGATGCCGCACCACAGCGCCCACCCCACGTGCAGGCTGGGCATCGCCGCGTACTGGTTGGTCATCCCGCCCATGCCGCGCGGGGCGCTCGCCTCCGTGCCCCACCAGCCGTACGAGCTGTACTGCGCCATGGTGTCCACGAACCCGTGCTTCGCGTCGAGCAGCCTCGGCGGGCACGTCGGCATCAGCGTGAAGCCGATCAGGCCGAGCATCGTGGAGGTCATCAGCCAGGTGCGGGCCCTGCGGTACGCGGCCGAGTGGCGGCGGAACATCCAGATCAGAACGGCCGGGGTGACCACGTAGTGCAGGGAGGCGTACGCGAAGTCGGACGGTATGCCTATGGAGGGGTGCGCCGTGAAGAGGCGGTTGAGCGGGTGCTCCGCGTTCAGGAACAGCGCCTTCTCCAGGCGCAGGATGCTCAGGCCGTGGTCGACGGCCGTGGACACGTCGCCGCGTGCGAGGAGGCGGCCCCCGGAGTACGCCGCGTACACCAGGGCCAGGAGCGGCAGCTCGGTCCACCAGCGGGGCCGGTGGCGCGGAGCGTGCGCGGTGGTGGCGTGCGGCATCCGGAACTTCTCCATCACGTGTTCATGCGGCCGACTGCGGGCGTTCAACCGTACGGTGCGCGTCGGGCGCGTGTCCCCCGGGGGTGTGGTCGGCACCCCTCAGCTGCTCTGATTCGTCTGTGGTCAGTGGGACGCCGTCGCGGCCCGCCCGGTTGCCTCACGGGCAGATACGGGATGATGGGAACAAGGTCTCAGATTCCGCATCCCAGGTCCCAGCTTTTTCAGGGAGAACCCTTTTATGGCACCGCGCATCCTGCTCGCCCGGCACGGGCAGACGGAATGGTCCCTCAACGGCAGGCACACCGGCAGGACGGACATTCCGCTGCTCGACGCCGGACGGGAGGGGGCCAAGCTGCTCGGCGAGCGGCTGCACCGGGCGCCGTGGACGGACCTCCACGACCTCGAGGTCCGCACCAGCCCGCTCGTCCGGGCCGCCGAGACCTGCGAGCTCGCCGGCTTCGGCGACCGCGCGGAGCGGTGGGACGCGCTGATGGAGTGGGACTACGGCGCCTACGAGGGGATGACCCCGGCCGAGATCAAGACGGGCCGCCCGGACTGGTTCATCTGGCGCGACGGGGTGCCGGAGGGGGAGGGCACCGCCGAGGTGTCGGCCCGCGCCGACGAGATCGTGGAGTGGGCGCGGTCCGCCGACCGGGACGTCCTGGTCTTCGCCCACGGCCACATCCTCCGGGCGCTCGGCGCGCGCTGGCTGGGCGAGGACATCGCCTTCGGCGCCCGCATCTGGCTGGCCCCGACGTCGCTGTCGGTCCTGGGCTGGGCGTACGGCGCCCCGGCGATCCAGAAATGGAACGACACGGGGCACCTTGAGCGGTGAGCAACGCGTGAAACCCAGCCCGTCCTCAAGCGCCGGACGGGCTGGGGTGGGCCGGGGAGGCGGGCACGCCTTCGACGCGGTCCAGGAAGTCGCGTACCGCGGAAGTCGCCGCCGTCCGGGGCCCCAGGGCCCGCACCGTGTCGTGCAGTATCGCGCGGACGCGGGAGGACTGGACCTCGTCCAGGAGGTCCAGGACCGCGTGGCCGGCCGAGGCCGCCTCCTCGGGGCGGCCCCCGCGCGCCAGGTCCCAGGTGAGCTCCGCGCGGTACAGCGCGAGGTTGCGGGTGAAGTGGGGGTCCTGGAGGCGGACCGCCCGGTCCGCGTGGCGCGCGGCGCGCGCCCACTCCCCGAGCGCGGCCCAGCACTGGGCCTCCAGCATCTCCAGCTCCGCCTCGCGGAAGAAGCTCATCCACTCCGGGTCCGCCCCCGAAGGCCCCCGCGAGAACGCGGAGTGCGCCCGGCCGAGCGCCCGCTCGCAGCCCGTCCGGTCCCCGAGCCCCGCCCGGCCCCCCGCCTCCCGCAGCGCGAGCAGCGCCCGCAGCCGGGGCGAGCCCAGCGGCTCGGCGGCCCGCTGACCGGCCTCCGCCGCGCGCACCGCCTCACGCGGCCGCCCGGTGTCGCGGGCCAGGAAGGACACGTTGCAGAACGCGTGCGCCTCCAGCGCCGGATCACCGGCGACCCGCGCGGTGGCCAGCGCCTCCGCGTAGTGCGAGCGGGCGTCCTCGAAGCGGCCCGAGTCGTGGGCCAGCCAGCCCACGGAGATGGCCAGCTCACCGGCGCCGGAGTGCAGCCGGTCCGCCGTGGAGCGCCGGTTCACGGTCCCCGCGTCGAGCAGCGCGTACGCCGCCCGCAGGGGCTGCGAGGCGCGCCGGTAGAGCCAGTCGCCGCCGTGCCGGTCGTCCAGCACCCGGATCTGCCGCACCGCCCGCTCGACGGCGCTCACCTCCGTGTCGCCGACCCGGCGTTGCAGGGGCAGGGCGGCGGCCGGGCCGCCGAGGCCCAGTCCCAGGGAGACGGCCGCCACCGCGGTGGTGCCGCTCGTCATGAACACGCGACGCAGCACGTCGCTCTCCTCGTCGTCGCCGCCGGGCTCCGGCGGCGGGGCAGTCGGGGGCGGGGCGCCCGCCGCGGACCTGGCCGCCCGCCCGCGTACCGAAGCGCGGGGCGAGAAGCCCAGGTCCTCCAGGGTCGTCCCGGGGAACATGTGCAGGAAGACCCGCTCGTACGCGTAGTTGGGGCAGCGGATCTCGCCGGACTCCACGCGTCCGATGTACCGGGCGTCGCACGCGACCTGCTCGCCGATCTCGCGAGCGGACCTGCGTACCGCGGCAGCGAACTCCCCGGCGGAGCGCGGGCCGCGCAGCCGCCGGAAGGCGAGGTTGGGAACTGCCCGTGTCGACACCATGGCATGGCCCTCTCGGTGCGAGCCGGGCGACGTTTCCGGTGTCCCGGCGGAGCAAGAACGTACCCGCTGTGACAGTGCGCACACGCAGCGTTTCCGGATGAACCGGGCATCTCGGCCGCGATCCGCCATGAACTGCCACCCTTTGCGGCGGTGTCGCACCGTAGCCCTTGACGCGGTCGGGGCGTTGGTCCCTGTGGAGACGGAACGCGGCTCCGGCGATGAGAGGAGAGGTCCCTTGTTGCACATCGACATGGCGACGGGCGGTGCGGCGTCCGCCGACGAGCCCTGCGATCTGGTGACCGTGCCCGCACGGCAGGGGCTCGAGGCCGTGGACATCCTGCGCCGGGGCACGGCGCAGGATGTCGTGGGCCCGGTCATCCACGACGGCGCCTGCGACACCCTCGGGTTCCTGGTGCCGCCGGGCACCGCGCAGGGCTGGGACGTACCGGGCAGCGCCTGTACGCGGACCGACGGCCGGGGGCTGCGCATCCCCGCCGAGCCGCCGGTCTCCGGCAGCGGCTGGCTGCTGCCGCCCGCCGCGGACACCCCGGTCACCGACCCCGCCGTGCTGCGCGTCGCGCTCGACCAGGCGGCCCGACTGATCGAGGCCGCCGACAACTGCCGCTGAGCCGTCCGCCCGCGGCGCACCGATAATGGCCGGACGGCGGGCCGCGCGGATCGGCCCGTCCCGGACACGGTGAGCAGTGGGCAGGGGCGAGAAGCAGTGGCACGTCGAGGAGCGGCCGGCGGCAAGGGGCGCGCGGGCCGCGGCGCCCCGGAGAGCAACGTCTCGGAGCCCGTGGACGGCGGTCTCGCCGAACTCGTGCCCGACCGGGAGCGCCGCCGTGCCTGGACGCTGACGATCGACGGGGCCCCGCAGTCGCACGTCGACCTGGACGACCCCACGTACCTCTCCTTCGAGTACCAGCGCCGCATCGGCCACATCGCGGACCTCGTCGCGCCCGCCGGGCAGCCGCTCCACGTGGTGCACCTCGGCGGCGGGGCCTTCACGCTCGCCCGGTACATCGCGGCCACCCGGCCCCGGTCCACCCAGCAGGTCATCGAGGTCGACGCGGCGCTCGTGCAACTGGTCCGCCGCGAACTGCCGCTGGACCCGCAGGCCAGAATCCGGGTCAGGTCCACCGATGCCCGCGCGGGGCTCGGGAAGATCCAGGACGGCTGGGCCGACCTCGTCATCGCAGACGTGTTCAGCGGCGCCCGCACCCCGGCGCACCTGACCAGCACCGAGTTCCTGGCCGAGGTGCGCCGCGTCCTGAAGCCCGGCGGGAGTTACGTCGCCAACCTCGCGGACGGGCCGCCGCTGGCCCACCTCCGGGGCCAGATCGCCACCGCCGCCACGGTCTTCCCCGAACTCGCGCTCGCCGCCGACCCCACGGTGTGGCGGGGCCGCCGCTTCGGCAACGCCGTGCTGCTCGCCTCCGACACGCCGCCGGAGATCGCTCAGTTGACCCGCCGCGTCGCGACGGACCCGCACCCCGGACGCGTCGAACACGGCCGCGCCCTCGCCGACTTCACCGGTGGTGCGGCCCCGGTGCGCGACGCGGACGCCCGTCCGTCACCGCCGCCGCCCCCGGACGCGTTCCGCTGACTTCCCTCCCGTACGGGCTACGAGTTGACGATGTCCACCTGCGGCGCGTGATCGTTCCAGGTGCAGAAGACGGAGACCGTCGTGCCGTCGTCCCGGGCGAAGTCGACCCGTATCCACTTCGTGTTGGACCACACCCGCATCGACCAGCCCGGTTCCGGGGTCGCCGACACCAGCTCCGCCGCGTCGGCCCCGAACTCGAAGACGACCCGGCCGCCGTCGGTCGCGTAACTCCGCGCCTTCCCGGCCGCGGCGGTCGTCCCGGACGCCGGGCGCGGGGTGTTGGGCTCCGGGGTGCGGGACGGGGACGGCTTGCGGGAAGAGGGGGCGGGCGGCTTGGGAGCTGTGGTCCGGGGCCTGGGCGACGGCGAGGCCGGGGGGGCCGGGCGGTGCGTCGATGACGTCAGGCTCTCGGTGGTCGGCGCCGCGACCGGCACCGCGCGGGGCGGGTCGTACACCGTGCCCGCGAGCACGGAGCGCACACCCCACCACGAAACCGTGACCGCCGCGCCGGTGGCGAGCGACCACGCCAGCGCGTGTACCAGAGCTCGTTGCATCATCAACATCCTGCACCACGAAACTGGTGGACATGACACCCGGGCAGAGGGGATGGCGTACGGTGCCGCCCATGCCCAGTGTGCTCGTGGTCGAGGACGACCAGTTTGTACGTTCCGCCCTCATCCGACACCTGACGGAGGCCGGTCACACCGTACGGAGCGTCGGCACCGCGCTCGAAGCGTTGCGTGAAGTCGCCCATTTCCGGTTCGACGTGGTCATTCTCGATCTCGGGCTGCCCGATCTCGACGGTTCCGAGGCCCTGAAGATGCTGCGCGGCATCACCGACGTGCCCGTCATCATCGCGACCGCCCGGGACGACGAGAGCGAGATCGTCCGGCTCCTCAACGACGGCGCCGACGACTACCTCACCAAGCCGTTCTCCGTGGAGCACCTGTCGGCCCGGATGGCTGCCGTGCTCCGCCGGGCCCGGGCCGTCGGGGGCGAGGCGCCGTCCCCGCGCGTCATCCAGGTCGGCGGGCTCTGCGTCGACCCCCTGCGCCGGCAGGCGGAACTCGACGGCACCGCGCTCGACCTCACCCGCCGCGAGTTCGACCTGCTGGCCTTCCTGGCCGGGCGCCCCGGCGTCGTCGTCCCCCGCCGGGAACTCCTCGCCGAGGTCTGGCAGCAGTCCTACGGCGACGACCAGACCATCGACGTCCACCTCTCCTGGCTGCGCCGCAAGCTGGGCGAGACGGCGGCCCGGCCGCGCTATCTGCACACCCTGCGCGGCGTCGGCGTGAAGCTCCAGCCCCCGGCGCCGGAGCAGCCGGCATGAGATGGGCGCTGGTCAAGGTCTGCCTGGCCGTCACCGCCATGGTCGTCATCGCCTTCGCCGTGCCCCTGGGGCTCGTCGTCAAGGAGATGGCCCGCGACCGCGCGTTCTCCGACGCCGAACGGCAGGCCGCGACGATCGGCCCGACGCTGTCCATCACCACGGACCGGACCCAGCTCGAAAAGGCCGTCCTCACCACCGAACCGGGCGCCGCCGGACGGATGGCCGTCCACATCCCGGCCTCCGGCGAGCCCGACGGCATCGCGGTCGACATCGGCAGGGGCCGCGCCACCCGCGAGGAGCTGGAGACCGTGCGCGTCTCGGGGCGCGCCGCGATCACCGGGGTCACCGGCGGCTCCGTGCTGCTCCAGCCGACCGCGGTGGGGCCCAAGGACGTCGCGGTGGTCGAGGTGTTCGTCCCCGAGGCAGCCGTGTCCCACGGGGTCACCACCGCCTGGCTGATGCTGGCCGCCGTCGGCGTCGCGCTCGTCGTCGGCTCGGTCGCCGTGGCCGACCGCCTCGGCATCCGCATGGTCGGGCCCGCCCGCCGCCTCGCGGGCGCCGCCCACGACCTGGGGGAGGGGCGGCTCGGCACCCGCGTCCCCGAGGAAGGGCCGGACGAACTGCGGTCCGCCGCAGTCGCGTTCAACTCCATGGCCGACCAGGTCGTCCAGCTCCTCGCCAACGAACGCGAACTGGCCGCCGACCTCTCGCACCGGCTGCGCACCCCGCTCACCGTCCTCCGGCTGAACGCGGCGTCGCTCGGCGAGGGGCCCGCGGCCGAGCAGACCCGGGCGGCCGTCGAACAGCTGGAACGCGAGGTCGACACGATCATCCGGACCGCCCGCGAGCAGCGCCCCCAGACCCAGCCGGGCGGCCCCGGCGCCGGCTGCGACGCCTCCGAGGTGATCCGCGAGCGGATGGCCTTCTGGTCCGCGCTGGCCGAGGACGAGGGCCGTGAGGTCCGCCTCGCCGGGGTGGACCGTGCGGTGCGCATCCCGGTCGCCCGGCCCGAACTGGCCGCCGCGCTCGACGCGTTGCTCGGCAACGTCTTCCGGCACACCCCGGAGGGCACCGCCTTCGCGGTCGACGTGCACCACAGCGGTGACGCGGTGATCGTGCTGGTCTCGGACGCCGGGGGCGGGATCGCCGACCCGAAGGCGGCCCTGGCGCGCGGCGGGGCCCGGGACGCGGTGGGGTCGACCGGGCTCGGGCTCGACATCGTGCGCCGGGTCGCCGAGTCCACCGGCGGCGACGTGCGCATCGGCCGCTCGGTGCTGGGCGGCACGGAGGTCCGGGTCTGGATCGGGCTGGACGGGCAGCGCCCGCGGGACGGCGGGCGCGGCCACCGGGTGGGGCGCCGGCGGCGGCGCCTCAGGGGCGCGTCCCGTCCGAACCTTTAGCGCGGCCGATGCGCTCCTTAAGGCAGTCCTAAGAACCTCGGCCTCGGCCCGGCTCGCCCCATTTGCCCGTTCCGCAGCCGCTAGCGTGCTCCCGCATCCCCCACTCCCGTACGACGAGGCAGGAACGCGATGGGCACGAGTACGCACCGGCGCACGATGGGCACCAGGACCAAGGTGATCGGTTCGGTCGTCGCCGCCGCCGTGATCGGCGGGACGGTGTTCGCCCTCACCGGGACGGCGCAGGCCTCGGCGGTCGGCGCCGCGTACACCCGTACCAGCGGCTGGACCGGCGGCTACACCGGGCAGTACGTCGTCACCAACGACACCGGCTCCGCGAAGACCGGCTGGACGCTGGAGTTCGACCTCCCGGCGGGCACGAAGCTCAGCTCGCTGTGGAACGGTGAGCACACCGTCAGCGGCAGCCACGTCACCGTCCGCCCCGCGAGCTGGAACAAGCAACTGGCCGCCGGGCAGTCCGTCACGATCGGCTTCGTCGCCGCCTCCGACGGCACCGCGGCCGACCCCACCGGCTGCCTGATCGACGGCGCCACCTGCTCCGTCGACCCCGGCGCAACCCCCGAACCCAGCGGCCGCCCCACCGAGTCCGCGCCCCCGTCCCCCACGGCCACCCCCACCGGGAAGCCCACCGAAACGGCGACCCCGACGCCGACCCCCACCCCCACGAAGACCGACGACGGCGGTGGCACCGCGAGCGGCGCCCGATTCGCCCCGTACGTGGACACCTCGCTCTACCCCGCGTACGACCTGGTCGACACCGCGAACAAGACCGGCGTCAAGCAGTTCAACCTCGCCTTCATCACCTCCGGCGGCAGTTGCGCCCCGCTCTGGGGCGGCGTCACCGGTCTCGCTGACGACCACGTCGCCTCGCAGATCGGCGCCCTGCGCGCGGCCGGCGGCGACGTCCGGGTCTCCTTCGGCGGGGCCGCCGGATCGGAGCTCGCCCTGCGCTGTTCGTCGGCCGCCGACCTCGCCGCCGCGTACGGCAAGGTGGTCGACACGTACAAGCTGACCAAGGTCGACTTCGACGTCGAGGGCGGCGCGCTCCCCGACACCGCCGCCAACACCCGCCGCTCGCAGGCCATCGCGCAGCTCCAGAAGACGCACCCCGGCCTGGACGTGTCCTTCACGCTCCCGGTGATGCCCGAGGGCCTGACCCAGCCCGGCGTCGACCTGATCGCGGACGCGAAGAAGAACGGGGTGGACATCGGCGCCGTCAACATCATGGCGATGGACTACGGCGCCTCCTACAGCGGCGACATGGGCACCTACGCCGTCCAGGCCGCCACCGCCACGCAGGCCCAGATCAAGGGCGTGCTCGGGCTCTCCGACGCCGAGGCGTGGAAGGCCGTCGCCGTCACCCCGATGATCGGCGTCAACGACGTCAGCACCGAGGTCTTCAAGGTCGAGGACGCCACCCAGCTCGTCGCGTTCGCGAAGGAGAAGGGCCTCGCCTGGCTCGCGATGTGGTCGGGCACCCGGGACAAGGAGTGCGCGGGCGGCGCCAAGCCCACCGCGGACGCCTCGTGCAGCTCGATCGCCCAGGAACCCCTCGCCTTCACCAAGGCGTTCGGCGCGTACAAGTAGGACCCCGTAGGACCACACCCCCTCCGCGCACCCCGGCCCGGCCCCCCTTCCCCCCACCCCCGGCCGGGGTGCGCGCCCCACCGTCCCCCGGCCGGGTCGAGCACCCCCCCTTCCTCCCGGCCGGGGGCGCACCCCTACCCGCGCGCCCGGTTCACCGCCGAGAGCACCGCCGCCACGGACGCGGCCACGCCCGAGGCGTCCCGCCCCGCGCCCCAGCGCTCCCGGCCGCCCACCCGGCAGCGCGCGTACGCGGTCGTCGTCCCGGTCCCGTCGGGGCGCTGCTCCGGCAGTTCGAGGACGGCCGCCTCCACCCCGGCCGCCGCCAGCGCGTCCGCGAACGCCGTGACCGGGCCGCTGCCCGTCCCCTCGTAATCGCCCTCCCGCTCGTCCACCCGCAGGGTGCAGACGATGCGGTGCTCACCGGCCGGGCCGGTCTGTGCCGACCAGGAGGTGAGGGCGATTCCGCCGTCCCGCCCGGGGACCAGGTACGCCGCCTCGAAGAGGTTCCACAGGTCCTTCCCGGTGGCCTCCGCACCGCTGTCGTCGGTCGCCTCCTGGACCGTGCGGGAGAACTCCGCCCGCATCCCGGCCGGCAGGTCCACGCCGTGGCCGGTGCGCAGCAGATGCGCGATGCCGCCCTTGCCGGACTGCGAGTTGACCCGGATGACCGCCTCGTACGTACGCCCCACGTCGGCCGGGTCGATCGGCAGGTACGGCACCTCCCACAGCTCCGAAGCGCCGTCCGCCCGGCGGGCGAAGCCCTTGCTGATGGCGTCCTGGTGGGTGCCGGAGAACGCGGTGTACACCAGGTCCCCGCCGTACGGATGGCGCGGCGGCACCGGCAGCCGGTTGCAGTGCTCGACGGTGCGGCGGATCTCGTCGATGTCCGAGAAGTCGATCATCGGGTCGACGCCCTGCGCGTGCAGGTTGAGCGCCAGGTTGACCAGGTCGACGTTGCCGGTGCGCTCCCCGTTGCCGAAGAGGCAACCCTCCACCCGCTGGGCGCCCGCCAGCACCGCCAGCTCCGCGCAGGCCACGCCCGTGCCCCGGTCGTTGTGCGGGTGCACGGACAGGATCACCGAGTCCCGCCGGGCCAGATGGCGGTGCATGTACTCGATCTGGTCCGCGTAGACGTTGGGCGTGGCGATCTCCACGGTGGCCGGCAGGTTGTGGACGACCGGCCGGTCCGGCGAGGCGTCCCACAGCTCGGTGAGGCTGTCGCAGATCTCCAGGACGTAGTCCGGCTCGGTCAGGTTGAAGACCTCGGGCGAGAACTGGAACCGGATGTCCGCGCCGGGCCTGGCCCGGGCCAGCCGGTCCATCTGCCGGGCCGCGTCCAGCACCACGCCGTGCACCCCGGCCCGGTCGCGGCCCAGGACCACCTCGCGCCAGACGGGGGCGGTGGCGATGTAGAGGTGGACGACGGCGCGGTCCAGGCCCGCCACGGACTCGAAGGTGCGGTCGATCAGGTCGGCCCTGGCGGGGGTGAAGACGACCACGGTGACGTCGTCGGGCACGGCCCCGCTCGTCGCCAGGTGGCGTACGAAGTCGAAGTCGGTGCGGCTCGCGGACGGGTAGCCGACCTCGATCTCCTTGAAGCCCATCGCGACCAGCAGGTCGAACATCCGCCGCTTGCGCGGGGTGTCCATCGGCTCCGCCAGGGCCTGGTTGCCGTCCCGCAGGTCGACCGGCACCCACAGCGGGGCGCGTTCGATACGGGCCTGCGGCCAGCTCCGCCCGGTCAGCGGGACCGCGACCCGGTCGAACGCCGAGCGGTAGCGGTGCGAGGGCATCGAACTGGACCGTTGCGGGTTCCAGCGGGGCGCCGCCTGGGGGACCGGGCCGCGCGGCGTGCAGATGGTGGGGAAGCTGTGCATCGGGGACCGGGCGTCGGACGTGGCCGCGGACATGGACTCGGGCATGAACGGTGTCTCTTCTCGCATCGCCGGATGCGACCGGCACAGCACGGCACCCCGCGGCGGGGTGCCGATCGCTTCAGGCCCCGCCGCGGCAGCCGAGAAGGAGGAGACCGCGGTACGTCATGGGCGGTACAGTAACCAGAACGCAACCCCTCAGACAACCTGACAGGTGAATGACGTGCCCCCGTCCGGCCCCCTCCGCCCCAGCCCTCTCGTGGAACAGGCGACCAGTCATCTGCGCACGCGGATCACCGAGGGGCACTGGCCGGTCGGCACCAGGCTCCCGGGCGAGACGACCCTCGCCCGCGAGCTGGGCGTGGGCCGCTCCACGGTCCGCGAGGCCGTCCGCACGCTCGCGACCCTCGGCCTGCTCCGGTCCCGCCAGGGCGCCGGAGTCTTCGTCGTCGCGGACCACGTCACGGAGGACTGGCCGGTACGGCTGCGCAGGGCGTCGGTCACCGACGTCTACGAGGTCCGCATGCTCATCGAGGTCCAGGCCGCCCGCCTCGCCGCCCGCCGCCGCACCGACGAGGACCTGACCGCCCTCGACGCGGCGCTCACCGCCCGGCTGGAGGCGGGCGCGGGCGTCGACGACGCGGACTTCGTGGACGCGGACATCGCCGTGCACCGGGCGGTCGTGGCCGCCGCGCACAACCCGGTCCTCACCGACCTGTTCGCCGAGTTCGTCCCGGCCCTCCGCCAGGGGCTCATCGACCTCGTGGACCTCCTGGGCCTGCGCCGCCAGGACCCCCGGCACGGCCACGAGGGCCACCGCGCCCTCGTCACGGCCATCGTCGCGGGCGACCCGGAACGGGCCGCCCGGGCGGCCCAGGAGGAACTGGAAGCCACGCTGTCCCGGCTGCGCGGGGAGTGACGCCGGGGCCCCCGCCCCGCACCCCGTCGCCGCCACCATCCGGACCCCGGCTTCGGGCAAAGAACGCGCGGGTCCGGATCCGCGCCCCCTCCGTGCCGTACCCCGTTCACTTCCCGGCGAGGCCCCCCGGGCTCCGGCGGGCTGTTTCCGGGGCGTTCCGGAAAACCGGCCCCGCAGCCGGTTTTTGCTGATGGCTCAACCATGATCCACTGTCAACCCTCCCCTCACCTGCGGGAATTCGAAATCCCGCCGCGCGCCGCAGCGCGGCGCACCGCTTTGGCAAGCCCTCGGCCGGACACGGTCTCGTGACTTGCAGGACACGCTCGCGCAACGGAAGCGTCTTCAACTCTTGACACCCACCCCCCGAAGGCAGCAATCTTCCGACATCGACGCATGGGAGCGCTCCCACATCACACGAGGATTTCTCGCGTGAACGGCACTGCCCGTGTACTCCCCCCAAACCCATCCGGCACCCGCACTCACCAGCGCGTATGCCACGCAGTGAGCCAGTCCCACCCTGGAACAAGGAGTAGTGGAATGCGTATCACCCGCACCGTCGCCGGCCGGAGCCGCAGAGTCGCGGTCCTGGCCACCACGGGCCTGACCGCTTCGGCGCTGTTGCTGACCGGCTGCAGCAGCGACGACTCCGACTCGAACGAGTCCTCCGACGCGAACGGGAAGATCACGCTGACCGTCGCCGACTACGGCCAGTTCGGTTACAAGGAAGCCGGTCTCTTCGCCAAGTACCACGAGCTGCACCCGAACATCACGGTGAAGGAAGACACCACCGCCGATGAGAAGGTCTACTACCCCAAGCTGCTCCAGCAGCTGAACGCGGGCAGCGGTCTCGCCGACGTCCAGGGTCTCGAGGTCGGCCGCATCAAGGAGCTCGTCGACACCAAGGCGGACCAGTTCGTCGACCTGAGCAAGGTCATCGACGTCAAGGAATTCGTGTCGTGGAAGGAGAAGCAGGCGACCACGGCCGACGGCAAGGTGATCGGCGCGGGTACCGACATCGGCCCGATGTCGCTCTGCTACAACACCGAGCTGTTCAAGAAGGCCGGTCTGCCGACCGACCGCAAGGAGGTCGCGGCCAAGATCTCCGGCGGCTGGGAGGACTACCTCAAGCTCGGTGAGGAGTACAAGAAGAAGGCGCCCGCGGGCACGTACTTCATGGACTCCGCCAGCGCCATGTACAACGCCGTCGTCAGCTCCAACGCGAAGCAGTACTACGACGAGAGCGGCAAGGCGATCTACAAGGAGAGCCCCAGCGTCCAGCAGGGCTGGAACCTGGCCGCCGAGGCCGCGGAGAAGAAGCTGACCCAGGGCCTCGCGCAGTTCAGCGACCCGTGGGCGGCCGCGCTCCGCAAGGGCACCATGGCCACCGTCGCCTGCCCCGCCTGGATGGCCGGCCAGATCTCCGTGAACGCCGGTGAGGCGAACAAGGGCAAGTGGGACATCACCACCGCCCCCGGCGCGACCGCGGCCAACTGGGGCGGTTCCTTCCTCGGCGTCCCGAAGTCCGGCAAGCACGTCGACGAGGCCACCAAGCTCGTCAAGTGGCTGACCGCCCCCGAGCAGCAGGCCGCCGTCTTCAAGGCGATCGGCTCCTTCCCGTCCAACACGGGCGCCTACGAGCTGCCGGACGTGAAGAACGCCACCCTGCCGTACTTCAACGACGCCCCGATCGGCCAGATCTACGCCGATGAGGCCAAGTCCATCCCCGAGACGATCCTCGGCCCGAAGGACGCCGCCATCAAGGACACCATCTCCACCCAGATCAACAACATGGAGCAGCGCGGCACCAAGCCCGACGCCGCGTGGGAGGCCGCGACCAAGGCCATCGACAAGGTCATCGGCTGACGTTCGCCAGGGCGCGTCCGGCCTGACCGCCGGTCGCGCCCGGCGCGGGCGGCCCTCCCCGGGCCGCCCGCACCCGCGTGTTCCTGAGGGGTGCGGCGTAAACGGCCCAGCCATCCCCGTACCCGGGTAACTCAAGCAATCCAGGGAAGGACTCCCGCTCGTGGCCACCTCGACTCCCACCCGGGACGCATACGCGCCGCCACCCCGCGGCTCCCAGCACAAACCGGTGAACGCCCGCCGGCAGAACTGGCGCAGCCGGCTCTGGCGGTTCGACGACAAGGCGTCTCCGTACGCCTACATAGCCCCGTTCTTCCTCGTCTTCGGCGCCTTCGGGCTCTACCCGCTGCTCTACACCGGCTGGATCGCCCTGCACCGGGTCGAGATGACCGGCATGGACCAGATGGAGTGGGTCGGCTGGGACAACTTCGACAAGATCCTGCACGACTCCGAGTTCTGGACGGCCGTCAGCAACACCTTCCTGATCGGTGTCATCTCGGTCGTCCCGCAGCTGCTCGTCGCGCTCGGCCTGGCCCACCTGCTCAACTACAAGCTGCGGGCCAGCACCTTCTGGCGCACGGTCATCCTCACCCCGTACGCCACCTCCGTGGCCTCCGCCGCCCTCGTCTTCGCCCTGGTCTTCCGGGCCGACGGCGGTCTGCTCAACTGGGTGCTGCACTTCGTCGGCCTCGGCGACACCAACTGGGCCAACGGCCACTGGACGTCCAAGATCGCCATCTCGGTCATCGTGATCTGGCGCTGGACCGGCTACAACGCCCTGATCTACCTGGCCGCGATGCAGGCCGTGCCGTCCGACCTGTACGAGGCGGCCTCGCTCGACGGCGCCTCGCGCTGGCAGCAGTTCCGCAAGGTGACCATCCCGTCGCTCCGCCCCACGATCCTCTTCACGATCGTCATCTCGACCATCGGATCGATGCAGCTGTTCGGTGAGCCCCTGCTGCTCGAAGGCGGCACCCTCGGCCAGACCGGCGGCAACGAGAATCAGTACGAGACCCTCAGCGTCTACCTCTACAACTACGGCTGGAACCTGGGGCACCTCGGTCCGGCCGCCGCAGTGGCCTGGGCGATGCTCGCCCTCCTGCTGATCATCGCCGCGGTCAACTGGCTCATCGGCCGCTTCGTACGCAAATCCGCGGTCTGACCGGGAGCGAATTCCAATGACCATCACCAGCCCCACCAAAGTCTCGGAGCCAGGCCTCCCGGCGCGTTCCGCCCACCGCGCACCGAAGGGGCGCAGCCGCTTCCGGCCCGGTGCCGGGCAGCAGCTGAAGGGCGGCCCGTTCGCCTACATCGCCCTGGCCGTGATCGGCATCGGCTCGCTGCTGCCGCTGTACTGGACCCTCGTGGCCGCGTCCCACACCCAGGACGAGGTGCTGGCCACCACCCCGCCGTTCCTGCCGGGCGGACGCCTCTTCCACAACCTCGACGCCGCGTGGACCCAGGCCCACCTGGGCAAGGCGATCGTCAACAGCGTCATCGTGTCCGCCTGCATCACCGCGGCGACGCTCTTCTTCTGCACGCTGGCCGGCTACGCCTTCGCCAAGATGCGCTTCCGCGGCCGGAACGCCCTGATGACCGGCGTCATCCTGACCCTGACGATCCCGCCGCAGCTCAGCGTCGTCCCGCTGTTCATGATGATGTCCGACATCGGCTGGGGCGGGGACCTGGAAGCGGTGATCTTCCCGACCCTGGTCAGCGCCTTCGGTGTGTTCTTCATGCGCCAGTACCTGAGCGAGGCGCTGCCGTACGAGCTGATCGAGGCCGCCAAGATCGACGGCGCGAACAACTTCCGCATCGTGCTGAGCGTGGTGCTGCCGGTGGCCCGCCCCGCGATGATGGTGCTCGGCATGCTCACCTTCGTCCAGGCGTGGAACGACTTCTTCTGGCCCTACCTCGCCCTGAGCCAGGAGAACCCCACCCTTCAGGTGGCCCTCGGCCAGCTCAGTGCCTCGTACACCCCCGACACCAGCATCGTGATGGCCGGCGCGCTGATCAGCACCCTGCCGCTGCTCGTGGTGTTCGTGATCTTCGGCAAGCAGATCGTCGGCGGCATCATGTCCGGCGCCGTCAAGGGCTGACCACCCGCTCGCCGCTGCTGTGTCACGGAGCCGTACGGTCCCGCCCGCCCCGCGGACCGTACGGGCCCCGCAGCCCCACCCGTCAACGCCCCGTCCTTCACACCCCTGGGAGCGCTCCCGCATGACTGCTGTACGACCTGACATCGCCCCGAAGCCGGTGCCCGAAACCACCACCACCTTTCCGACGGGCTTCGTCTGGGGAGCGGCCACCGCCGCCTACCAGGTCGAGGGTGCCGCCGCCGAGGACGGGCGGACGCCCTCCATCTGGGACACCTTCAGCCGCACCCCCGGCAAGGTCCGCAACGGCGACACCGGCGACATCGCCGCCGACCACTACCACCGCTACCGCGACGACGTGGCCCTGATGAAGCAGCTGGGGCTGAAGGCGTACCGCTTCTCCATCTCCTGGTCCCGGGTCCAGCCCACCGGCCGCGGCCCGGCCGTCGAGCGCGGGCTCGACTTCTACCGCAAGCTGGTCGACGAGCTCCTCGAGGCGGGCATCAAGCCCGTCGCCACCCTCTACCACTGGGACCTGCCCCAGGAGCTGGAGGACGCGGGCGGCTGGCCGGAGCGCGCCACCGCCGAGCGGTTCGCGGACTACACCGCGATCATGGCCGGCGCGCTCGGCGACCGCGTCGCCACCTGGACCACCTTCAACGAGCCGTGGTGCTCGGCCTTCCTCGGCTACGGCTCCGGGGTGCACGCCCCCGGCCGCACCGAGGCCTCCTCCGCCCTGCGGGCGGCCCACCACCTCAACCTCGCCCATGGCCGGGCGATCGAGGTTCTGCGCGGTCAACTCCCCGCTACCGCGCAGACCTCGGTCACCCTCAACCTCCACCAGGTCCGCCCGCTGACCTCCAGCCCCGAGGACGCGGACGCCGCCCGCCGCATCGACGCGGTCGGCAACCGGGTCTTCACCGGCCCGATGCTGCACGGCGCCTACCCGGAGGACCTGCTCGCGGACACCGCGCACGTGGTGGACTGGTCGAAGCTGGTCCAGGACGGAGACCTGGAGGCCATCGCGCGCCCGGTCGACGTCCTCGGCATCAACTACTACACGCCGACCCTGGTCTCCACGCCCGCCGAGGGCGCCGGTGACACCCGCAATGACGGCCACGGCGCGAGCGACTACTCCCCGTGGCCCGGCTCCGAGCACGTCGCCTTCCACCTCGCCGACGGCAAGCCGACCACCGCGATGAACTGGTCGATCGACCCCAACGGGCTCTACAACCTGCTCATGGACGTCACCCGCGAGCACCCCGGCATCCCGCTCATGGTCACCGAGAACGGCGCCGCCTTCGACGACTACGTCTCGCCCGAGGGCCGGGTCCAGGACCCCGAGCGCATCGCCTACCTGCACGGCCACCTCGACGCCGTGCAGCGTGCGGTCGCCGACGGCGCGGACGTGCGCGGCTACTTCCTTTGGTCGCTGATGGACAACTTCGAGTGGGCGTACGGCTATTCGAAGCGGTTCGGTGCCGTGTACGTGGACTACGCCTCCCAGCGCCGCATCCCGAAGGACAGTGCCCACTGGTACGCCGACGTGATCCGCCGCCACGCCCTCCCGCCGCTGGAGGACCTGGCCTGATCCGCCGCGCCACCCACCCCCGAGACCCGGCACACGGTGCCGGGTCTCGGCCCATTCGCCCCCGGCCTGTGCGTTCCGCTTGACCACGCGCGTAGAGTGGGAGCGCTCCCACTCCAGGGGGCGGGGGAGCGGCCGACCGGTCCCGCAGAGTGTCAAGGGAACCAACGCCAGGACTTGGTTTGGTTATCCGACTGTGAGAAATTGACCGCGAACGGGAGGCAGCCATGACGGCAGCGCGAGTACGGAGCGGGGGCCGGCCCACGCTCGAAGAGGTGGCGGCGCGGGCGGGGGTCGGCCGGGGCACGGCCTCGCGCGTCATCAACGGATCGCCCCGGGTCAGCGCCCACACCAGGGAGGCGGTCGAGGCCGCCGTCGCCGAGCTGGGTTACGTACCCAACCGCGCGGCCCGCGCGCTGGCCGGCAACCGCACGGACGCCATCGCGCTCGTCGTGCCCGAGTCGGAGAGCCGCTTCTTCGCGGAGCCGTACTTCTCCGACATCGTGCGCGGGGTCGGCGCCGCCCTCGCCGACACGGAGATGCAACTGCTGCTCACCCTCGTCGGCAGCGACCGCGAGCGCCGCAGGCTCGCGCAGTACCTCACCGCGCACCGCGTGGACGGCGTGCTGCTGGTCTCCGTGCACGCCGACGACCCGCTGCCCGACCTGCTGGAACAGCTCGGCATGCCCGCCGTGATGAACGGCCGCAGATCCGCCGCCGAGTCCCTGTCCTCCGTCGACTCGGACAACTTCGAGGGCGCCCGCGGCGCCGTGGAACACCTCGCCTCGCGCGGCCGCCGTTCCATCGCCACGATCACCGGCCGACTCGACGTCTACGCCTCCCAGAGCCGCCTGGACGGCTACCGCCAGGCCGTCCGCGACGCGGGCCTGGAACCCGACGAGCGGCTGATCGCCCCCGCCGACTTCTCCGAGGAGGGCGGCGCCCGGGCGATGCGCGACCTGCTCGCCCGCCGCCCCGACGTGGACGCGGTCTTCGCCGCGTCCGACGTGATGGCCGCCGGTGCCCGCCAGGTCCTGCGCGAGGCCGGCCGCCGCATCCCGGACGACGTCGCCCTCATCGGCTTCGACGACTCGGCCGTGGCCCGCCACATGGACCCGGCCCTCACCAGCGTGCGCCAGCCGATCGAGGAGATGGGCCGCACGATGACCCGGGTGCTGCTCGACATGATCGCCGGCGAGAACGCGGACCGGGCGCAGATCGTGCTGCCGACCGAGCTGGTGGTCCGCGACTCGTCGTGACGCCCGGTTGCCGCAACTGGGTTCGCCCGGCGCGCACTTCGAGTAGCTTCTGAGGCGTGGACCCTTCTCTGACCGCTCTGATCGTGGCCGTGGTGGGGGTGGCGGGCACCCTCGTGTCCGGCGTGCTGGCGCACCGCGGCGCCCTGCGGGCCAAGACGGTGGAGCTCGACCGCGCGGAGCGGCTGCGGCGGGAGGAGCTGCTGGCGGACGAACGCCGCGAGGCCCTGGCCGTACGGCGGGCCTCCTACGCGGTGTTCAACCAGCGCCTGCGGCAGTTCCACTCGGTCCTGTCGAAGGACTACTTCGCCCTCGCCGCGGGGGAGACGCGCCCCGGACGGAGCCAGGAGCGGGAGGAGCCCCGCCAGGTCCTGCGCGACGTGTACGCCGAGGCCCAGATGGTGATCAGCGACCCCGTGCTGTCCGTCGGGGGCGGCGTCGTGCAGCAACTGCACCGCATCCACGCCCTGCTGGGCCGGCACGAGCGGGGGGAGCCGGCCGACGAGTCCCTGGAGGACATCAGGGAACGGCTGGAGCGCGCATCGGAGGGCCTGTACGAGGTCCGGCAGACCATGCGCCGGGAGCTCGGGGTCTCGGCGCTCCCGGTCCACCGGCCCGACGGCTACGGCGCCGCGTGAGGCAGGACGACCGGAGGAGAACCATGCCCCTGCACTGGACCAGGTCCAGCTACTGCGACTCGGCGGGCCCCGACTGCGTCGAGGTGGCACTGCCCTCCGAACCCGCGACGGCGGTCCGCCTGCGCGACTCCAAGACCCCGTCCCGCCCCGCCCTCGCCTTCGAGCCGGGCGCGTGGGCGGAGTTCGTCGGTCAGCTCGGCCGGCCGGTCGTCTTCTCCAGCAGCTCCTGAAGGGCCCGCTGCCCTTCCGGGCCGAGCCCCGCCAGCGGTGAGTCCTCGGCGAGGAGTTCCAGGAGCCGTGCGCGCAGGCCGTTGCCCTCGGGCGTCAGTACGAGGTGCCGGGCGCGCCGGTCGGTGGGGTGGGGCCGGCGTTCGACCAGGCCCCGCTTCTCCAGTTTGTCGACGACGAAGGTGGCGTTGGACGGCTCGCAGCTCATGCGTTCGGCCAGTTCGCGCATGGTCATCGGTCCGGTCATCTCCCGCAGCGCCGTCGCCTGGGGCGCGGTGAGGCCGAGGGGGACGGCGCGCTTGCGCACGTGATCGGCGATCCGGGCGGCCAGCCCGTTCACCAGCCCGCACAGCTCCCGCTCGGCGGCGGCCTGCGCTTCGGGGGGTGTGGTCATGGACTCACTCTAGCAAGTCCATCAAGCAAGAATAATTACAACTTGAATGATTCTAGTTGGATGCTTATGGTGACCTCGTCCCACAGCGACGAACGAGGAGCGACGCCATGACCGACCCGAGCACCCTGCGTCTGGGCGACACCACGGTGTCCTTCGTGCCGGACGGGGTGATCCAGGGCCGCCCGACCGCCTGGCTGCCGGACAGCACCGACGCGTTCTGGGCGGCCCATCCGGAGCACCTGGACGCCTCCGGGCACCTGGTCGCGAGCGTCGGCGGCCTCCTGGTGGAGCACGGCGACCGCGCCCTCCTGATCGACGCGGGCTTCGGTCCGCACACGCTCCCGGCGGACCCGGCCACCCCCAACGGCGCCATGCGCGGCGGCGACCTCCCCGCCGCCCTGGCCGCGCTCGGCCGGGCCCCGGAGGACATCGAGGCCGTCGCCTTCAGCCACCTCCACCCGGACCACACGGGCTGGGCCACCCACGGACGGCTCTTCTCCCGCGCCGCGTACCTGGTGGCGGAGCCGGAATGGGCCGCCCGGGAGCCCGGCGACGGGCTGGACGCCCTCGCGCCCCACGTGCGTACGGTGGCCGACGGCGAGGAGGTCTTCCCGGGCGTCCGGGCGCGGGTCACCGCCGGACACACCGCGGGCCACACGGAGTACGTCATCACCGGGGGCGGGAAGCGGCTGATCGCCTTCGGGGACTCGCTGCACTCGCCGGTCCAGGTGGACCGGCCCGAGTGGTCCTGTGTCTACGACCACGACCCGGCCGGGTCCGCCGAGCACCGCCGCCGCCTCGTCGCCGAGCTGGCGGAGCCCGGCACGCTCGCCTTCGGCATCCACTTCGCGGACGCGGTCTTCGGCCGGGTCGTCCTGGACGGCGACGGACCGGCCTGGCGCCCCCTGGAGGCGGCCGACAGGCCCGCGTAAGGCCCGGGAAACGCATCAGCCCCCGACCTGTGACAGGTCGGGGGCTGATCCTTCAGGGTGAGTAACGGGACTCGAACCCGCGACATCCTGGACCACAACCAGGTGCTCTACCATCTGAGCTATACCCACCGCGTCCGGTCTTTCCGACCGGCCGAGAAAAAGTGTACAGGGTCCGGGAGGGTGCTCGCGCACTCATTTCCCGGCGGGTGGTCACGGCCCCCGGGAGGGCCGTGACCAGCGCCTTCAGGCGCGGGGCTGCGAGACCCGCGCGGCCGCCGCCTTGGCCTGCTCGGAGTCCGGGCCGGGCTGCGGGACGAAGACCGCCTCGCGGTAGTACCGCAGCTCGGTGATCGAGTCGCGGATGTCGGCGAGCGCCCGGTGGTTGCCGTTCTTCTCCGGGCTGTTGAAGTACGCCCTCGGGTACCAGCGGCGGGACAGCTCCTTGATGGAGGAGACGTCCACGATCCGGTAGTGGAGGTAGCCCTCCAGGAGCGGCATGTCCCGGGACAGGAAGCCGCGGTCGGTGCCGACCGAGTTTCCGCACAGGGGCGCCTTCCCGGGCTCCTTCACGTGCTCGCGGACGTAGGCGAGGACCTGCTCCTCGGCGTCGGCCAGCGTCGTGCCGCCGGCCAGCTCGTCGAGGAGGCCCGAGGCGGTGTGCATCTGCCGCACCACCTCGGGCATGGTCTCCAGCGCCGCGTCCGGCGGGCGGATGACGATGTCCACCCCTTCACCGAGCACGTTCAGCTCAGAGTCGGTGACCAGCGCGGCCACCTCGATGAGCGCGTCATCCGCCAACGAGAGCCCGGTCATCTCGCAGTCGATCCACACCATGCGGTCGTTCATGGGCCCCACCCTACGGGGCGCTCCGCTGCCCGGGCAGGGCCGGGCGCCCCGCGGCGAACACGTCGGTGCCCGCCTTCGCCTCCAGCGCCGCGGGTGCGGCGCCGGACGGTCCGGGGACGGCGGGACGGCGGCTCTGGGCGGTGCCCTGGCTGGGCACCGCCACCTCCGTCACCATGACCGGCTCCGGTGCCCCGCCCTGCGGACGGCGGGCCCGGTAGGCGGCCCGGTACGCGGCGGGGGAGGAGCCGAGCTGGCGGCGGAAGTGCCCGCGCAGCGCGACCGGCGACCGGAAGCCGCAGCGGCCCGCGACCTCGTCCACCGAGTAGTCCGACGTCTCCAGGAGGCGCTGCGCCTGCAGCACCCGCTGGGTGATCAGCCACTGGAGCGGTGCGCTGCCCGTCAGCGAGCGGAACCTCCGGTCGAAGGTCCGGCGGCTCATGTAGGCGCGCGCGGCCAGCGTCTCCACGTCGAACTGCTCGTGCAGATGCTCCAGCGCCCAGGCGACGACCTCGGCGAGCGGGTCGGAGCCGATCTCCTCAGGTAAAGACCTGTCGAGGTAGCGCTCCTGACCGCCACTGCGCCGGGGTGGCACGACGAGCCGGCGGGCGAGTGCCCCGGCGGCCTCCGTGCCGTGGTCCGAGCGGACTATGTGCAGACACAGGTCGATGCCGGCCGCCGTCCCGGCGGAGGTCAGCACGTCCCCGTCGTCCACGAACAGTTCGCGTGGGTCGACGTGCACCGACGGATAGCGCTTGGCCAGCGTCGGTGCGTACATCCAGTGCGTGGTGGCCGGCCGGCCGTCCAGCAGCCCGGCGGCGGCGAGCACGAAGGCCCCCGTGCACAGGCCCACGATGCGGGCGCCCTCCTCGTGGGCGCGGCGCAGCGCGTCCAGCGCCTCCATGGGCGGCGGCGACGTGATCGAGCGCCAGGCGGGCACCACGACGGTGCCGGCCCTGCTGATCGCCTCCAGCCCGTAGGGCGCGGTCAGTTCGAGTCCTCCGGTGGTGCGCAGCGGTCCCTCTTCGCCGCTGCACACGAGCAACCGGTAGCGCGGAACTCCCGCGTCCTGGCGGTCGATTCCGAACACCGACAGCGGGATGGAGCTCTCGAAGATGGGGCCACCGCTGAAGAGCAGGACGGCGACGACTTCCCGGCGTCGTCTTCCGCCCAGCTTCCGTACAGCCTCCGTTGCGGCGGCGGAGTCCTGGCTCATGACGCTAAGCCCCCCTCGGTGTTCGCGTCTTCCTGGTCCTTACGGGCCTGTCGCACCTGCACTTGTCCCCTCGGTCGTGCACGAGTCCCCGGCCTTATAGACGCCCAAGATCGAATCTACTGCGTCCCGTGGTGCCGTCGTGACAAGTTCACCAACCGGCTCATTGTCGACAAGGCAACCTGGCGGGAAGCGTTCGATCACGAAGCGTTTCACTCGCGGCCCGCGCAGGGAAGTGCGTCCGGCGTTCATGGCCCGTCCCCATTGGGCGGAAGCGTACCGCCCGGTCTCTTCCTGCCTGGTGGCAAGGGGGTTGATCGGCCATTTCGACAAGGAATGGACCGGTCCTTGAAGTTGGCTGAAAATGTACGGTCGCGTGTGCGGGAATCAGTCGTTCTACCGGCGCACAACCCGGGGCGCCCACCCGCCCCCGCACGCCCCCTCGCCGGGGTCGGCGGCCCCGGCGGGGGGTGCGGAGCACCCGGCCGGGGACCGGTCCGGACGGGCAGCCGAATACCGCTCTACCGGCCGTCCCCGGAGCAGACCGTGCGGTGGGTTCCGGACGGCCCCCGGAGTTCGGCCGGCTCCCCCGGAAGGGTGGGTTCCGCTCCTCTCGGGCGACGCCCCCGGACGGCCCGCACGGGCTCGGCCGGAGCGGTTCCGCCGGGCACCGCAAGGGGTCCGGGCGGTGGCCGGTACGTCTGTGTAGAGGGCAACCGGCATTGCCACGGGGGCCCGGTCTCGGGCATGCTCCGGAAAACGCCGCACGCCGCTGTGCGCGGGGCGGGCAATGGAGGAGTGGAGCCGTACCCTTGGGGGTAAGGGGTTGGGAAGATGATTCCCGGACACCACGACACCGCCCGCTGACGCTCCTTCCCACGTCGCTCTCCTCACGAGGACTCTCTTCGCCGAGACACCGATGGCCGGTCACGAAATCCCCGAACCCGCGGACCGCAAGCAGGTAGCCGACCCCTTGTCGGACCCGCTGGCGGCCGAACAAGCGCGCCGTCCGTGCGATCCCGCCTTCCGGCATGGGGTCGTCGTCGGCTTCGACGGCTCGACCTCGAGCGAGCGGGCCCTCGCCTATGCGATCGGCATGTCCCGCAGGACGGGCTCCGGTCTGATCATCGTCCACGTCGCCAACCGGCTGCCGACCACGGTCTGGGCGGGCTGCGAGCCCCCCGTCTTCGTGGACGTGCCGGACCACCGCACCGAGGTCCTGGGCCTGGAACTCGCCTGCGCGGACTACCTCGCCGAGGTGCCCTGGGTGCTCGTGGAGCGCGGCGGGGACATCTGTCACGAGCTGGAGGAGGTCGGCCGGGAGTACTCGGCGGACGCCATCGTGGTGGGCTCCACGCACGGTCTGGTGGGCAAGATCTTCGGCTCGGTGGCCGGCCGGCTGGCCCGCCGCGCCCAGCGCCCGGTCGTGGTCATCCCGTAGCCGCCCGGACGCCTTCCCGGCCCGTGGCGCCAACTCGCCTGTGGAAAACGCCGCATGGGCCCTTCCCGGCCGCCCCGGGCCGATTCCGGGCCGTACGCGGAAGGCCCCCGCGGTCACCGACCGTGGGGACCCGTCCGCGTAACGTGACTACTCGACGGTGACCGACTTGGCCAGGTTGCGGGGCTTGTCGATGTCCCGGCCCATGGCCAGCGCCGTGTGGTACGCGAAGAGCTGGAGCGGGATGCCCATGAGGATCGGGTCCAGCTCGTTCTCGTTCTTCGGTACGACGATGGTGTGGTCGGCCTTCTCCTGGACCTGGTGGGCCACGGCGAGGATGCGGCCGCTGCGGGCCTTGATCTCCTCCATCGCGGCGCGGTTCTTCTCCAGCAGGTCGTCGTCCGGCACGATCGCCACGGTCGGCATCGCGGGCTCGATCAGGGCGAGCGGGCCGTGCTTCAGCTCCGACGCGGGGTACGCCTCGGCGTGGATGTACGAGACCTCCTTGAGCTTCAGCGACGCCTCGCGGGCCACGGGGTAGCCGCGCACCCGGCCGATGAACATCATCGACTTCGCGTCCGCGTACTCGGCGGCCAGCCGCTTGATCTCGTCCTCGCCCTGAAGGATCTCGCTGATCTGGGCGGGCAGCTTGCGCAGGCCCTCGATGATCCGCTTGCCGTCGGCGACCGACAGGTCCCGGATGCGGCCCAGGTGCAGGGCGAGCAGCGCGAAGGCGACCACGGTGTTGGTGAAGCACTTGGTGGAGACCACGCACACCTCGGGCCCCGCGTGCACATAGGTGCCGCCGTCCGCCTCGCGGGCGATCGCCGAGCCGACCACGTTGACCACGCCGAGGACCCGGGCGCCCTTGCGCTTCAGCTCCTGGACGGCGGCCAGCACGTCGTACGTCTCACCGGACTGCGAGACCGCGACGTACAGCGTGTCGGGGTCCACGACCGGGTTGCGGTAGCGGAACTCGGAGGCGGGCTCGGCGTCCGCGGGGATGCGGGCCAGCTCCTCGATCAGCTGGGCGCCGATCTGGCCCGCGTGGTACGAGGTGCCGCAGCCCAGGATCTTGATGCGGCGGACCCCGCGCGCCTCGCGGGCGTCCAGGTTGAGGCCGCCCAGGTGCACGGTGGAGAAGCGGTCGTCGATCCGGCCGCGCAGCACCCGGTCGACGGCGTCCGCCTGCTCCGAGATCTCCTTGTGCATGTACGTGTCGTGGCCGCCCATGTCGTACGACTCCGCCTCCCACTCCACGGTGGTCGGCGTGGCCGTCGTGGTCGAGCCCTCCGTGGTGTAGGTACGGAAGTCGTCGGCCTTCAGGGTGGCCATCTCGCCGTCGTCCAGCGTGACGACCTGGCGGGTGTGGGCGACCAGGGCGGCGACGTCCGAGGCGACGAACATCTCCTTCTCGCCGATGCCGAGGACGACCGGGGAGCCGTTGCGGGCCACCACGATGCGGTCGTTGAAGTCGGCATGCAGGACGGCGATGCCGTAGGTGCCCTCCACGGAGCGCAGGGCCTCGCGGACCTTCTCCTCCAGGGTCCCGGCGTCCGAGCGGGCGATCAGGTGGACCAGCACCTCGGTGTCGGTCTCGGAGAGGAAGACGACGCCCTCGGCGGTCAGCCGGGCGCGCAGCTCGGCGGCGTTGTCGATGATCCCGTTGTGGACGACGGCGACCTTGCCCTCGGCGTCCAGGTGCGGGTGGGCGTTCTCGTCGCTGGGGGCGCCGTGGGTGGCCCAGCGGGTGTGGGCGATGCCGGTGGTGCCGGCGAACCGCTTGGGGACCCGGGACTCCAGCTCGCGGACCCGGCCCTTGGCCTTGACCGACTTCAGCGCGGCGGGCTTCCCGGCCGCGGGCTTCCCGGTGATCACGATCCCGGCGGAGTCGTAACCCCGGTACTCCAGCCGCTGCAGGCCCTCCAGCAGCAGCGGGGCCACGTCACGCTTTCCGATGTAACCGACGATTCCGCACATAGAGCTTTCTGTCCTCCGACGACGAACAAGTGAAGGGGTACCCGGCCGTGAGGTGGCCTCAGCCGTAGACGATCCGGCGCAGCTGGCGGAGCGAGAGCTCCGGCGGCGCGACCGCGCGGTGCGGCAGTTCGGCCGCGATCCGCTCGAAGATCTCCGTGTTCACCAGGCCGCCGGCCTGCAGTTCGCGGTGGCGGCGGCGGACGAAGACCTCGGTCGTCTCGTCGAAGTACGCCAGCACGTCGAGGATCACCCGGGCGGCTTCGCCGCGGGGCAGCGTGGTGCTGCGCACCACGTGGTCAATGAGGTCGTCGTACGACGAGAGGCGTTCGAGCACCCGTCGATACTGCGGCGGAAGACAGTCGAGCGCAACAATCCTGCCCGATATCGGGCAGGGAGCCGCGATACTGGCCCCCTTTTTCTGTCTTGGGTGGATTTCGCGCGGGGTGGCGCGGGGTGCGGAGGAGGGGGCGGCGCGGAAGTGGTCGGAGCCGAAAGGGTGAATGTGTACATAAGCCGCAAAAGCTCATCAGGGTGCCTGGGTGACCAACGCCGGTAAGTGGTCTACACCTTGACCACCCGTGAGACGCGCGGTACGCATGGCGACGGAGAAAGGTCAGGAGACCCCGCAGAGTGACCCCCAGAAAGGGACCCGGCTTGTGAGACTGCACACGGTACGTCGCAGTGCTCTTCCCCGTGCGCTGCCCCGGCTCCTCGGCTCGCTGCTTCTCGTCGCGGCGGCCGGTGTCTCCAGCGCGTGCGCCGCCCCCGAGGCGTCCGCCGCGGGCACCGCCACGGCGGCGTGGGCACCCAGGCCGCTCGGCCAGGTGGTGCCCGCCCCCGCCTCGGTCAGACCCGGCGGCGACCCGTACGTCCTCAACGGCTCCACCAGAATCCGGACCGTCGGCGCCTCCGGCGAGGCCCGGAAGATCGGCGATTACCTGGCGGGCCTGCTGCGCCCCTCCACCGGGTTCGCCCTGCCCGTCACCACCAAGGACGGCGCCGACGGCATCCGGCTCCGGCTCGACCCCCGGGCCGGCAAGCTGGGCGCGGAGGGCTACACGCTCACCTCCGGGCGCGGCAACGTCACCATCACCGCCAGGCAGCCCGCGGGGCTCTTCCACGGCGTCCAGACGCTGCGCCAGCTGCTCCCGGCCCAAGTGGAGCGCGACACCCGCCAGAAGGGCCCCTGGCGGATCGCGGGCGGCTCCATCACCGACACCCCCCGCTACGCCTACCGGGGCGCGATGCTCGACGTCGCGCGCCACTTCTTCTCGGTGGACGAGGTCAAGCGCTACATCGACCAGGTCGCCCAGTACAAGATCAACACCTTCCACATCCACCTCTCCGACGACCAGGGCTGGCGGATCGCCGTCGACTCCTGGCCGAGGCTGGCCACGTACGGCGGCTCCACCGAGGTCGGCGGCGGGCCCGGCGGTTACTACACCAAGGAGCAGTACAAGGAGATCGTGCGCTACGCGGCCTCCCGCTACCTGGAAGTGGTCCCGGAGATCGACATGCCGAGCCACACCAACGCCGCGCTCGCCTCGTACGCCGAGCTGAACTGCGACGGCGTCGCGCCGCCGCTCTATACCGGCATCAAGGTCGGTTTCAGCACGCTGTGCGCCGGCAAGGACGTCACGTACGACTTCATCGACGACGTCGTCGGCGAGGTGGCCGCGCTCACGCCCGGCCGCTACTTCCACATCGGCGGCGACGAGGCGCACTCCACGACCCACGAGGACTACGTGGAGATCATGGACCGGGCCCAGGCGATCGTCGGCAAGTACGGGAAGACCGTGATGGGCTGGCACCAGCTGACCGGCGCCGACCCGGTGCCGGGCGCCGTCGCGCAGTACTGGGGCTACGACAAGACCAGCGCCGCGGACCGGCAGCAGGTGGTGGACGCCGCGAAGAACGGCACGAAGCTCGTGCTGTCCCCGGCGGACCGGATCTACCTCGACATGAAGTACAACGACCAGACCGAACTGGGCCTGAAGTGGGCCGGGCTGGTCGAGGTCCAGCGCAGTTACGACTGGGACCCGGGGACGTACCTCGCCGGCGCCCCGGAGGGCTCGGTGCTCGGCGTCGAGGCGCCGATCTGGGCCGAGACCCTGACCGACAGCGACGACATCGACCACATGGCGTTCCCGCGGCTGCCCGGCGCGGCCGAGCTCGCCTGGTCCCCGGCGTCGACGCACGACTGGGACACGTACAAGGTGCGTCTGGCGGCGCTCGGGGAGCGGTTCACCGCCCAGGGCATCGACTACTACCGCTCGCCCCAGGTCCCGTGGCCCGCCTCGGAGACGAGCGGGGGCTGACACGCGACCGCCCCGGCGGCCGGGCTTTCCCGGCCGCCGGGGCGGTGAACGGCCGCGTCAGGCGACCTTCTTGGCGTTCTCGATGGCCTTCGCCAGGTCCTCCAGGATCGGCGCGCACTTGTCGTAGCTGTAGATCGGCTCCGTCGTACGCGGAACGACCTGGCCCGCCTTGACCGCGGGCAGCTGCGCCCAGGTCGGCTTGGAGGTCAGCGCCTCGGGCTGGAGGGCCGAGGAGCGGTTGTCCATCATGATGATGTCGGCGTCGTACTTGTCGACGTTCTCCCAGCTCAGCTCCTCGAAGAAGCCCGCCGCATTCACCTTCGGCGCCACGAACTTCACGCCCAGCTCCTGGAAGTACAGGGTGTCGGCGGACATCTTGGCGAGCGACACGTAGAACAGGTCCTGGCTGGCCGAGCCGACCATGACCCTGATCTCCGGCTTCGACTTCGCGGCCGCGCGCAGCCGGGCCGCCGCCTTCTCGAACCGCGTCTTCGCGGCGGTGACCTTCGCGGACTTCACATCGGCGCCGAGCGAGGCCGCCAGGTCCTCGTGGCGCTGGATCGCCTTCGGGATCGTGGTCTCGGCGGCCCACAGGGCGACGCTCGGGGCGAGCTTGAGGATCTTGTCCTTGGACTGGTCCGGCACGTACCAGAGGGCGTCCTTCTCCCACATCGCCGTGACCAGCAGCTCCGGGCCGAGCTCCGCGTACTTCTCGACGTTGAACTCGCCCCAGACGTTGCCCAGGATCTCGACCTTGTCGATGTCGAGGTCGCCGGCCTGCACGTCCGGCTTGCCGTCCTTGGTCTTCGTCGGGCCGAAGACGGCCTTGACCTCGACGCCGTAGTCGTGGAGGGCGGCGGCGACACCGGTGAAGGCGACGATGTTCTTCGGGACGGACTCGGCCTCGGCGACCTGGCCCCGGTCGTCCTTGAACTTCCACGGCCCGGCGTCGGTGCTCTTGGAGCCCGAGCCGGCGGAGTCCTTCGCGTCGCTGCCGCCGCAGGCCGCGAGCACGGCGCCGAGGCCAACGGCGCCGCCCATGGCCAGCAGGCCGCGGCGGGTGGGACGGGACACTCGGGTAGAGCTCATGACGGAGTCCGCTTTCGTACGAGCCGGGGACCGGCCGGTGACACGTTCGAGGGAAGGTTAGCCTAACCTCAGATTGTGGTCACCGGGGGCCCCGGCCCGTACGAACCCGGTCTCGGGTCAGGCCTGCAGTCCCAGCTCGCGGGCGATCAGCATGCGCTGGACCTCACTGGTGCCCTCGCCGATCTCCAGGATCTTGGAGTCGCGCCACATGCGGGCCACCGGATACTCGTTCATGAAGCCGTAGCCGCCGTGGATCTGGGTCGCCTCCCGGGCGTTGTCCACGGCCACCGTCGAGGAGTACAGCTTGGCGATGGCCGCCTCCTTCTTGAACGGCTCCTCCGCCAGCAGCCGGGACGCCGCGTCCCGCCAGCCGATGCGGGCCATGTGCGCCCGCATCTCCATGTCCGCGATCTTGAACTGAATGGCCTGGTTGGCGCCGATCGGCCTTCCGAAGGCGTGCCGCTCGGCGGCGTACTTCACCGACTCGTCCACACAGCCCTGCGCCAGGCCCGTCGACAGCGCTGCGATGGCGATGCGGCCCTCGTCCAGGATGCGCAGGAACTGCGCGTAGCCCCGGCCCTCCTCGCCGAGCAGGTTCTCCAGCGGGACGCGGACGTCGGCGAAGGACAGCTCGCGGGTGTCCGAGGCGTTCCAGCCGACCTTGGAGTAGGGCGCGGCCACCGTGAAGCCCGGGGTGCCGGAGGGGACGATGATCGAGGAGATCAGCGGCGCGCCGTTCTCCTTGCGACCGGTCACCGCCGTGATCGTGACCAACTCCGTGATGTCCGTGCCGGAGTTGGTGATGAAGCACTTGGAGCCGTTGATCACCCACTCGCCCGCCGCCTCGTCGCGCACGGCCGTCGTCCGCGTCCCGCCCGCGTCCGAGCCGCCGTCCGGCTCGGTCAGGCCGAACGCGCCCAGCGCCTCGCCCGAGCAGAGCTTCGGCAGCCACCGCCGCTTCTGCTCCTCGGTGCCGAAGCGGTAGACCGGCATCGCGCCCAGCGAGACGCCCGCCTCCAGCGTGATCGCCACCGAGGAGTCGACCCGGGCCAGCTCCTCCAGGGCGATGCCGAGGGCGAGGTAGTCGCCGCCCATCCCGCCGTACTCCTCCGGGAAGGGCAGCCCGAACAGGCCCATCCGCCCCATCTCGCGCACGATCTCGTACGGGAACTCGTGCCGCTCGTAGAAGTCGCCGATCTTCGGGGCGACGACGTCGTGGGCGAACTCCTCGACGGTGCGGCGGAGTTCCTCGTGCTCGGCGGTCAGCCGGTGGTCCAGGGACATCGGTGGATCACTGCTCCTCGTGGGACAGGGCGCGGACGGTGCGGGAAGGGCTGGGTCGGCCCAGGTGGCCGGCGAGCCACACGCTGGTGGCGGTCAGCTCGCCGAGATCGACGCCGGTCTCGATGCCGAGGCCGTCGAGCATCCAGACCAGGTCTTCGGTGGCCAGGTTCCCCGTCGCGCTCTTCGCGTACGGGCAGCCGCCGAGGCCGCCCGCGGAGGCGTCCACGGTGGTCACCCCGTGCCGGAGCGCGGCGAGGGTGTTGGACAGGGCCTGGCCGTAGGTGTCGTGGAAGTGCACCCCGATCACGTCGGTGGCCACCCCCGCCTCGTTCAAGGCGGTCAGCAGCGCGGTCACGTGGCCGGGGGTGGCGACGCCGATGGTGTCGCCGAGGGACAGCTCGTCGCAGCCGAGGTCCATCAGCGCCCTGGCGACCCGGACGACCTGCGCGACGGGCACGGCGCCCTCCCAGGGGTCGCCGAAGCACATCGACAAGTAGCCGCGCACGTGCACCGACTCGGCCCTGGCCCGGGCCACCACCGGCGCGAACATGGCCAGCGACTCGTCCACCGTGCGGTTGAGGTTGCGCGCGGCGAACGTCTCCGTCGCCGAGCCGAACACCGCGATCCCGCGGGCCCCGAGCGCCAGGGCCCGGTCCAGCCCGCGCTCGTTCGGCACGAGGACCGGCAGCGCCACGTCACCGACGTCCGCGATGTCCCCCAGCATCGGGAACAGCCGCTCGGCGTCGGCGAGCTGGGGCACCCACTTGGGGTGCACGAAGCTGGTCGCCTCGATGGTGGTCAGCCCGGCGACCGCGAGCCGGCGGATGAACTCCGCCTTCACCTCGGTCGGGACGACCTCCTTCTCGTTCTGGAGGCCGTCGCGGGCACCGACCTCGTGGATGCGGACCCGGGCGGGCAGCCCCTCGGCGGGCACGGCCATCGGCAGGGCGCGGGCTTCGGTGGTCATGCGTCCTCCCCGGCACCGGCGGCGGGCACGACCACGGCGAGCACCTGGTCCATGGCCACCGTGGACCCGGCGGTCACGTCGAGTTCGGTCACGGTGCCGGCGTGCGGCGCGGAGATGACGTGCTCCATCTTCATCGCCTCCACCACCAGCAGGCTCTGCCCGGCGGCGACCTCGTCCCCGACGGCCACCTTCACCACGGTCACCGTCCCGGGCATGGGCGCGGCGAGCGTGTCCGCGCCCGAGCGGGCGGCACCGGTCAGCGACGCCTCGACCGGGTCGTGGTCGCGGACGTGCCAGCTGTCGCCGTCCCGGCCGAGCCAGTGCCCCTCCGGGGAGACCGCGTACGCGAACACATGGGTGACTCCGGCGAGTTCGAACGCGATCCGGCCGTCACCGGCCGCGAGGGTCCTGGCCTTCTCCGCCGTACCGGGCAGCGGCCCCAGCGGTCCGCAGGACCCCGATTCCGGGGCGGGCGGGCTCGCGCCCTCGCCGACATGGCCGAACGTCAGCTCGGTGTCCCCGCCGCCGCACGGCCGCAGGCCCACCTGGACCGGGTCGTGGCCCGGGATGTGGAAGTCGAGCACCGTCCGGGCCGGGGCGCCGCCGAGCCGCCAGCCGTTCCCCGCGGAGAACGGGTCGGCCCAAGCGCCGGGAGCGGGGCGGGCGGCGGCGGACGCGGTGTGCTGCCGCAGCAGCGCGGCGGCCGCGTACACCTCCTCCGGCACGCCCTCCGGGACCAGCGCGGCGACCTCGCGCTCCACCAGGCCGGTGTCCAGCTCGCCCGCCACCACGGCCGGGTGGGCCAGCAGCCGGCGCAGGAAGCCCGCGTTGACCGGGACGCCGAGGACGACCGTCTCCGCGAGGGCCACCCGCAGCCGGCGCAGCGCGGTCGCCCGGTCGGGGCCGTACGCGATGACCTTGGACAGCATGGGGTCGTACAGGCTGCCGACCTCGCCGCCCCCGACGAGCCCCGAGTCGGTGCGGACCCCGCCGCCCTGCGGTTCGTGGAGCGCGAGCACGGTGCCGCCGGAGGGCAGGAAGCCGCGGGCCGGGTCCTCGGCGCAGACTCGGGCCTCCACGGCGTGCCCGGTGAGCGTGACGGCGTCCTGCCCGAACGGCAGCGGCTCACCGGCCGCGACGCGCAGTTGCCACTCCACCAGGTCGAGGCCGGTGACCAGCTCGGTCACCGGGTGCTCGACCTGGAGGCGGGTGTTCATCTCCATGAAGTAGTACGAGGACGGGTCGTTGCCCGGGACGATGAACTCCACCGTGCCCGCGCCGGCATACCCGCAGGAGCGGGCCGCCTGGACGGCCGCCTCGCCCATCGCGGCCCGGGTCGCCCCGTCCAGCAGGACGGACGGGGCCTCCTCGATGATCTTCTGGTGACGGCGCTGGAGCGAGCACTCGCGCTCGCCCAGGTGGACCACGTTGCCGTGGGCGTCGGCCAGGACCTGGATCTCGATGTGGCGCGGCCGGTCGATCCACCGCTCCACCAGCAGCGTGTCGTCGCCGAAGGAGGCGCGGGCCTCGCGCCGGGCCGCCGCGATCTCGTCCGCGAGCAGCGCCGCGTCCCGGACGAGCCGCATGCCCTTGCCACCGCCGCCGGCCGAGGGCTTCAGCAGCACGGGCATGCCGATCCCGGCAGCAGCCTCCGCCAGCTCGACGTCGCTCAGCCCGCTCCCGGAGGAGCCGGGGACGACCGGGACGCCCGCGGCGGCGACCGTCTCCTTGGCCCGGATCTTGTCGCCCATCAGCGAGATCGCGGTGGCGGGCGGCCCGATGAAGACCAGCCCCGCCTCCGCGCAGGCGCGGGCGAACGCCGCGTTCTCCGCGAGGAAGCCGTAGCCGGGGTGGACCGCCTGGGCGCCGGTGCGGCGGGCGGCCTCCAGGAGGCGGTCGGCGCTCAGATAGCTCTCCGAGGCGGGCGCGGGGCCGATCCGTACCGCCGTGTCGGCCTCCCGCACGTGGCGCGCGTCGGCGTCCGCGTCGCTGAAGACGGCGACCGAGCGGACGCCCAGCTCGCGCAGGGTCCGGATGACCCGGACCGCGATCTCGCCCCGGTTGGCGACGAGGACCGTGTCGAACATCGTCATCTCTTCCTCACATCCGGAAGACGCCGAAGCCGGCGTCGCCCAAGGGCGCGTTGGCGCACGCGGTCAGGGCGAGCCCCAGCACCTGCCGGGTCTCCAGCGGGTCGATCACCCCGTCGTCCCAGAGCCGGGCGGTGGCGTAGTACGCGTTGCCCTGGGTCTCGTACTGCTCGCGGATCGGGGCCTTGAAGGCTTCCTCGTCCTCGGCGCTCCAGTCGTCGCCCAGCTGGTCGCGCTTGACCGTGGCGAGGACGGACGCGGCCTGCTCGCCGCCCATGACGGAGATCTTCGCGTTGGGCCACATCCACAGGAAGCGGGGGCTGTAGGCCCGGCCGCACATGGAGTAGTTGCCCGCGCCGTAGGACCCGCCGACGACCACGGTCAGCTTCGGCACCCGGGTGCAGGCGACGGCGGTGACCATCTTCGCGCCGTGCTTGGCGATGCCCCCGGCCTCGTAGTCGCGGCCGACCATGAAGCCGGAGATGTTCTGGAGGAAGACCAGCGGGATGCCGCGCTGGTCGCACAGCTCGATGAAGTGCGCGCCCTTCTGGGCGGACTCGGAGAACAGGATGCCGTTGTTGGCGACGATCCCGACCGGGTGGCCGTGGATGTGCGCGAAGCCGGTGATCAGCGTCGTGCCGTACTCCGCCTTGAACTCGGCGAACCGCGAGCCGTCGACCACCCGGGCGATCACCTCGCGCACGTCGTACGGCGTGCGCGAGTCGACCGGGACCGCGCCGTAGAGCCCGGCGGGGTCCACCTTCGGCTCCTCGACCGGCCGCACCGACCAGGGCAGCGCGCCCCGCTCCGGCAGCGTGGCCACGATGTTCCGGACGATCCGCAGCGCGTGCGCGTCGTCCTCCGCGAGGTGGTCGGTGACACCCGACGTACGGGAGTGCACCTCGCCGCCGCCCAGCTCCTCGGCCGTGACCACCTCGCCGGTGGCGGCCTTCACCAGCGGCGGACCGCCCAGGAAGATCGTGCCCTGGTTCCGGACGATGACGGCCTCGTCGCTCATCGCGGGGACGTACGCCCCGCCCGCCGTGCAGGAGCCCAGGACCGCCGCGATCTGCGGGATGCCGGCCCCCGACATCCGGGCCTGGTTGTAGAAGATCCGGCCGAAGTGCTCGCGGTCCGGGAAGACCTCGTCCTGCATCGGCAGGAAGGCGCCGCCCGAGTCCACCAGGTAGAGGCAGGGGAGACGATTCTCCAGCGCCACCTCCTGGGCCCTCAGGTGCTTCTTCACGGTCATCGGGTAGTAGGTGCCGCCCTTGACCGTCGCGTCGTTGGCGACGACCACGCACTCCCGGCCGCTGACCCGGCCGATCCCGGCGATCACCCCGGCGGCCGGGGCGGCGCCTCCGTAGAGCCCGTCGGCCGCCAGCGGGGCCAGCTCCAGGAAGGGCGAGCCCGGGTCGAGCAGGGTGTCCACCCGCTCCCTGGGCAGCAGCTTGCCGCGCGCCACATGCCGGGCGCGGGCCCTCTCACCTCCGCCGAGCCTCGCCGTGGCGAGCCGCTTGCGCAGCTCGTCGGCGAGCGCGTGGTGCGCCGCCTCGTTGGCCTGCCAGGCCGCCGAGGCGGGATCCGCCGCGCTCGTCAGCACCGGTGCCTGCTGCATCGTGTCGAGCCCCCTTGCCCGTACCGCGCCGTTCCGATCGCCAACGCCACTGTGTTAATGAGCGTTAACGTGATCACAGGTTAACGAGCGCTAACCCGCCTGTCTAGAATGGCTGCTCATGAGCACCCATGCCGCCGCCCGCGTCGCGGCCCCCACCCGCCGCGAGCAGATCCTCCGGGAGGCCGCCCGGCTCTTCGCCGAGCGCGGCTTCCACGGTGTCGGCGTAGACGAGATAGGGGCCGCCGTCGGCATCAGCGGCCCCGGCCTCTACCGGCACTTCCCCGGCAAGGACGCGATGCTCGCCGAGCTCCTCGTCGGCATCAGCGAACGGCTGCTGGCCGGCGGGGAGCTCCGGGTGTCCGAGGACGCCGCCTCCGGCGACGGATCGCCCGAGGCCCTGCTGGACGCGCTCATCGAGGGCCACATCGACTTCGCCCTCGACGACCGCCCCCTGATCACCCTGCACGACCGGGAGCTGGACCGCCTGCGGGACACCGACCGCAAGCGGGTGCGCCGGCTCCAGCGGCAGTACGTCGAGGTGTGGGTCTCCGTCGTCCGCGACCTCTACCCGGACCTCCCCGAGCACGAGGCCCGCGCCGCCGTCCACGCGGTGTTCGGCCTGCTCAACTCCACCCCGCACCTCGGCCGCCCGGGCGCGCTGCCGGGGCGCGCCGAGACGGCGGCGCTGCTGCACCGGCTGGCCCGGGGAGCCTTCGCGGCGGCGGGGGAGCGGCAGCCGGGCTGACCGTCCCGCGGACGACCGGGACGCCGCGCGGGCGTCACGGCACAATGGCCCCATGCCGATATCCAGCCGCGCCGCCCTCGTCGAACACCTCGTCCGCACGCGCATCGCGGGGGACGTCGCCACCCCGCGCGACAACAACCTGGCCCACTACCGCAGCCTGGCCAACGGGGACCGGCACTATTGGCTGGGCCTGGAACTGGGCGACCGGTGGCGCGACGAGCAGGACGTGCTGGCCGTGATGGCCGAGCGGTGCGGGGTCAGCGACGACCCGGAGCACCGGTTCGGGCAGGACACCATCGACCCCGAGCTGACCGTCGACGCCCTGGAGCGGGCCGCCGCCCGGCTCCGCAAGGCCGTCGAGGGCGCCGAGCGGGTCCTCTTCGCCACCGGCCACCCCGGCGGCCTGCTCGACGTCCACCGCCAGACCGCGCAGGCGCTGCGGGCGGCCGGCTGCGAGATCGTACGCATCCCGGGCGGGCTGATGGCCGACGAGGGAATGGTCTTCCAGTTCGCCGACGTCGCCGTCCAGGAGCGCGGCGCGACGCTCTGGCACACCCACTCCCCGGCCCCCATGGCCGCCGTCCTCGACGGCCTGGAACGCGAGGGCCGCCCGCTGCCCGACCTGGTCGTCGCCGACCACGGCTGGGCGGGCTGCGCCGCGCAGCGCGGCCTGGACGCCATCGGCTACGCGGACTGCAACGACCCCGCGCTGTTCCTCGGCGAGTCCGAGGGCACCCTCCAGGTGGCGGTCCCGCTGGACGACCACGTCCTGGACCCGCGCTTCTACGACCCGATGACGGACTACCTGCTGGACGCGGCGGGGCTGCTCTGAGGCTTCACGGCCCCTCCTCCTCCGCGCGGGCCCGGCGCCGCGCCTCCCGGCCCGACGTGGGGTCCAGGTACACCCGCTTGATGGATGCGTACCGCTGCCGCAGCCGGCGCTCGGCCTGCTCGCACGCCGTCTCGACCTGCTCGGCGGTGACCGTGTCCCGGAAGTCGACCTTCGCGGCGACCAGGATCTCGTCCGGTCCCTGGATGAGCGTGGTCAGCTCCAGTACGGAGATGAGGTGGTCGACGCCGAGCAGCTCCTCCCGGATGCCGTCCCGCATCGGCCGCGACACCGGTCGCCCGATCAGCAGCTGGACGTTGGACCGGCCGAGCACCCACGCCACGTACACCAGCAGCGCCCCGATGAGCAGCGAGGCGATGCCGTCCCACACCCCGGACCCGGTCAGCTGGCCGCCGAGCAGCCCGCCCGCCGCGAGCAGCAGGCCGAGCAGGGCCGCCGAGTCCTCCATCACCACGGCCTTGACGGCGGTGTCCGGGGTGCGCCGGAAGTAGTGCCGGGCGGGCGCGCCCAGTTCCTCGGCCTCCTGGCGGACCTGCTTGAGCCCGGTCCGCAGCGAGAAGCCCTCCAGGAGGAAGGCGACGACGAGCACGAGGTACGAGATCAGCGGGTCGCCCAGGTCCTCGCCCGCGAGCAGGGTGTGCACCCCGTCGTAGATCGAGAAGACCGCGCCGCCGACGAACGTGGCGACGGACGCCAGCAGCGCCCAGATGTACCGCTCGGGGCCGTATCCCAGCGGGTGGTCCTCGTCGGCCGGCTTCTCGCTGCGCTTGAGCGCGGTGAGCAGCAGCACCTCGGTGACGGTGTCCGCGACCGAGTGGGCCGCCTCGGAGAGCATCGCGCTCGACCCGCTGATCAGCCCGGCGACCGCCTTCGCCACGGCGATGCCGAGATTGGCCAGCGCCGCGACGACGACGGTGAACGTGGACCCCCCACCACTGCTTTTCGCGTCAGTCATGCCGGTGAGTATGTCCGCGCCCGGCCCGCTCATGTCCGACGCGCGGCCGGGGGCCGGTCAGCGGGGGACGCGGACCACACCCTCCTGGATGACGGTGATCGCGAGCCGGCCGTCCTGCGTGTAGATGCGGGCCTGGCCGAGGCCGCGCCCGCCGGACGCGGACGGCGACTCCTGGTCGTACAGCAGCCACTCGTCGGCCCGGAACGGCCGGTGGAACCACATCGCGTGGTCCAGGCTGGCGCCGACGACGTCCCCGACCGCCCAGCCGCCGCGCCCGTGGGCGAGCAGCACGGAGTCGAGCAGCGTCATGTCGGAGACGTACGTGGCCATGCAGACGTGCAGCAGCGGGTCGTCGGCCAGCTTGCCGTTGGTACGGAACCACACCTGCGACCTGGGCTCGCGGGGTTCGCCGACCGTGCCGAAGGGCGGCGCGTCCACGTACCGCAGATCGACGGCGGCCCGCGCCTCGATCAGCCGGTCCACCATGCCCGGGTCGCTGAACCGGTCGGCGTACCGCGGCAGCATCTCGGCCGCCGTGGGCAGCGTCTCCGGGTCGGGTGCGGGCGGCATGTCCGCCTGGTGCTCGAGGCCGTCCTCGTACGTCTGGAAGGACGCGGAGAGGTGGAAGATCGGCTGCCCGTGCTGGACGGCGACGACCCGGCGGGTGGTGAAGGAGCGGCCGTCGCGGATGCGGTCCACGGTGTAGACGATCGGCGCGCCCGGGTCGCCCATCCGCAGGAAGTACGCGTGCAGCGAGTGGGCGGCCTTGTTCGCGGGGACGGTGCGGCCCGCGGCGACGAGCGCCTGGGCCGCGACCTGTCCGCCGAAGACCCGGGGCACGACCGCCGAGCGGCTGGTGCCCCGGAAGATGTCCTGCTCGATCCGCTCCAGGTCGAGCAGATCGAGCAGGGAATCGAGTGCGGTGCTCATGGCTGTGCGGACGCGGTCCTCACAGGCCCATGGACTTGGCGATGATCGACTTCATGACCTCGCTGGTGCCGCCGTAGATGCGGTTGACGCGGTTGTCCGCGTACAGGCGGGCGATCGGGTACTCGTTCATGAAGCCGTAGCCGCCGTGCAGCTGGAGGCAGCGGTCGATCACGCGGTGGGCGACCTCGGTGCAGAACAGCTTCGCGGAGGCGGCCTCGGCGGCGGTCAGCTCACCGGCGTCCAGCGCCTCCAGCGCGCGGTCGGCGACGGCCTGGGCCGCGTCCACCTCGGCCTGGCAGGCGGCCAGCTCGAACTTGGTGTTCTGGAACGAGGCGACGGTCTTGCCGAAGACGGTGCGCTCCTGGACGTACTCCTTGGCGAACCGCACGGCGGCGGCGGCCTGGGCGTACGCGCCGAAGGCGATGCCCCAGCGCTCGGAGGCCAGGTTGGTGCCGAGGTAGCCGAAGCCCTTGTTCTCCTCGCCGAGCAGGTCCTCGGCGGGCACCTTGACGTCCACGAACGCCAGCTCGGCGGTGTCGGAGACCTTCAGGCCCAGCTTGTCGAGCTTGCGGCCGATGGAGTAGCCCTCGGACTTGGTGTCCACGGCGAACAGCGAGATGCCGAAGCGGCGGTCGTCCTCGCGCGGGGCGGAGGTGCGGGCGCAGACGATGACGCGGTCGGCGTGGACGCCGCCGGTGATGAACGTCTTGGCGCCGTTGAGGACGTAGTGCGTGCCGTCCTCGGAGAGCTTGGCGGTGGTCTTCATGCCCGCGACGTCCGACCCGGTGCCCGGCTCGGTCATCGCGAGGGCCCACATCTCCTCGCCGGTGACGAACTTCGGCAGCCAGCGCTTCTTCTGCTCGTCGGTGGCGAGCATCTTGATGTACGGCAGGCCGAGCAGCGTGTGCACGCCGGAGCCGCCGAAGGAGACGCCGGCCCGGGCGGTCTCCTCGTAGATGACCGCCTCGTACTTGTGCGAGTCGATGCCCGCGCCGTCGTACTCCTCGTCGACGTTGATCCCGAAGACGCCGAGCTCACCGAGCTGCTTGTAGAACTCGCGCGGCGCCTGCCCGGCGGCGAACCACTCCTCGTACACGGGCACGACCTCGGCCGCGATGAAGGCCCGGATGGTCTCCCGGAACGCCTCGTGGTCCTCATTGAATACCGTACGGCGCACGGGGTGCCTCCCTGGTCGGCTGCGACTGCTACGTCTTCTGGGTCTACGTCTTCCGGAGCATGGCTAAGCGCTTGCTCAGCCATGGTTAAAAGTTACCCGGCGGTCATGGGGCTGTCCAGGGTGATGCGGAGCACGCGGGGGCGGGCCTTTGGCGACTTCCGGTCGATAGGGTGATGCGCGGTCCGCGCCTTCGGGCGGACGTGAGCGGAACGAAACGGTGGAGCTGTGCACATAGAGCGGCATGTACTCGACGAGGCGCGGGTCTCTGCCGCCCGGGACGGTTTCGACCGACGGATCGGAGGGCTGGTGCGGACCATGTCCTCGGAGCGGATGACCGCCAACGACTGGTCCCTGCTGGCGGAGGAGTTCCTCGACCACCTCGGTGCGCTGTCCGTCCAGCACCCCGCACTCGACACCCCGCAGGCGGAACACGTCCTCCGTGCCGCAGAGCAGGCGGCGACCGGCGCCGTCGCCTTCGCCGCGTACTTCCCGGGCCACCCCTTCACGGTCTCCCTGGACTACGTGAACTTCGGGGTGTCCTACGACGCGGGTGCGGACGGAAGCCGTGTTTCCCTCGGCTCGTCCGACTGGCTCGACGCCTTCTGTCTGGCCGTGCTCACGGACACGGTCGAGCGCCACCGCGAGGCGTTCTACCACGCGCGGAAGTCTCAGGAGGGGGCCGGCCTTCCCGTCGACGCGCTTGCCGACGGCCTCATGGCGTACGTCCTGGGGGACCTGGACGACGACGACGCGGACTATCCGCCCACGGAGGCACAGGTGCTCGCCGCGATCGACGCCGGGCTCGCCCGGATCCGCGCGTTCGGTGCCGAACTTGGGCGCGACGTCGGGGAGCGCCCCGACTATCTCGCCCTCCTGGCGCTGCGCGGCCTTGCGGCGGGGGACGGGGAGGCGTTCGACGCGGCGTTGGGCCGGCTACTGCTGACGTACAAGTCGTTCGGCGAGGTCAGCTCACAGCCCCGTTCCCTCTTGCCGCTCACCCCCCTCGCGCTCGCCGCACTGGCCCACCGCCGCAGAGGCTGGACCCCTGCCGTGGACAGTGACTACCTTCCCCGCGCCGTGATCACCGGCTTCGAGACCGCGCGCTCGCGGGAGGCTCCGAACCGGGCCGACATGGTCGCCGCGCTCCGTTCGGGGGTGGAACTCTTCGGGCGGCCCGGCGAGTAGTGCGGTTGCCGTCAGGTGGGGAACTCGCCGATCCAGGTGCGCTGGAGGAGGTGCTTGGGGAGATAGTCGGATTCGATGTCGAGGGGGAAGTCGGCGTCGTGGGCGAGGCAGGCGATGGCGAGGGGGCCGAGGGCGATGCTGCCGTCGATGTCCGTGGTCCGGTCTTCGGTGAGGGTCCAGTACGCCTTGTGGAGCTTGAGGGCGTCGGCGAGGGCGGGGGCGAAGCCGTCCCGGTCCTGGCGGACGTAATGGTAGAAGAGGTTGATGGGTGGGTAGAGGACGCCGTCCATCAGGTCTCGGGGGGCGATCTGGGCCACGGAGGGGTCGGACGCCTCGATGGTGGCGATGAGTTTGTCGGCGAGGCCGAGGCCGCGGAGCCACCAGGTCTGGAGGGTGTCCACCCAGTGGTAGATGTACTCGTCGTACTGCCCCTGAGGTGACCGCAGCCGTTCCAGCGGGATTTCGCTGAGCTGCGTCATCCGTTTCTCGTCACGGCAGATGACGGCGAGCCAGAAGGCGGACAGCCAGTTGCCCGCGTCGGCCATGGACAGCGGGCCGGCGGCGGGGATGGTGCGCAGCTTCCTGTTGATCCGGCATTCGACAGTTCCTTCGTTCACCGCGCTCGCAGCGAACAGTGCCGAACTGACCTGCATGGCGTTGACCGTGGCTTCCCACGTCTCCACCTTGGAGGCCCGCGGATCGATGGCACAGCGGGCACGGAGTACCAGCAGGGAGGAGCTGAACGTGAAGTCGATCAAGTCCGATGAGTCGTCCAACTCGTCCATTTCCTCGACCAGGTCCTCGCTCAACTGGTGAGCGTGCTCCTCCGCTTCGGCTCCTCTCTGGAGGTCGTGGCGAGCAATGACTACGGTCATGAGAGAGTCCCTTGCATTGTCAAAGTCGGCGTGCTGCTCGGTGGTCCGTCGGCCGAGGACCATTGGGGGCACATGAGCTGGGAGGCGTAATCCTGTCCGGTGACGGACGGCATGCCGGGAGTCAGGCTCATCATTGCAGCGATGCCTGCGGCGTGACGGTGCTTGGCCGCGGTCCAGTCGGCGGCCTGTGAGGCGGGCTCCGGCACCTCGATCCCGTGGCCGGTTCCCGTGTAGGGCTCTGTCATTGCTTGGCGGCCAGTCCTCGGAGGGCGGTGAGGCTCATGCGGCCGACGGAGTGGCCTCCCTCCGGGAGATGGCCGGTAAGGTGCCGCAGGGCCTCGGAGGGCGTCAGGCCCGCGTCGTGGGCGGCGCGCAGGCGGCCTAGCCAGCGGAGTCCGGAGCGGTACGTCTCGTCGTCGCCGACGTCCTGCGGCTCGAAGCTGGCCGCGTGCTCGGCGTCGGAGGCCCAGAGGTATCCCAGCAGTCCGTGTTCACCGAGCACGGGTACGTATTCGACTTCGCCTTCCGCTGTGCGCTGGTAGCCGATGCGACCGAAGCCTGGAGCGTGGGTGAAGTCGTTGTATCGGTAGGGGATTTCGAAGCTGGACCACACATCGGTCGGTTTTCCGTCCTCCCGGAGGAAGTTTTCGACCCCCGTCTCGGTCGGACGGCCGAAGTAGGTCGGGTCGTCCGGGTCGGTCTCCGAGCTCAGTCCTTCGGACAGGCTCTGCAGGGCGGCCGACAATCGGCCGGCGTTGGCCGCATGGACATTCGGCTGCGCGCGACCTTTGAGGTCGTACGGCATCCATGCATCGGAGAACGTCGCGAGCTCGGTGCTCACGTAGTCGAGGAAAGCTGAGCTTCCGATCAGGAAAAGGTTCTCCTCGCGAATTTCATGGACACCGTCGATGATCACGCCGGTGCACTTCAGGCTGGCGTAAGCAGACCCGACCTCTCCCGGGCGCAGGGATTCCTTGACCTGTTTGGTGAGGTTTTGTCCGGTGTCGGACCGGAGCGTGTCCAGCTCGAAACTCTCTTTGAACAGATAACTATTCGATCGGCCGGATTCTGAGACGAACAAGGAGATGTGAGGATTTTCGGATACCAGTTGGTGCTCGATCAGGACGGCCCAGGCGGTGGTCAGGTCGTGGAAGCATGCGGCGATTTCGTTTCCGGGACGACTGTCGCGTCCCCATGTCCAGCGGGCCACGGGAGTGCTCGTGATCACAGTGCTTCCTCCGGCATGAACAACGTTCCCTTGGTGTCGATCATGAAGGTCTTGAAATCTGCGCCGGAGGGTCAGACGGGGAACTCTCCGACCCAGCTGCGTTGGAGGATGTGCTGAGGGAGGTAGTCGGATTCGACCTCGATGGGGAAGTCTCCGTCGTAGGCGAGGCACGTTATGGCAAGCGGGCCGATGGCCCATAGGCCCTTGGTGTCCTCCTCGTGGTCCTCGTCCTGTGTCCAGTACGTTTTGTGAAGTTCAAGTGCTTCCGCGAGGGCGGCGTTGAAGCCGTCGTGGTCATGTTTGATGAACCGGTAGAAAAGGTTGATCGGCGGGTACGAGATTTTCTGCAGCCAGTCTCGCGGGGCGATCTCGGTTACGTCCGGGTGGGAGGTCTGGAAGGCTGCTGTGAGGGCCTCGACCATTGCGGGTTGCTGACGTGACCAATATGCCTGCAGCGTGGCTACCCAGTGATAGAGATATTCGTCGTGCTGTGCACCTGAGCCGCGCAACACGGCCATGGGTACTTCGCTCAGTTCGGTCAGCCGTTCCTGGTCGCGGCAGATGGCGGCGAAGTAGAACGCATCGATCCACGACGGCGCGTTGGTGTAGGTCCTGGCGCCGGTGACAGGGAGCGTGCGCATCTCGTGATGGATGCGGCACTCGAAGGTGTCACCCCTGGCGGTGGCGGCGCGGAAGATCGCCGATCCCACTTGCATGGCGTTCACCACGGCCTCCCAGGTTTCGATGCCTGAGCACGTGGGGTCGACTGTCGACCGGGCGCCGACGCATGTGCGGACGGAGTTCCACAGGGCGTCGAGCATGTGTGGCGACTGCTCGATCGAGGAGATCTCGTCGAGGGTCTCCTCGGTCAGGGCTCGTGCGAAACCTTCGTCGTCGGGCCCTGGCACGCCATGGCGAGGGATGGTCACGGTCACGAAGGCTCCCTGATGTCGAACTTCTGAGTCGAGTACCCAGTGTATGTACCTGCGTTGTCCCGGCCCCTGACGACGATGTAATCGACTCGGCCGTCCCGTAGTGCGTTTCGCAGGTCGGTCGACAGCTTTCCTTCGCTGGGAAACTTTCGCCGTCTTTTCTTCATTTGGTCGAGTATATCGAGGAAGTAGGTGCGTGAACCCTGAGAATAGCGCGCCCCATTGATCAGGCGTTCCCCCAGTGGTGTATCGGTATGACTCTTCGCCTCTACGACGATGAATCGATCCCCGTCCTTGTAGACCTGATCGAACTGGGCGTTGCCATTTTTGGGTCCGTGCAAGGTTTCCGGCCTGGCGTTCGGATAAAGTTCAGGGATGGCGTGTAGGCGTGCTACGCCTTCCCCATATGTTTCGCTGGCTTTGGTTGATGCGTTGTGGGGGCCTCTGTGTCTTTCGGCTGCTTCTTCCAATGCTGCGCGCAATTCGTCGGTTCGGTGGAGCTTGTATTCCTTCCTGGCGTTGCCGTGCTCCACATGGAACGGATGGTCTGCGGCGATGGCGTCGTGCCGGGCCTTTGCTAGTTCGTCTAGCTCCGCGCGGGCCTCTGGCGTGGCCGCCGTTCGTCCCCTCTCCAGCGGCATGTCGTCGAGGTAGGCAGGGGGGAGCGGGGGTGCGAGATCTGACTTCGCCACCCAGGTGCCATCGGGCAATTCAACGAGTTGCGGAGGGACGATATTCGTCCAGTCGGTGCGGGTCTCGCTGAGGCGGTAGCCGTTTTTGCGGTAGTACTCCTTGCGGTACGCAAGATCGTAATTCGCACGCTCCACTTGATGTTCCATGATTGCTTGGCGTTCGGCCGGGGTGTACGTGCGTGGATCCCGGGGCTCGGGCAGACCGTGGGTGGTGGCGGGACGGTGACCTGGTCCGCTGCCGTCGCCTCTTCCATGGCTGGCGCTCTGCTCAGGGGCAGCATGGCCGGTGCCGTGGTTGACGGCAGTCGGCGTGCCGTTGCCGCGTCCGCCGGTGGTGGCTCTGTCCGTTGTGCCGGAGCCAGGTGGCTGGTGGCTGATCGAGTTCTGGGCGGAGTGAGCGCCGACTCCGGCCATTTCGGAAGCCCTGCTCGGCGTTTCCGGGCGGGTGGTGCTCGCCCCCGCCCCCTCCTGGTGGGCCGCCGAGTGGTGTTGGAGGAGGGTGCCGTCCTCGCGCAGGAGGTTGCCGTGGCCGTCCAGGTAGACCGTGTTGCCGGCCTCGTCCGTGCCCCTGAGCACGTTCTCCGGCAGGGCCGTCGTGCCTTCGGGGAGTTTGAGCGCGCCCTCGGGGATGCGGAGGGAGCCCGCGGGGGGTTGTACGCCCTCCGGGAGGCGGACCACGCCGTCGCCCAGATCCATCGCTCCCGGGGGGATCTCCGCGCCGTCCGGGAGTTTGACCGCGCGGCTCGGGACCTCGAACGCGCCCTCCGGGACCGCCGCGCCCTCCGGCAGGTGCAGGGTGCCGTCGGGGAGTTTGAACGCGCCTTCCGGGAGGGTGACCGCGCCCTCGGGGAGGCTGGGTATCTCGAGCTTTCCCAGGCCCTTGAGCGCCGCCAGGCCGTCGCCGATCTTCGTCAGGCCCATGCCGGCGCCCTTGAAGACGTACGTCATCGGGTCCACGACCCGGCCCACCTTGCCCGCCGTGGACAGGGCCTTCGCCGCGACGGCCGCCTTTCCGGCGCCGGAGGCCGCGCCGCCCGTGCCGCCGGTGAACACCGTCGTGACGACGTTGAACGCCACCGCGCCCGTGGCCCGGGAGGGGTTCTCGCTCCACTGGTCCCAGGCCAGCAGCGCCTTCCCGGTCTCCTTCATCGCCGTGCGGGACTCACGCACGTAGGAGGGCAGCTTGTCGTCCGGCAGTCCCCAGTACAGGCCGGCCAATGGAGTAGCGGTGATCGCCACGCCCGTGGCGAGCTTCCCCAGGCCCGACCACGCCTGCTTGGCGGAGTCCCAGCCGTCGGTGCCGACCAGGGTGCCCAGGCCCTTGATCGTGCCCCAGACACCGTCGACGAAGAAGCCCTTCACGAAGTCCCAGGCGTGTTCGTGCAGTTGCCACCAGGGCTTGGACTCCTCGACCGGGTCGCCCCAGGGCAGGCCCCCGGCGTGCTTCAGGGTCTCGGCGTCGTAGCCGTACGTGCCCTTCTTGCCGGAGCCGTCGTCCGTCTTCAGCGCGGGGCCGCCGACCAGGGCGACGATCTTGTCGTGGCAGGCCCGCTCCACGGCCTGGAACGCCGCCCAGGTCTCGGCTATCTCGTCGTGGCGGCGGTTGTTCTCCTCGACCAGGTCGCCGTCCTCGCGCCACTTGTCGTCGTCCTTGATCCGGACGACGAAGGACTCGGCCTCGCGCTTGAGCTCCTTCAGCTTCTCGACCAGCGGGTAGGCGTCGGCCGAGTACGTGGACAGCGCGGCCGTGATCGTCTCCAGCTCGGACTTCAGGGAGGTCCCGCGGTCCGCGACCGGTTTCGTCGTGGCGAACAGCTGGTCGGCCTCCGGCGCCTCGTAGAACGCCTGGAGGCCGCCGAAGCTGCTGTGGACGTCGCCCGCGGCGGTGGCGGTCGACGCCCCGCTCTTCGTCAGCTTGGTCACGCTGGTGTCCAGCAGGGCGAGGTTGCCGGTGAAGACCGGTATGCCCGACGGGGTGACCGCCTCGTTCTTGCTCACTTGGCCGTCCTGATGTCCTTCAGCACGTCCAGGCGGACCGATCTGGCGGCGTCCTGGGCCCGCTTGGCCGTGTCGAGGTCGCCCTCCACGTACTCGTTCGTCGCCGTCGCGGCGCCCAGCACGGCGGCCTGGATGCGCTCCGCCATCGACTTCAGCTGCGGCTTCCGCTCCGTCATGTACGTGCCCAGCGCTGCGGCGACCGGTCCCAGGGTGGGGTGGGACAGGGGCTCCGCCCCCACCGCCACCGGCCCGGCGACCGGCAGCGACGCCGCCGAGCCCGGCACCGCCGTACCCGCGTGCGTCGCCGCCTCCGACATCGCGGTGACCATGGCGTTCAGCGCCTTCTCCAGGTCACCGGCGTGCGTGCCGACCTTCTTCAGCTGCCCCTGCACACCCTGCGGTTTGATGTCCCAAGCCGTCACCGGCCGCCCCCCCCGGAGTCGTGACGTCAGCCGATGTTGTCGACGGCCGCCTTCGCGCGGGCCAGGGTCTGGTGGGCCGTGCCGTCGTTCTTCTCCAGCGTGGAGCGGAGGAGCTGGATGATGTTCTTGACCTCCTGGGAGGTCGCCTGCCAGCGGAGTTCCTTGCCGTGGTACTCGTCGGCCACGCCGTCCGCCGCGAAGTCGCTCATCGCGGCCTTGACCTGGCCGTCCCGGGCCGTGATGACCAGTTCGAGCTGGGCGATCACCGTCTGGAGGCTGCCCTGCACCTCGGTCGATGCGCCGGTGTCGTACGAGCGCCGGTCCGTGTTGCCGCCTTTTCCTGCCATGCCTTTTTCTCCCCGTCAGGAATGTGTACGGATGCGTCGAGAGTGCCGTTCGCGCCGGCTCAGCGGGCGCCGAAGCGGGCCGCGTCGAAGTTGGCCGAAGCCATCTGCGTACGCGCGTTCTCGCCCTGCTCCTGCTCGCCCGAGCCGAAGGCCGCGTCCATGCCCTGCTGGCCGCCCAGGATGCCGGAGAGCGAGGCGTTCAGCGCCGCGGTGATCTCGTCGGAGCGGTTCTTGAAGTCGTCGAACGCGATCTTGCCCGCGCCGTTGAACTTGCCCTCCAGCGGCTCCGCCGCGGCGATCAACTGCCGGATCAGCGTGCCCAGATCGGTGCTGGAGCCCTGTGAGTGCTTGAGCAGCGTCGACAGGACCGTGGACCCCATGTCGAACTTCATCGGCTTCCCCCCATGCGTCGAACCTCGAACGGTTGTGTTCGTTCCAGCGTCATGTCTATCAATCCGCGCGTCGCTACTGCAATCTGCAATCGGCCATGTCGTCACGGTGGTCGGGCGATCGGGCCGGATGCCCCCGTAGTCGCGCTTTGCGAAGGAGTACGTCAGTGCGGCACGAACACCGTCTGCGTCAGCCGGTTCGGGCGCCCCCGCTGGATGAACACCCCCCGGCCCGGGGCCTGTTGGGCGGCGTACACGCCGGGGAAGAGCTGGCCCTCGCTGCGGTCGCCGGACATCACCAGCGCCGAGGCCCCCGACTCCCGCAGGCTCTGCACCACCGGCTCGTACATGCCGCGCGCCGCCCCCGCCACCCGCCGCGACAGGACGAAGTGCAGGCCGATGTCCACGGCGGAGGGGATGTACGGGAGGAAGGCGGCCAGCGGCGACTGGCCCGCCGTCGTCAGCACGTCGTAGTCGTCCACCAGGACCACGATGCGCGGGCCCTTGCCCCAGCTGCCCGGCTCCAGGTCCTCCAGGCGGGCGTTCTCGTCCGGCAGCCGCTTCTCCAGCTCGGAGGCGATCGCGGCCGAAAGTCCCATGCAGAGCTTGGAGTTGTACGCGTAACCGCCGTTCAGCTCCTCCGGGACCACCCCGCGCAGCGAGCGCCGGGGGTCCATTACCGCGAAGACGAGGTCGTCCTCGCCGTAACGGTCGGCGAGCCCCTGCGCGACCGCGCGCAGCAGGTTCGTCTTGCCGCACTCGCTGTCCCCGAGGACCAGGAGGTGCTGGTCGTGGCCGAAGAGGTCCAGCAGCACGGGCGCCAGGGCCGACTGGTCGAGGCCCAGCGGCACGCGCTCCGGCTCCGCCGCCCGGCCGGGCAGCAGATGCGGTTCGAGCACGTGCGGCAGCACCCGCACCGGCTGGGCGACCTCGCCGTGCCAGGTGGCCCGGACCGTGCGCGCGGCGCGCTCCAGGACCGCGCCCAGCTCCGAGGTCTCCGCGACCCCGTCCGTGCGGGGCAGGGCGACCTGGGCGAACAGCTTCCCGTCGGTGAGGACGCGGCCCGGCTCGTCGGGGGAGAGGGTCTCGGCCAGCTTGCGGTCGATGCTCGACTCGCCCGGGTCGTTGAGCCGCAGCTCCACGCGCGTGCCGAAGTTGGACTGGATCGCGATGCGCACGTCGTTCCACCGGAGCATCCCGGCGACGACGTGGATGCCGTAGCCGCCGCCCCGCTTGAGGATGTCCGCGACCGCGTCGTCCAGCTCGTCGAAGTCGTCGCGCAGTGCGCCGAACCCGTCGATGACGAGGACGATCTCGGCGGACGCCAGCTCCGGCAGCCGCCCCGCCGCGTGCAGGGTGCGCAGCTGCTCGACCGAGTCGATGCCGTGCTCGCGGAACAGCTCCTCGCGCAGCGTGAGCATCGCGCGCACCTCCTCGACCGTGCGCGCCGCCCGCTCCCGGTCGGCGCGGCCGGCCACGCCGCCGACGTGCGGCAGCCCGGCGAGCGCCTGGAGGCCGCCGCCGACCAGGTCGAGGCCGTAGACGCCGACCTCCTGCGGGGTGTGCGTGAGCGCGAGGGAGAGGACCAGGGTGCGCAGCAGCGTCGTCTTGCCGGACTGCGGGCCGCCGATGACCGCCACGTGGCCGCCGGCCACCGTGAGGTCGAGGAGCCACTGCCCCTGCCACTGCTTGGCCGGGTCGTCCAGCAGCCCGAGCGGGACGAGCAGCGGGCCGCGCTGCCGGGTGCCCGGCCTGCCCGCGTCCGGGCGCACCCCGGTCAGCCGCATCCCGCTCACCCCCGCGTCCAGCGGTCCGGCGACCGCGTCCAGGGTGACCGCCGCGGGCAGCGGGGGCAGCCAGATGCTCCGCACCCCGGGCGCCGCACCGGTCAGCTGGTCCACCATGACCGCGAGTTCGGTCGGCCCGGTCTCCCGGCGGCGGGCCGACGGCTCGCGGTCCTGCGGGGCGCTGTCCGGCCCGGCGAGGGTGTTGTACGCCTCGTACGGGAGGGCGAGCGGCCCGGTCTCCTCCTCGTCGGCGGACCGGACGGGGCCCCGGTACGCGCCGGAGACGTATCCCGCCTTGAAGCGCGTGTAGTGGCTGGTGTCCACCTTGAGGAAGCCGAAGCCGGGCAGCGGCGGCAGGTGGAAGGCGTCCGTGGTGTCCAGGACCATCCGCGACTCGTCGGCGGAGAAGGTGCGCAGGCCGAGGCGGTACGAGAGATAGGTCTCCAGGCCCTTGAGCTTGCCGCTCTCGATGCGCTGGCTGGACAGCAGCAGGTGCACGCCGATGGACCGGCCGATCCGGCCGATGGACAGGAACAGGTCGATGAAGTCCGGCTTGGCGGTGAGGAGTTCACCGAACTCGTCGATCACCACGAACAGGTGCGGCAGCGGCTCCAGGTCCGGCCGCTTCTGCGCGCGCAGCGCCGCGTAGTCCCCGATGTCCGCGACGTTGCCCGCGTCCTTCAGGGCCTGCTGGCGGCGCTTGACCTCACCGGCGAGCGAGGAGTGCACGCGCTCGACCAGACCCGCCTGGTTCTCCAGGTTGGTGATGACCCCCGCCACGTGCGGCAGGTCCGCGAACGGGGCGAAGGTGGCGCCGCCCTTGTAGTCGACCAGGACGAGCGCCAGGTCCTCCGGCGGATGCGTGGCGGCCAGGCCGAGGACCAGGGTGCGCAGCAGCTCCGACTTGCCGGAGCCCGTCGCGCCCACGCACAGCCCGTGCGGACCCATGCCCAGCTCGGAGGACTCCTTGAGGTCCAGGAGCACCGGCTCGTGCGCGTCGCTGATCCCGATCGGCACCCGCAGGAAGGCCCGTTCGCCGCGCGGCGCCCACAGCCGGTCCAGGTCCAGCGCCGCCACGTCCTGGATGCCGAGCATCGCGGCGAACTCGACGGGCCCGGCCAGCGGCGCGTCGGCCAGGGACTCGGCGGACAGCCGCAGCGGCGCGATCATCCGGGCCAGGCCCTCCGCGAAGTCCGTCCCGACCTCGTCCACCGTGCCGTGCGACTCGACGGGCTCCGCCGCGCGCAGGTCCTCCACGACCACGTCGGTGCCGTCCACGGTGAGGCGCACGTTGACGTGGTCCGGCTCCTGGACCCGCCGGTCGAGCAGGTGCACCACGGTCACGCCCATCTCGCGCAGCCCGACCGCGTCGTCGGGGCGCGGCAGGTCCACGGCGTCCTCGCCGTGCCCGTCGACCACCACGAGCAGCCGGGAGTTCATCGCGAGCGCGTCCCGCCCGGCCAGGCCCCGGCGCACCTCGGCCGCGTACGAGGCGCGGCGGCGCAGCTCGGGCCCGAGGAGCCGGGCCAGCCGTTCGGCGGAGGGCGCGATGCGGCGGGCGGCGACCGGTCCGTCGGACTGCTCGGGGTCGAGCAGATGCGGCAGCCACTTCGCCCACTCCCAGTCGCCCATGCGCTCACCCGACGCGGCGACCGCGATGGCCACGTCGTCCGGCGCGTGCAGGGCGGCCGCCTGGACGAGCAGGGCGCGCACGACCCGCAGGCCGTCCTCGCGGGGGCCGACGACGCTGACGTTCCCGGCCCGGTCCAGCGGGACGGTCAGGGGGAGTTCGGTGCCGTTGCGGAACCGCTGCACCAGGGCCGATGCCTCGTTGAGCATGAAGAGGTCGGGCGGGGTGAGGACGCACGAGCCCTGCTCGCCGATCCGGAGGTCCCGCAGCGGCATCTCGCCCGTGCCGGCCCGTATCCGCAGGAAGTCGTCGTCGGCCCTGCGCCGCTCCCAGAGCCGGGCCGGGTCGCGCACGATGTCGTAGAGGGCGTACGGGGACGGGTTGAGCACGTCCGCCTGCTCCCGCCGGACCCGCTCCTCGGCCGACAACTCCTCGCGCAGGTCCTCCACATAGGCGAGATACGCCTCGCGCTGGGTGCGCCGGGTCCGCTGCGCCTTGCCGCGCTGGGAGAGCAGCAGCACCGCCGAGCCGATGACCGTGACGACGAGGATGATCGCGCCGAGCCCGGCGAACTGGCTGTTGCGGACCACCGTCATCATCACCACGGACGACATGACCCCGGCGACCGGGAGCAGCGACATCGCGATGTTCCCGGACTTGCCCTCGGGCAGGTTCGGCGGCGCCTCGATGGTGCGCGGCTCGGAGTCGGCCGGCGGGCGCGTCGTGCGGGCGGGGCGGTGGATCAGGCGGGTGCTCATCGGCTCCGTCCGGGAATCTCGGCCGGGTGGGCGTACGAACGTGGCACCGGGGTCACCGGCGCTTCTGGGACAGCTCGAAGACCTCGGCGGCGAGGCCGGTGGCGGCCAGCCGGGCCGGGCGCGAGAGCAGTCCGGTGCGCAGCGGTCCGCCGGCCGCCAGGTGCCGGTCGTACGGCAGGACCCGGACGCGGGCGCCGGTCGTGGCGAGACGTTCGGCCGCCGCGTCGAGGTCGATGCCGGGGCGCGGGGTCATCACGGAGAGTGCGACGACGGTCCCCTCGATGACGTGCGGGGGGAGCGCCCGCAGCCACTGGAGCACGGCGTACGTGCTGGTCACACCGTCGAGCGTGGCGGGCGCCGCGAGCACCCGGGCCTGCGCGGCGGACAGGGCGACCCGGGCGACCTCGGCGGGCAGCGTCTCGCAGTCCACGACGGTCACCCCGAAGTAGCGGCGCAGGGCGACCATCACCCGTTCGTACGTGACGGTGTCGATCATGGCCCCGATCCGGCCCTGGCTGCCGGGCAGCAGCCAGGCGTTGTCCGGGAGCTGGGTGAGATAACCGGTGACGTCGAGCAGCGACATCTGCGGGACCGCGATGTCCGCCAGGTCGGCCGTGGTCCACCGCAGCGCCTCGGCGCCCAGCCGCAGCGGCAGCGAGCCCAGCGCCGGGTCGGCCTCCACGAGGAGGACGGGGTCCTGCCGGTAGTGCGCGTACGTGGTGCCGAGCAGCGCGGTCACCGTCGTCTTGCCGGCGCCGCCCCGGATGGACGTGACCGCGATCTGCCGCCCCGTCGTCACCGGCTGCTGGAGCACCTCGGCGGTACGGGTGAGCGCGGCGACCTCCCGGGCGGCGGACCCGGAGACGATGCGGCGCACGGCGCGCGCGGCCCGTACGGCGACGGCTTCACCGCGCACCGGCCTCCGCGCCACGGCGGCCATCGCCTGGTCGAGGACGGGGAGCGAGTCGGGGGTGGGGGGAGGCGTCGGCGTCCCGGGCCAGGTGCGGGCGGCGGGCGCCTGCGTCGCCGGTTCCGTCCGCGCGGGCGGGACCGCGGGGCGCCGGGCCTCCTGGGCCGCCGGGGTCCCGGCCGGGCCCGGCCTCTTCAGGTCGCGCAGGAGGTCGCCCTGCCAGTTGTGGTCCGCGTTCGGCATGTCTGCCCTTCTTCGCCGCTTCGATGCCCCGCCGGGAGCGCCCGTGTGTGGTCTCGGAGTCGTCAGAACTTGTTCAGCAGCTGCCCGTAGACGCCGAACACCCCGACGGCGAGCGGGAAGAGCCCCACGACGCCGATCGACTCGATGAGGTCGGCCGTCCGCCGCAGCCGCACCCGTACGTGCTCGGCAGGCTCCGCCACCAGCGCGATCAGGGGCAGCAGCGCGGCCGCGCACAGGACCGCGACCGGCCCCGCGCCCCCGGAGTGGTCCAGCCACAGCACCACCAGCCGCACCCCGGTGAACGCGGCGGCGGCGAACAGCGCCACCACCTCCGCGACCAGCGGGAACGCTCGCGCCCGGGACAGCAGCACGACCGCGACCAGGCACGGCAGCAGCACCGTCCACACCGTCGGCCGGTCCGCCGTGGTCAGGAGGTGGGCGCCGGCGGCGGCCGACACCGCCGTGACGAGCGTCGCCAGGGCGAGGCCCCGGTGCGTGGCGGCCAGCGCGTTGCCCACGTCGTGGCGGCTGACCGAGGCACCGCCCGAGCGGCGGTCGTCCAGCCCCGTGAGGCCCGACGCCATCAGGGCGAGCCGGGGCAGCAGGCCGAGCAGGACCACGGAGAACACGGCCATCACGGCGCCGAGCCGGGCCGGGTCCGCCGCGACGGCCGCGACGGCCTCCCAGACCGCCGTCAGCACGGCCGTGGCCAGCGCCCCGATCAGCCCGCCCCGCCCCAGCGGCGACAGCAGCCCGAGCAGCACCAGCGACAGGGCGACCGCCCCGGCCACGGCCGCCAGCCGCAGCTCACCGGACCAGTCGTACGCGTCGGCGGCCGTCCACGCCGTGAGGACGCCGAGCCCGGCCGAGACGAGGAGGAGCGCGGTCGCCAGCGGGCGGTTGCCCCGGCCGAGCCGGGCGACCAGCGCACCGGCCACCAGCAGCAGGACCGTGACGCCCGCCAGCGCCCCGGCCAGGGCGCCCAGCGGGAACTCACGGCGGGCGAGCAGCGCGGCGGTCACCGCGAAGACCGCGGTCGCCGTGCCCGCGCCGACGCGGCGGGCGGCCGGACGCCAGCGCCAGGTCTGCAGGTCCAGGCTGTCGGCCACCTGGTCCGTGACGTCGTGGACCACCGGGGCGGGTGGCGCCGCGTGGCTGCGGACCAGCCGGAGCACGGCACCGTCGCCGATGCCCGCCGAGGCCAGGGTGGCGTCGTGCGGCAGCGCCGAGCCGTCGGCGGTGAGCAGCTGCCGGGTCAGCGGGCGGGAGGCGGCGCGGTCGTCCAGCAGCTGGAGAATGTCCGGAAGGAGCTGCCCGACCGGGGTGTCGGACGGCAGGACGAGATCCGCGCGGCGCCGCTCGCCGACCAGGGTCACCCGGCTCATTTCCGCCCGGGAAGCCATCGCCGTACTCACTGCCGTACTCACTGACGAAAACCAATCATCGCGACGTCCAGGGATTTCGGGGGCAATCGGTCACATCCGTCAACCGGTCAGCGGTTGTACTGCTGGTACTGCCGCTGCTGCTTCTCCTGCTCGGCCTTCTGCTTGTCCAGGGTGTGCTGGAGGAAGGACCACCCGACGCAGCCCGCGCACAGCACCGCGGTGATCGCGATGCCCGCGAACACCTTGCCCAGGCGCTCGTCGGCCGTCCGCCGCGCACGGCCGGTGCCGAACAGGAGCGCGTCGCGCATCCGCCGGCGGCGTACTCCCACCGACTCCAGCAGCTGACTGTCGTAATCCCGTGCCATGCGACCCCCCTTTGCCACTGCAACATAAGCCATGGGGTGACGGGAAGGACACCTCGGGTGGCCGGATCGCGGGCGCGCGGGGCGGGGCGTGGGGGTTTCATCCGTTCCGGTGGGTGAGTGGACGAAACGTACACTTCAGTCCGGCCCCGCGGCCCCCTAACGTCGCCCCGGCACACGCATCCCAGGAAAGGGCACCCCCCGTCATGACCAGCAACGAGACGCCCCGCGGCCCCGTCGACTCCTCCCGCGTCCCCCGGTACGCGGGACCGGCGACGTTCGCCCGGCTGCCCCGCCTGGACGAGGTCGGCACGGCGGACGTGGCCGTCGTCGGGGTGCCGTTCGACTCGGGCGTCTCCTACCGGCCCGGCGCCCGCTTCGGCGGCAACGCGATCCGTGAGGCGTCGCGCCTGCTGCGCCCCTACAACCCGGCGCAGGACGCCTCGCCCTTCGCCCTGGCGCAGGTCGCCGACGCGGGGGACATCGCGGTCAACCCGTTCGCCATCGAGGAGGCCGTCGAGACCGTCGAGGCGGCGGCCGACGAGCTGCTGTCCACGGGCGCCCGGCTGATGACGCTCGGCGGCGACCACACCATCGCGCTGCCGCTGCTCCGCTCCGTCGCCAAGAAGCACGGCCCGGTCGCGCTGCTCCACTTCGACGCCCACCTCGACACCTGGGACACCTACTTCGGCGCCGCCTACACCCACGGCACCCCGTTCCGCCGGGCCGTCGAGGAGGGCATCCTCGACACCTCGGCGCTCTCCCACGTCGGCACCCGGGGCCCGCTCTACGGCAAGCAGGACCTCACCGACGACGCCAAGATGGGCTTCGGGATCGTCACCTCCGCCGACGTGATGCGGCGCGGCGTGGACGAGATCACCGACCAGCTGCGCGGGCGCATCGGCGACCGGCCGCTGTACATCTCCATCGACATCGACGTGCTGGACCCGGCGCACGCCCCCGGCACCGGCACCCCGGAGGCCGGCGGCCTCACCTCGCGCGAGCTGCTGGAGATCGTGCGCGGCCTGGCCTCCTGCCACCTGGTCTCCGCCGACCTGGTCGAGGTCGCCCCCGCGTACGATCACGCGGAGATCACCTCCGTCGCCGCCTCGCACACCGCGTACGAGCTGACGACGATCATGACCCGGCAGATCGCGGAGGCCCGGCAGCGTTGAGTCACGACCACCACGACGAGCGGCCCGAGCTCACCCCGGCGCAGATCGAGGCCGCGCTGAATCCCCCACCGGGGCGCACCGGCGGCGACCTCGTCGTCGAGACGCTGCGGGGACTCGGCGCGACGACGGTCTTCGGGCTGCCCGGACAGCACGCGCTGGCGCTGTTCGACGCGCTGCGCCGCTCGTCGCTCCAGTACGTCGGGCTGCGCGTCGAGAACAACGCGGGCTTCGCGGCCGACGCCTACGGGCGGATCACCGGCGAGGTCGCCCCGCTGTTCCTGTCGACCGGGCCCGGCGCGCTGACCTCGCTCGCCGCGCTCCAGGAGGCGGCCGCCGCCTCCGCGCCGGTGCTCGCGGTCTCCGGCCAGGTCCCGGTCCGGGGTCTGGGCGGCGGACGCCACGGTCATCTGCACGAACTGCGCGACCAGCAGGCGTCGTTCCGGGACGTCGTGAAGTCCGTCCACACCGTGCGCGCGGCCTCGCAGATCCCGTCCGCGATCGCCGCCGCCTGGGAGTCCGCGCTGACGGCCCCGCACGGCCCCGTCTGGGTCGAGATCCCGCAGGACGTGCTGGACGCGGAGACCGGGCTGCCCGTGGTCCTCGCCCCGGACGCCACCCCGCGCGAACTCCACGCCCGCCCGGAGCTCGTCGCGGTCGCCGCGCACCTGCTGTCGAACGCCGAGCGCCCGGCGATCGTCGCGGGCGGCGGAGTCGTACGGTCCGACGCCTCCGGGAAGCTGCGGGCGCTGGCCGAGAAGCTGGCGGCCCCCGTCGTCACCACGTACGGCGGGAAGGGCGCCTTTCCCTGGGTCCACCCGCTCTCGCTCCAGTCGTGGGTGGAGGACCGGCACGTCACCGACTTCCTGGCGGACGCCGACGTCCTGCTCGTCGTCGGCTCCGGACTCGGTGAACTCTCCTCCAACTACTACACGTTCGCCCCGCGCGGCCGGGTGGTCCAGATCGAGGCGGACGCCGGGAAGCTGGAGGCCAACCTCCCGGCGCTCGGCATCCACGCGGACGCCCGCGACGCGCTCGCCGACCTCATCGACGCGGTCGCCCCGCGCGAGGACCCGGCAGCCGCGGACCGGGCGGCCGGGGTGCTCGCCCGGGTCCGGGACCGGATCGCCGGCCAGGGCCGCGAGCTGGAACAGGACCTTCTGACGGCGATCCGGACCGCCCTGCCCGACGCCTCGCCCAGCTTCTGGGACATGACGATCCTGAGCTACTGGGCCTGGGCCGCGTTCGACGCCCGCCGCCCGAACACCATGCACTCCGCGCAGGGCGCGGGCGGCCTGGGCTACGCCTTCCCGGCGGCGCTCGGCGCGGCGGTGGCCGACCCGACCCGGCCGGTCCTCGCGGTCTCCGGCGACGGCGGCGCGATGTACTCCCTGGCGGAACTGGCCACCGCCCGGCAGTACGGCCTGCCGGTGACCTGGCTGATCGTGGACGACGGCGGCTACGGCATCCTGCGCGAGTACCTGACCGGCGCCTTCGGCGAGACCACCGGTACGGAGCTGGCCCGCCCCGACTTCGCGGCCCTCGCCGAGTCCTTCGGCGTCCCGGCGGTCCGGACGAGCCCCGAAACGCTCGCTGCGGACCTGGCGGAGGCGTTCGGCCGGCCGGGGCCCTCGGTGGTCGTACTCCCGGCCCTGCTGAAGATGTTCGAGCCGACGCACCTGTAGCGGACCCGGGGCCGCCGCGGCGGCCCCGGGCGGCTCACTTCGCGGCGCCCTCCAGCGCCTTCACCTGCGCGCACCACCCCAGGTGGAAGTCCTCCCGCTGGGCGTGGCTCAGGTGGGCCGGCAGCTCCTTGGCGTGGGGCAGCAGTTCGGGGATCGCCCGGAAGACGGCCGCGGCCTGCGGACCCCGGCGCAGCTGCTGGGCCTGCATGAGGTACGGGACCACCTGCTCCACATGCCTGCGCAACTCGTTCAGCGGCTTCTCCGACGCCTTCGACCGGGCCCCCTTGTCGTCCAGCGACGCCTTCCCGTTCGATGAGCCGAGCCGTTCGAGCGCCGCGAGTGCCGCGTACAACTGTCCGCAGCGATAGGCGTCCGTGAGCTGACCGTCGGCCATGTGCCCTCCCTTGATCCACCGGCGGACTTCATGGCTACCCGTCCCGGAACGGCGGCGAACCCCGGGGTCCGGGCCCGTACAACCTTCCGGCCCCCCGCGAGTCATCTCTTGCGGGCGTGCCGGGGGGCCGCCCACAGGAACCGTTCAGGGGGAACGCACCAATGACCACGTCCCGCACCACCGGGCGCCGCCGCGCCGCGCTCTGTGCCGCCGTCGCCGCCGGGGTCCTCGCGCCCGTCGCCCTCGCCGCCGCGCCCGCGTCCGCCGCGACCACCGCCGTGAGCTGCACCTCCGGGCGGACCGGGCTCGCCGCGCAGCTGACCAAGGACATCACCGCCGCGCTGAAGGGCCGCAAGTCCACCGTCGCGCTCGCGCTCTACGACCGGTCCACCAACACCACGTGCACGCTGCGCGCCACGAGCAAGTACGACTCCGCGAGCGTCGTGAAGGCGACCGTGCTGGCCACGCTCCTGTGGGACAACGCCAAGCACAACCGCTACCTCACCCAGCGCGAGATCGACCTCAGCACCAAGATGATCACCAAGTCCGACAACGACGCGACCACCAGCCTGTGGAAGCAGCTCGGCGTCACCAAGATCAACGCCTTCCTCAAGGCCGCCGGGATGACCCACACCGTGCCCGGCTCCGGCGGCTACTGGGGCCTGACCCAGATCACCGCCCAGGACGAGCAGCGGCTGCTGACCCTGCTCACCTCGAAGAACTCCGTGCTCACCGACAGCGCCCGCTCCTACGAGCTGGGGCTGATGAGGAAGGTCGTCTCCTCGCAGCGCTGGGGGACCCCGGCCGGTGCCGTCCCCGGGACCACCGTCCAGCTCAAGAACGGCTGGCTGCAGCGCTCCACCCACGGCTGGCGGGTCCACAGCATCGGCGCCTTCACCGGCAACGGCCACGACTACGGGCTGACCGTGCTCACCCAGGACAACAAGACGATGACCGACGGCATCAACACCATCCAGGCCGTCGCCCGGGTCGTCCACAAGGACCTCAACCCGCGCATCATGCACGCAGCCCGCTCCTAGCCACGAACCCGGCGGGACCTGGGTCCCAGGTCCCGTATTTGTTGCGGAGGGATGAAATCCGCAGCACACCGTGTTGGTGCCTTCCGTCGGAACAGGTCGGACGGGAGGCACCGGGTGGCGGACGCACGGGAGACGGAACGCGGGCAGCGGGGCGGCTGGGCGCGCAGACTGAGCGGATACGCCTGGCGCTACCGGCGCAACGTCCTGCTGGCCCTCGGCTCCTCGCTGGCCGGCATGGCCGTGATGGCCCTCGTCCCCCTGATCACCAAGGTGATCATCGATGACGTGGTCGTCGGCCACACCCGCTCCCTCGCCGTCTGGACCGGCCTGCTGATCGTGGCGGCCGCCCTCGTCTACGCCTCCACCTACATCCGCCGCTACTACGGCGGCCGGCTCGCCCTGGACGTCCAGCACGACCTGCGCACCGGCATGTACGGGACGATCACCCGGCTCGACGGCAAGCGGCAGGACGAACTGTCCACCGGGCAGGTCGTCGGCCGCGCGACCAGCGACCTCCAGCTCATCCAGAGCCTGCTCTTCATGCTCCCCATGACCATCGGGAACGTGCTGCTGTTCCTGATCTCCCTGGTCATCATGGCCTGGCTGTCACCGCTGCTGACCCTCGTCGCCGTCGCCGTCGCCCCCGCCCTCTGGTACATCGCCCGCCGCTCCCGCGCCCGCCTCTTCCCCGCCACCTGGTACGCCCAGTCGCAGGCGGCCGCCGTCGCCGGCGTCGTCGACGGGGCCGTCTCCGGCGTCCGCGTCGTCAAGGGCTTCGGGCAGGAGGAGCAGGAGACCGGCAAGCTGCGCGAGGTCGGCCGCAAGCTGTTCGCGGGCCGGCTGCGCACCATCCGGCTGAACTCCCGCTACACCCCCGCCCTCCAGGCCGTGCCCGCCCTCGGCCAGGTCGCGATGCTGGCCCTCGGCGGCTGGCTGGCCACCCGGGGCGAGATCACCCTCGGCACGTTCGTCGCGTTCTCCACGTACCTCGCGCAGCTCGTCGGCCCGGTCCGGATGCTCGCCATGGTCCTCACCGTCGGCCAGCAGGCCCGCGCCGGAGTGGAACGCGTCCTGGAGCTCATCGACACCGAGCCCTCCCTCGAGGACGGCACCAAGGAGCTGCCCGCCGACGCCCCGGCGAGCGTGGAGTTCGAGAACGTCCGGTTCGGCTACGACGAGACCCGCCGCCCGGTCCTCGACGGCTTCTCGCTCACCATCGAACCCGGCGAGACCGTCGCCGTCGTCGGGGCGTCCGGCAGCGGCAAGTCCACCGTCTCGCTGCTGCTGCCGCGCTTCTACGACGTGACGCACGGCGCGGTCCTCGTCGGCGGCCACGACGTGCGGGAGCTCACCCTCGACTCGCTGCGCGCCGCGATCGGCCTCGTCCCCGAGGACAGCTTCCTGTTCTCCGACACCGTCCGCGCCAACATCGCGTACGGCCTGCCCGGCGCCACCGACGAGCAGATCGAACAGGCCGCCCGCTCCGCCCAGGCCCACCGCTTCATCGCCGAGCTGCCGAACGGCTACGACACCAAGGTCGGCGAGCACGGGCTCACCCTCTCCGGCGGCCAGCGCCAGCGCATCGCCCTCGCCCGCGCCATCCTCACCGACCCCCGCCTCCTGCTCCTGGACGACGCGACCTCCGCCGTGGACGCCCGCGTGGAGCACGAGATCCACGAGGCCCTGCGCCAGGTGATGGCCGGGCGCACGACCCTGCTCATCGCCCACCGCCGCTCCACCCTGAACCTCGCGGACCGCATCGCCGTCCTCGACGAGGGCCGCCTCGCCGACCTCGGCACCCACGAGGAGCTGGAGCGCCGCTGCGCCCTCTACCGGCGCCTGCTCACCGACCCCGACGAGCTGGGCAGCCCCTCACCGGGCCACCGCCCGGCAGCCGCCCCCGAGGAACCGCAACGGGACCGCGCGCTCCAGGAGGAGATCGACGCCGAGTTCGACGCCGAGCGCGGCATCACGCCCGCGCTGTGGGTGCGCCGGGAGCAGGACCGCAGCGCGGGCGCGGCGGGCACGCCCGCCACACCCGAACTGCTCGCCCAGGTGGACGCCCTGCCCCCGGCGAACGACACCCCGGACGTGGACGAGGCCCGCGCCGTGCGCCCCGAGGACTCCTACGGGCTGCGCAGGCTGCTGCGCGGCTTCGGTCTGCCGCTGCTCGTCAGCCTCGGCCTGGTCGCCGTGGACGCCGGGGCCGGGCTGCTGCTCCCGGTCCTGATCCGGAACGGCATCGACGACGGGGTCACCCAGCTCGCGCTGGGCGCGGTCTGGACGGCGTCCGCCTTCGCCCTGGTCGTCGTCCTCGTGCAGTGGGCGGCCCAGATCGGCGAGACCAGGATGACCGGCCGCACCGGTGAGCGGGTGCTGTACGCGCTGCGGCTGAAGATCTTCGCCCAGCTCCAGCGCCTGGGGCTCGACTACTACGAGCGCGAGCTGACCGGCCGCATCATGACCCGGATGACGACGGACGTGGACGCGCTGTCCACGTTCCTCCAGACCGGCCTGGTCACCGCCTTCGTCTCCGTCGTCACCTTCCTCGGCATCATGGTCGCGCTGCTGGTCCTCGACGTGGAACTGGCCCTCGTCGTCTTCGCGACCCTGCCCGTCCTCGTCGTCGGGACCGTCTTCTTCCGCCGCAAGAGCGTCAAGGCGTACGAGCTGGCCCGGGAGCGGATCAGCGTCGTCAACGCCGACCTCCAGGAGTCCGTCGCAGGACTCCGCATCGTGCAGGCGTTCCGGCGCGAGCGGGACGGGGCCGAGGCGTTCGCCGCGCGCAGCGACGAGTACCGCGAGGCCCGGGTGCGCGGGCAGTGGCTGATCTCCGTCTACTTCCCGTTCGTCCAGCTGCTGTCCTCGGTGGCCGCGGCGGCGGTGCTGATCGTCGGCGCCCACCGGGTGGACGACTCCACGCTCACCGCGGGCGCGCTGGTCGCCTACCTGCTCTACATCGACCTGTTCTTCGCGCCCGTCCAGCAGCTCTCCCAGGTCTTCGACGGCTACCAGCAGGCCGCCGTCTCCCTCGGCCGCATCCAGGAACTCCTGCGGGAGCCCGCCTCCACCACCGACCGCGACGACCCGCGCCAGGTCCGCGAACTGCGCGGCGAGATCGCCTTCGAGGACGTGTCCTTCGCCTACGGGGACGAGGAGGCGGCCCTCCGGGGCGTCGACCTGCGCATCCCGGCCGGGCAGACCGTCGCGTTCGTCGGGGAGACCGGGGCCGGGAAGTCCACCCTGGTCAAGCTGGTCGCCCGGTACTACGACCCGACGGACGGCCGGATCACCGTGGACGGCGCGGACCTGCGTGGCCTCGGGCTCACCGGGTACCGGCGCAGGCTCGGAGTCGTCCCGCAGGAGGCGTACCTCTTCCCCGGGACCGTGCGCGACGCCATCGCCTACGGGCGGCCGGACGCCACCGACGCGGAGGTGGAGGCGGCCGCCAGGGCGGTCGGGGCGCACGACATGATCGCCACGCTGGACGGCGGCTATCTCCACGAGGTCGCCGAGCGCGGCCGCAACCTCTCGGCCGGGCAGCGCCAGCTGATCGCGCTCGCCCGCGCCGAACTGGTCGACCCGGACATCCTGCTCCTGGACGAGGCGACCGCCTCCCTCGACCTGGCCAGCGAGGCGCAGGTGAACCAGGCGACCGACCGGCTCGCGGGCCGCCGCACCACGCTCGTCGTCGCCCACCGCCTGACCACCGCCGCCCGCGCGGACCGGGTCGTGGTGATGGACCACGGCCGGGTCGTGGAGGACGGCACCCACGACGAACTCCTGGCCCGCGACGGTCACTACGCGGTGCTGTGGCGCACGTTCATAGGGGAGGACGAACCCGCGGGCGTGTGACCCGGGGCCTATTCCCCGTCGCGGATCGCCGAGATCTTCCCGGTCGCGAGGTCCGAGCGCACCGTCAGGTAGGTGTACGTGGGGTCCTCCGGCGATCCCCAGGTGAGCCGGACCGTCGACCAGGTGTGCCCGGCGCCGCTGTGGCCCGCGGTGACCTGGTGGTCCACGGGGACGTCCTGGGCGAGCAGCACGCCGTCCGCGTGGTTGGCCGCCTCCCACTCGGCGAGGCGGTCGCGCAGGGCGGGGGTGAGGTAGAAGCCGCGCAGCGCGGTGGCGAGGTCGCCGCCGTCCTCGGCTGCCACCGCGTCGATGTAGGCGCTGTAGAAGTCGTCCACCAGCCGGGACTCCTGGGTCGCGGTCTCGTCGGCGACCGTCGCCCCGGCGGCCGCCTCGCGCGGGGCGGCCGCAGCGGCGGCGGGCACGGCGACGGCGGCGGCGAGGAGCGCGGAGGCGAGCAGCGTACGACCGGCGGTGCGGGTTCGGGTCATGGCGGTTCCTGCCTTTCGTGGTGGTCTGTCCTGTCCGGCTCCATGGTGGGCCGCCCCGGCCCCCGCAGCCGCCGGGCCCGCCGGATGCAACCTCCGGATGGCCTCCCGCGTCGTAGGCGGGTACAGGCATATGCGCCCAGGTGTTGGATGGAGGCGCGGGTGTTCGAGGAAGCGATGGGGCTGCTGTGACCAGAGGGACCAAGGGGCACGACCGGGGCGCGCGGCGGGGGATCCGCCGCCATGCCGCGGTCCTCGCCCTGGCCACCGCCTTCGCACTGGTGACCGGCGGGGCGGTCGCGGGGAGCGCGGACGCCGCCTCGGTCTGCGCGGGCCGCCCCAGGAAGACGGTCACGTTCGCGACGGGCGAGCTCCGCGTCTACAAGTCACGCGCCTACGCCTGCGTCACCGCCGTCGCCGCCAGGCCCGGCAAGCGCCGCCCCATGGCCGTGACCATCCAGCCGCGCGGCGGCCTGCCCGTCACGGACAGCGGCCGCTTCACGCGGCTGGCGGGCCCGGTGACCGTCCACGCCCTGAACCGCTGCGTGCGGGTCTCCGGCACGGTCGACGGCAAGGGCGCCCGCACGGGCTGGATTCTCTGCTGACCGGGTGACAGCTCCCGGACCCCTGGCAAGGAGGTCTGGTGGTACGCGTGTTGCCCCGCTAGGTTCACCGCGTCAGCTGTGGACCAAGAGGCGTCCCACGGAGATCCGGAGACGTCTCAGGGGAGGACGCGTCATGCGCAAGGCGCTCAGAGGAATCCTGTCGCTCGCGGTGCTCATCGGCACGGTGAGCGCGACGGGTGCCTCGGCCGGGGCGGCCACCGCCGCCGTACCGGCCCCGCTCGCTACCGCCGTGAACGACAGCGGAACGAGCACGGACATCAAGGACCGCATCCTGGCCATCCCGGGAATGAGTCTCATCGAGGAGAAGCCCTACGCGGGCTACCGCTACTTCGTCCTCAACTACACCCAGCCCATCGACCACCGCCACCCGTCCAAGGGAACGTTCCAGCAGCGGATCACCCTGCTGCACAAGGACACCTCCCGTCCCACGGTCTTCTACACCGGCGGCTACAACGTCTCCACCAACCCCAGCCGCTCCGAGCCCACCCGGATCATCGACGGCAACCAGGTCTCGCTGGAGTACCGTTACTTCACCCCGTCGCGGCCCTCGCCCGCCGACTGGTCGAAGCTGGACATCTGGCAGGCGGCCAGCGACCAGCACCGGGTCTTCACCGCGCTCAAGCGGATCTACTCCAAGAACTGGCTGACCACCGGCGGCTCCAAGGGCGGCATGACCGCCACGTACTACGAGCGCTTCTACCCGAAGGACATGGACGGCGTCGTCGCCTACGTCGCCCCCAACGACGTGGTGAACAACGAGGACTCGGCGTACGACCGGTTCTTCGCGAAGGTCGGCACCAAGGAGTGCCGGGACAAGCTGAGCGGCGTCCAGCGCGAAGCCCTGATCCGCCGCGCGCCGCTGGAGGAGAAGTACGCCCGGTACGCGGCCGACAACGGCTACACCTTCGAGACCGTCGGCTCGCTGGACAAGGCGTACGAGGCCGTCGTCATGGACTACGTGTGGGCGTTCTGGCAGTACAGCCTGCTCGCCGACTGCGACTCCCTCCCGGCCGACGCGAAGAAGGCGACCGACCAGGAGATCTGGGACTCGGTCGACGCGATCTCCGGCTTCTCCGCCTACGCCGACCAGGGCCTGGCCAACTACACGCCGTACTACTACCAGGCGGGCACCCAGCTCGGTTCGCCCGACATCGAGCAGCCCTGGCTCGGCGAGCTGAGCCGCTACGGCTACCAGCCGCCGCGCAACTTCGTCCCGCGCTCCATCCCGATGAAGTTCCAGCCGTCCGTGATGCGCGACGTCGACACCTGGGTGAAGCACAACGCCACGCATATGCTGTACGTCTACGGCGAGAACGACCCGTGGGGCGCGGAGCGCTTCCGGCTCGGGGCGGGCGCCCGTGACAGCTACGTGTTCACCGTCCCCGGCGGGAACCACGGCTCGAACGTCGCCGGTCTGGTGCCCTCGGAGAACGCCACGGCCACGGCCGCGATCCTGCGCTGGGCGGGCGTCGCCCCGGCCGCCGTCCAGCAGGACGAGTCCAAGGCGAAGCCGCTCGCGAAGTTCGACGCGCGGCTCGACAACAAGGACCTGACGACCGACCACCGCCTCGGCGTGCGGCGTCCGTGACGTGAACCCGCCCCGGTGGCCGTGGTGACACGACCACCGGGGCGGGACGCGGGTCAGTACGTCAGCCCGTACCCGACCGGATACAGCACCTTCGACGGGTCGTCCGCCCGCTGCACCGGGACCGGGAGCTTCCCCTCCGGCCGGGCCCGGCCCGCGATCACCCGGACCGCCGCGCGCAGTTCGACGTCGGTCCAGGAGTACGCGGCCAGGTGCGCCCGGTGCCCGGTCCCCGCCAGCTGCGCGATGTCGTACGGATTGCGGATGGCGATCGTGATCACCGGTACGCCCGTCGCGGTGAGCGCGGTGACCAGGGTGCGCTGCGAGCTGGTCGCCGAGACGTTGTACGTCCCCACGATCACCGCGTCCTTGTCCCGTGCCGCCGCCACCGCCGCGTCGATGGCCGCCTTGGTGGGCGCGGTGCCGGTGGACAGCGCGGTCGCGGCGAAGCCCAGCTCGTTGAACGCCCCGGCCAGCGTCGTCGTCGGCGGGCCCGTGGTGCCCGAGGGCGAGGCCGGGTCGGCGCCCACCACGAGCAGGTTCCGGTGCGAACGGCGCGACAGCGGCAGCAGCCGGGACTCGTTGGCCAGCAGGGTCGTCGTGCGCTCGGCGATCCGGTCGGCCTGGGCCAGGTGCGCCCGGGTGCCGACCGTGCGGTCCACCCCGGCCGCGGAGACGAACGGCTGGTCGAAGAGTCCCAGCTTCGTCTTCAGCCGCAGGATGCGCAGGATCGATTCGTCGAGCCGGGCCTCGCTGACCTCGCCGCTCTTGACGGCCGCCAGCAGCGCGTTCCACGAGACGTCCAGGCTCGGCGGGTTCAGCAGCTGGTCCACGCCGGCCTGGACCGCGAGCACCGGCACCCGCTCGTCCCCGTACTTCGTGCGCACGCCCTGCATACCGAGGGAGTCGGTGACCACGACCCCGTCGTAGCCCAGCTCCTCGCGCAGGATGCCGGTGAGGATCGGCTTCGAGAGGGTCGCCGGGTCCTCCGCCGGGTCGAGCGCGGGCACCACGATGTGCGCGGTCATGATCGAGTCGATGCCCGCCGCGATGGCCGCCCGGAACGGGGGCGCGTCCAGCTCCGCCCACTGCTCCCGGCTGTGGCCGATGACCGGCAGGCCCGTGTGGCTGTCGGTGCTCGTGTCGCCGTGGCCCGGGAAGTGCTTGGCCGTGGAGGCGATCCCGGCGCTCTGATACCCCTTCACCTGCGCGGCGACCATCCCGGCCACGGACTGCGGGTCCGAGCCGAAGGAGCGGACGCCGATGACCGGGTTGGCCGGGTTCACGTTGACGTCCGCGTCCGGCGCGTAGTTCTGGTTGATGCCGATCGCCGCCAGCTCGGCGCCCGCGATCTGTCCGGCCCTGCGGGCGTCGGAGCGCGAACCGCCCGCGCCCAGGGCCATCGCGCCCGGCATCAGCGTGGCGGGCTCGCCGACGCGGCAGACGATGCCGTGCTCCTGGTCGGTGGAGATCAGCAGCGGCAGGCCGGACGGGCCCGCGAGGCCCGCGCGCTGGATGCCGTTGGAGAGCTCGGCGATCTGGTGCGGGTCGCGGGTGTTGTGCGCCCAGGCGAAGTAGATGATCCCGCCGACGTGGTACTTGGCGATCATCTCGGCGGCCGTACGCACCCCGATCTCGGCGAGGTTGGCGTCGATGTCGGCCTGGTCGGGGTCGGTGGCGGAGTGCCCGTAGACCCGCATGACGAAGAGCTGGCCGACCTTCTCCTCCAGGCTCATCCGGGAGATGAGCCGCTTCAGCCGCCGGGTCGTGGCGGCGGAGTCGTGGCTGCTGTGCGCGGACCCCTGGGAGGCGAGGGCCCCGGGGGCGGACGCCATGCCCGCTGCCGCCGCGACGGCGGTGGCGGCGGTGGCGGTGAGGAGGGTGCGTCTGGAGGTGCGGTGGTGCACGTGAGCTCCTTCGGCCGTTCTCGGTGACGAGGGGGTGAAAGAAACTTCCAAGGAGCACGGATATCCAGAAAATAACTTCCGGTCAAGGGTGCGGGCCGTTTTGAGCGCGTCCCGGACGCCCTCGCCCGTCCGCCCCGCAGCCCGCCGCCCGGCCGATACCGCTTACTGCTTGGGCGCGCCCAGCCTCAGCAGGTGCTCGCGCCCCGCGCCCAGCAGCCCCGGCAGCTCCACCGCCTCCGGGTACCAGCGCTTCTCGTACTCCCAGCAGACCCAGCCGTCCGGGTCCAGCGTGTCCAGGCACGCCCGCAGCGGAAGCACCCCCGCGCCCAGCGCCAACGGGGTGGTGTCCTCGGCCGACGCGATGTCCTTCACCTGTACGTAGCCGAGGTGCGGGGCCAGCACCGCGTGACTGGCCACCGGCTCCTCGCCCGCCAGCCAGGTGTGCATGACGTCCCACAGCGCACCGATGTTCTTGTGCCCCACCGTCCCGGCCACCCGGGCCGCGTCGGCCCCCGCCCGGTGCGAGTCATGGGTCTCCAGGAGCAGGCGCACGCCCAGGTCGGCGGCGTACGGGGCGGCCGCCCCGAGCCTGCGCGCGGCGGCCGCGTCGGCCTCCGCCGGGTCCTGGTCACCGCCCCCGGGGAAGACCCGGACGTAGGGCGCGCCCAGGTCCCGGGCCAGCTCGGTCAGCGCGGCCAGCTCGTCCAGGACCGGCTGGTCGTAGCCCTCGGCGGCTACCTTCGCGTACCCCGCCACGCCTAGGACCGCGATTCCGCCGCGCTCGAACTCGGCGCGCACGGCCGCCCGTTCGGACTGCCCGAGCCCCAGGTGCACCGGCTCCTCGGGGTGGGCGCGCAGCTCGACCCCCTGGTAGCCGTTCTCGGTGGCCAGCCGGACGACGTCGGCGATGGGCAGCCCCGGCACCCCGAGGGTGGAGAAAGCGAGCTTCACGTGCGATTTCCTTCCGTCGTTCCGTGCCGCCGCACCCTACGAGAGGCGGGCGCCCCCACACGTACCCCGCCCCGTGACGCTCATCCCCGGGGGGCCGCCGTCGAGCCGCGCACCATCAGCTCGGCCGGGATCAGCGCGATGCCGCCCGGCGGCGGGTCTTCCTTGCCCATGGCCAGCCTGCCCGCCCGCGCCCCCGCCTCGAAGAGCGGCAGCCGCACGGTCGTCAGGGCGGGGACCACGTCCACCGAGACCGGCAGGTCGTCGAATCCGGCCACCGAGATGTCCTCCGGGATGCGCAGCCCCCGGTCGCGCATCGCCGCCGCCGCGCCGAGCGCCACGGTGTCGTTCGCGGCGACGACGGCCGTGATCCCCGGTTCGCGGCGCAGGAGTTCGACCGTGGCGTCGTAGCCGGAGCCCCGGTCGTAGGAGCCGTGCACGGTCAGTCGGTCCTCGTCCCCGGCCGCCCCCGCCGCGCGCATCGCCTCGCGGTGACCGGCCAGGCGGTGGCGGGTGGTGGTCCGTTCCAGCGGGCCCGCGACATAGCCGATGCGGCGGTGGCCCAGGGCGAGCAGATGGCCGGTGAGGCGCCGGGCGCCGCCCTGGTTGTCGAAGGCCAGGGCCGCCACCACGGACGCCCCGTCCGGCAGCGGTGGCCGCCCGCAGAGCACCACCCGGGTCCCCGCCTCCGCGAGCTTCGCCAGCTTCGCGGCCATCGCCGCCTGGTGCTCCGGGTCCTCCACGGCGCCCCCGGTGAGGACGACGGCGGCGGCGCGCTGGCGCTGGAGCAGCGTGAGGTAGGTGAGCTCGCGGGCGGGGGAGCCGCCGGTGTTGCAGACGACCGCCAGTTTCTCGCCGCCCGCCCGGCCGGACCCGTCGCCGGGCCCGCCGATCTCGGTCTGCGCGGCGCCCGCCATGATCCCGAAGAACGGGTCGGCGATGTCGTTGACGAGGACGCCGACCAGGTCGGACGTGGCCGCCGCCAGGGCGCTGGCCTGCCCGTTCAGCACGTAGTCCAGGTCGTCCACCGCGCGCAGCACCCGTTCCCGGGTGGACGCCGCCACCGGGTAATTGCCGTTCAGCACACGGGAGACGGTGGCCGGGGACACCCGGGCGCGGGCCGCCACGTCCGCCAGGGTGACTGTCATCGCTTTCCTCCGTGGCCGGTGACCGATTGACGGGCCCCCTCTTGTCCGGGCCGCTGTCGGCAGGCTAGCGTCATCCCGCATAGAAAGCGCTTGCTACGGCTGTACGGAGGGAACTTTCGTGACACGCAGGACAGTGCGCATCGCCATGAACGGCGTGACGGGACGCATGGGATACCGGCAGCACCTGGTGCGCTCGATCCTCGCGATCCGCGAGCAGGGCGGCCTCGATCTCGGCAACGGCGACGTGCTGTGGCCGGAACCGGTCCTGGTCGGCCGCCGCGCCCACGCCCTGGAGGAGCTGGCCGCCCGCCACGGCCTGACCGAGTGGTCGACCGACCTGGACGCGGTCCTCGCGGACGACACCGTCGACATCTACTTCGACGCCCAGGTCACCCAGGCCCGGGTGGAGGCGATCAAGAAGGCCGTCGCCGCGGGCAAGCACATCTACACCGAGAAGCCCACCGCCACGGACGTGGAGGGCGCCCTCGACCTGGCCCGGCTGGCCCAGGAGGCCGGCATCAAGCACGGCGTCGTCCAGGACAAGATCTTCCTGCCGGGCCTGCTGAAGCTGAAGCGCCTCATCGACGGCGGCTTCTTCGGCGAGATCCTGTCCGTGCGCGGCGAGTTCGGCTACTGGGTCTTCGAGGGCGACTGGCAGGAGGCCCAGCGCCCGTCCTGGAACTACCGCGCCGAGGACGGCGGCGGCATCGTCGTGGACATGTTCCCGCACTGGGAGTACGTGCTCCACGAGCTGTTCGGCCGGGTCACCACCGTCCAGGCGCACGTCCAGACCCACATCCCGGAGCGCCGCGACGAGCACGGCAAGGCCTACGCCGCGACCGCCGACGACGCCGCCTACGGCATCTTCCAGCTGGAGGGCGGTGCGGTCGCGCAGATCAACTCCTCCTGGGCGGTCCGGGTCAACCGCGACGAGCTGGTCGAGTTCCAGGTGGACGGCACCCACGGCTCCGCCGTCGCGGGCCTGCGCAACTGCCGCGTCCAGCACCGCTCGGCCACCCCGAAGCCGGTCTGGAATCCGGACCTGCCGGTCACCGAGTCCTTCCGCGACCAGTGGCAGGAGGTCCCGGACAACGCGGTCTTCGACAACGGCTTCAAGGCCCAGTGGGAGCTGTTCCTCCGCCACGTCGTGCTGGACGAGCCCTACACCTGGGACCTGATGGCGGGCGCGCGCGGCGTGCAGCTGGCGGAGCTGGGACTGAGGTCCCACGCGGAGGGCCGCCGCCTGGACGTCCCGGAGCTGTCCCTGTGACCCCCCGCCTCCCCTCCGGCCCCGAGGAGCCGTCACCGTGACCATCCATCTCCCGCAGGGCCCGTACGAACCCCGGGCCACCCCGCTCGACCTGACCCCGACGGGGGCGCCGCTCGCCTCCCGTACGGTCTTCTCCGCCGCGCACGTCGTCGCCGACCCGTACGCCGACACCACGCCGGACTCCCCGGCCGCCGTCGACTGGGACGCCACGCTCGCCTTCCGCCGCCACCTCTGGGCGCACGGCCTGGGCGTGGCCGAGGCCATGGACACCGCGCAGCGCGGCATGGGCCTGGACTGGGCGGGCGCCGAGGAGCTGATCCGCCGCTCGGCCGCCGAGGCCAAGACCGTCGGCGGGCGCATCGCCTGCGGCGTCGGCACGGACCAGCTGCCACCCGGCCCGGCGACGCTCGCCGAGGTGCGCGCGGCGTACGAGGAACAGCTCGCCGTGGTCGAGGAGAGCGGCGCCCAGGCCATCCTGATGGCCTCCCGTGCGCTCGCCGCCGCCGCGAAGGGCCCCCAGGACTACCTGGAGACGTACGCCCATCTGCTGCGCCAGGCCACCGAACCGGTCGTCCTGCACTGGCTCGGCCCGATGTTCGACCCGGCACTCGAAGGTTACTGGGGCTCCACCGACCTGGACCTGGCCACCGACACCTTCCTCCAGGTCATCGCGGAGCACCCGGACAAGGTCGACGGCATCAAGATGTCGCTGCTCGACGCGGACCGCGAGATCGACGTGCGCCGCCGCCTGCCGAGCGGGGTCCGCTGCTACACCGGCGACGACTTCAACTACCCGGAGCTGATCGCGGGCGACGACCGGGGCTTCAGCCACGCGCTGCTCGGCATCTTCGACCCGCTGGGCCCGCTGGCCGCGCACGCGGTACGGGTGCTGGACACCGGCGACACGAAGGGCTTCCGCGAACTGCTCGACCCCACGGTCGAGTTGTCCCGGCACCTGTTCCAGGCGCCGACCCGCTTCTACAAGACGGGCGTGGTGTTCCTGGCCTGGCTGGCGGGCCACCAGGACCACTTCACGATGGTGGGCGGCCTCCAGTCGGCCCGCTCGCTTCCGCACCTGGCGAAGGCGTACCAACTGGCCGACGGACTCGGCCTGTTCCCGGACCCGGAGCTGGCGGAGTCGAGGATGCGCGCGCTGCTGACCGTGCAGGGAGGCACCCGATGAGCGACGGCCGTCTCTCCATCAACCAGGAGACCATCAAGCAGTGGTCGCTCCCCGAGCTGGCCGAGGGCTGCGCGAAGGCGGGCATCGACAAGGTGGGCCTCTGGCGGGCCCCGGTGCAGTCGTACGGGGTCGAGGCGACGGCCCGCCTCGTCGCCGACCACGGTCTGACCGTCACCAGCCTGTGCCGGGGCGGCTTCCTTACCGCCCTGGACCCGGCGGAGCGGGCCCGCGCCCTGGACGACAACCGCGCCGCGCTGGACGAGGCGGCGGGCGTGGGCACGGACACCCTGGTCCTCGTCTCGGGCGGACTCCCGGAGGGCAGCAAGGACCTGTACGGCGCCCGCGAACGCATCGCGGACGCCCTGGCCGAGCTGGCCCCGTACGCCGCCGAACGCGGGGTGCGTTTGGCCATCGAGCCCCTGCACCCCATGTTCGCCTCGGACCGCTGCGTGGTCTCGACGCTCTCCCAGGCCCTGGACCTCGCCGAGCGCTTCCCCGCCGAGCAGGTGGGCGTCGTCGTGGACACGTACCACCTCTGGTGGGACGACCAGGCCCCCGCCCAGATCGCGCGGGCCGGTGCGTCCGGCCGCATCCACTCCTTCCAGCTCGCGGACTGGATCACCCCGCTCCCGGCGGGCGTCCTGCTCGGCCGGGGCCAACTCGGCGACGGCAGCGTGGACTTCCGCTTCTTCCGCGAGGCGGTGGAGGCGACGGGCTTCGACGGCCCGGTCGAGGTGGAGATCTTCAACGAGGCGCTGTGGGCGAGGGACGGCGCGGAGGTCCTGGCGGAGGTGGCGTCCCGCTACGCGGAACACGCCTGCTGAAGCCGGTCCGCCCCGGGGCCCGCCTGTGCGGTGCGGGTCCCGGGGCGCCGGTGCGGGTGCGACGGGCGTCCTACACCCCGGCGACGGACCCGCAGGTGATGTCCCCGTCGACGGTGATCGCGTCGCCCTGCGATTCGGCCGGCTGCAGCTTCAGCCCGGCCACGGTGACGACCCACGTGCCGCCGCTCTCCCGGCTGGTGATCCCGGGCGCCGAGGTGGCCAGATAGGTCTTGCCGTCCTCCGTGACCAACGTGGTCATCGCCTTGCCGTCACTCAGGACGGCGGAGAAGGACGGCTTCGCCGGGTCGGAACTCCCGGAGTTGTCCGGCGCGTTGACGGCTGCCAGCTTCCCGGCCAGCACCGCGCAGGTCACCTCCGCGATGGACGCCTCGCCACTGGCACCCCCGCTGTACGTGAGCTTCGCGGACCCCTTGCCCGACCCCGACGCCTCGGAACCGGCGTCACCGTCGTCCTTCCCGTCATCGGCCGGCGCGCTCGCCGTGCCCTTCTTCCCCGCGCCGTCGGACGGGGCGTCCTTGCCGGAGCCCCCGTCGTCCGACGAGCAGCCGGCCAGGGCGAACACGGCTCCGGCGAGCGCTACGAGGGGGAGGGCGAGGACGCGGGAACGGAACACACTCAGCACCTTTCGGGCGGCAGCACGGAACGCACACCGTACAGGCGTACGGCAGGCGGAAGACAGCGCTCCAGGACCCGGCTCCGGGCGGGAACGGCCCCGCCCCGGGGCGGGGCCGCGGCCGGGCGGCGGGCTCTCGTGCCGGAAGGGGCCAAGGCGTCAGCGGAGGGCCTGCCCGGCGCCCTCGTACGCCTCGCGGGCGCCCTCCACCTCCGGGAGGTGCGCGGCGGCCCAGGCGCAGCAGGCGGCCATGGGGGCGAGCAACGAGCGGCCGAGCGGGGAGAGCGCGTAGTCGACGCGGGGCGGGATGCCGTCGCCGACGGTGCGGGTGATCAGGCCGTCCCGTTCCATGGAGCGGAGGGTCTCGGTGAGGACCTTCGGGGTGATGCCGCGCAGGGGGACCGCCAGTTCGGAGAAGCGCCGGGGGCCGTCCTCCAGGCACCGGACGATCTTCGCGGTCCACTTGCCGCCCAGCCGGAACGGCGATTCGGTGTGGTCGCAGCCGGTGAACATATCGGCATCAAGGGGTTGGCTCACGCCGCCGAGCGTACGTAACTATCGTTGCGGAAACCATGGGTTGCCGGTCTAGCGTCGCGGCGACGGCCTGCGGACGACGCGGGCCCTGGCAGGGGGGCGACCCATGAGCAGGATCGTTGTGTTCGGAGCCGGTGGACGCGCGGGGCGGCGGGCGGTCAGGGAGGCCGTGGAGCGGGGACACCGGGTGACGGCCGTGGTGCGGGACCCCGCCACGCACCCGGAGCTCGCCGGGCCCGGGGTGGATGTGGTCGCCGGGGACGTGACCGACGCGGAGAGCGTGGCGGCGGTGGCGGAGGGCCATGACGCGGCGATCGGTGCGGCGGCGCGGATGGACGTGCCGTCGGCGGAGTTCTTCGTGGGTGCGGCGCACGCGCTGCTGACCGGGCTGGAGCGGGCGGGCGTGCCCCGGCTGGTGCTGGTCGGGATCGGTACGACGCTGGAGGCGGCGCCGGGCGTCATGCTCCACGACACCCCCGGCTTCCCGGCGGACGCCCGGACCTTCTCGCTCGGCCACGCGGCGGAACTGGACGTACTGCGCACCGCCGAGACCCCCGTCGACTGGGTGGTGCTCGCCCCGCCGCCGGTCTTCCTGGACGACCGGGCCGACCGCACCGGTCACTACCGGACGGGCGGCGAGGCCCTGCTGCCGGACGCCGACTCCTTCTCGTACGCGGACCTGGCGGTCGCCCTGATCGACGAGATCGAGACCCCGAAGCACAGCCGCTCGCTGACCGCGGTGGCCTCCTGACCGATCCGCGAAGTCAGGTGTAGTGGTACCGGGCCTGCACGACGATGAGCTCCGACTCCGTCGGCTTGTACACGAGACGGTGCTCGTCGTCGATGCGCCGCGACCAGTAGCCGCTCAGGTCGCCCCGCAGCGGCTCCGGTTTGCCGATGCCGTTGAAGGGGTCTCGGATGGTGTCGGCGATCAGTTTGTTGATGCGACGCGTCATGCGCCGGTCGCTCTCCGACCAGAAGGTGTAGTCGTCCCAACCACGCGTGGTGAACGCGAGTTTCACGCGCGTCCCTCGCCGTCGTCGTCCGGCACGTCCGTCAGTTCGTGGTACTCGGTCCCGCCCGCCTCGGCTTCCGCGATGGAGTCGAGCAGTCGACGCGCGTTGGCGGGGGTGCGCAGCAGGTAGATCGTCTCCTGCCACGAGGTGAAGTCCTGCTCGGACATGAGGACCGCGTTGCCCTTGCGCGAGGTGATGTGCACGGGGGCATGGTCCTCGTTGACCTGCTCGATCAGCGGGAAAAGGTGCTTTCGGGCTTCGCTTGCCGTTATCGACATCTCGGAACCTCTTCTACCGCGACCGACTGGTACTGCTTATGGTACCAGTCGAGGCCCGCTCGCGCTGGGAGCCGTGCTGTCGCACCCACCCGATACCGTCGCCCCATGGCCACCACCACGCCCCACACCCCCAACCTGGCCGTCCTGGAAGGCGTTCTGGAGAGGATCACGTACGCCAACGAGGAGAACGGCTACACCGTCGCCCGAGTCGACACCGGGCGCGGGAGCAACGATCTGCTCACCGTCGTCGGGGCGTTGCTCGGGGCGCAGCCCGGGGAGTCCTTGCGGATGGAGGGGCGTTGGGCGTCCCACTCGCAGTACGGGAAGCAGTTCCACGTCGAGAACTACCGGACCGTCCTCCCCGCCACGATCCAGGGCATCCGGCGCTACCTCGGCTCCGGGCTGATCAAGGGCATCGGGCCGGTCATGGCCGACCGGATCACCACCCATTTCGGCGTGGACACGCTGGACATCATCGAGCGCGAGCCCAAGCGCCTCATCGAGGTCCCCGGGCTGGGCCCCAAGCGGACGAAGATGATCGCCGCCGCCTGGGAGGAGCAGAAGGCCATCAAGGAGGTCATGGTCTTCCTCCAGGGCGTCGGCGTCTCGACGTCCATCGCCGTGCGGATCTACAAGAAGTACGAGGACGCCTCGATCTCCGTCGTGAAGAACCAGCCCTACCGGCTGGCCGCCGACGTCTGGGGCATCGGCTTCCTGACCGCCGACAGGATCGCCCAGGCCGTGGGCATCCCGCACGACAGCCCGGAACGGGTGAAGGCGGGGCTGCAGTACGCGCTGTCGCAGTCCACCGACCAGGGCCACTGCTTCCTGCCCGAGGAGCGGCTGATCGCGGACGCGGTGAAGCTGCTCCAGGTGGACACCGGGCTCGTCATCGAGTGCCTGGCCGAGCTGGCCGAGGAGCCGGAGGGCGTCGTACGGGAGAAGGTGCCCTCGCCCGAGGGCGGGGAGCCGGTCACCGCGGTGTACCTGGTGCCGTTCCACCGGGCGGAGATCTCCCTCGCCGCCCAGGTACGGCGGCTGCTGCGGACCCCGGAGGAGCGGATGCCCGCCTTCGCGGACGTGGACTGGGACAAGGCGCTGAAGTGGCTCGCGGGCCGGACGGGCGCCAAGCTGGCGCCCGAGCAGGAGGCCGCCGTACGGCTCGCGCTGACCCGGAAGGTCGCCGTGCTCACCGGCGGCCCCGGCTGCGGCAAGTCGTTCACGGTCCGGTCCATCGTGGAGCTGGCCCGCGCCAAGAAGGCGAAGGTGGTCCTCGCCGCGCCCACCGGCCGGGCGGCCAAGCGGCTCTCCGAGCTGGCGGGCGCCGAGGCGTCCACCGTGCACCGCCTCCTGGAACTGAAGCCCGGCGGCGACGCGGCGTACGACAAGGACCGCCCGCTCGACGCCGATCTGGTCGTCGTGGACGAGGCGTCGATGCTCGATCTGCTGCTCGCCAACAAGCTGGTGAAGGCGGTGGCACCGGGTGCCCACCTGCTGCTCGTCGGCGATGTGGACCAACTGCCGTCCGTGGGCGCGGGGGAGGTGCTGCGGGACCTCCTCGCCGAGGGCGGCCCCGTGCCCGCCGTCCGGCTGACCACGATTTTCCGCCAGGCCCAGCAGTCGGGCGTGGTCACCAACGCGCACCGCATCAATTCCGGCGTACCGCCCCTCACCCAGGGGCTCAGTGACTTCTTCCTCTTCGTGGAGGACGAGACGGAGGATGCCGGGGTGCTCGCGGTGGACGTCGCGTCCCGCCGCATTCCGGCCAAGTTCGGGCTGAACCCGCGCCGGGACGTCCAGGTGCTCGCGCCGATGCACCGGGGCCCGGCGGGGGCCGGGCATCTCAACGGTCTGCTCCAGCAGGCGATCACCCCGGGCCGGCCGGGCGTGCCCGAGAAGCGGTTCGGCGGTCGGGTCTTCCGGGTGGGGGACAAGGTCACCCAGATCCGTAACAACTACGACAAGGGGGAAAACGGTGTCTTCAACGGCACCGTGGGCGTCGTCACCGGCCTCGACCTGGACGAACAGCGGCTGACGGTGCTCACCGACGAGGACGAGGAGATCGGCTACGACTTCGACGAGCTGGACGAGCTCGCCCACGCGTACGCCATGACGATCCACCGTTCCCAGGGCAGCGAGTACCCGGCCGTCGTCATCCCCGTCACGAAGAGTGCCTGGATGATGCTCCAGCGCAACCTGCTCTACACCGCCGTGACCAGGGCCAAGAAGCTCGTCGTGCTGGTCGGCTCGCGACAGGCGATCGGCCAGGCGGTCCGCACGGTTTCCGCAGGCAGACGCTGTACGGCGCTGGATCACCGGCTCCGGGGAGGCGGCGACGGAGGATCGTCGGTAAAAATGATCGATCAAATCGGTGGGAAACATCACGGAGGTCTTCCGGAACCGCAGTCAAGGGGGCAGGATGGCTAAGTTCGCGGCACTCAGTGCCGCGAGTAGGTCCAATGGACGACCCCGAGTGCACTCTCCTGAGCCAAATGGGGGAGGGTGGAGACAGTCAGGGAACCTCGAAGAAGAGGCACTACGTCGGTGAGGGATGACGTGAGCGAGCACACCAACAACGCTGTGGTACTGCGGTACGGCGATGGCGAGTACACCTACCCGGTGATCGACAGCACCGTCGGCGACAAGGGCTTCGACATCGGGAAGCTCCGGGCGAACACCGGCCTGGTGACGCTGGACAGTGGATACGGCAACACCGCTGCCTATAAATCGGCCATCACCTACCTCGACGGCGAGCAGGGCATCCTGCGCTACCGCGGCTACCCGATCGAGCAGCTCGCGGAGCGTTCGACCTTCCTCGAGGTCGCGTACACGCTGATCAACGGTGAGCTTCCCAAGGTCGACGAGCTGTCGACCTTCAAGAACGAGATCACCCAGCACACGCTGCTGCACGAGGACGTCAAGCGGTTCTTCGACGGCTTCCCCCGCGACGCCCACCCGATGGCCATGCTGTCCTCGGTCGTCAGTGCGCTGTCCACGTTCTACCAGGACAGCCACAACCCGTTCGACGAGGAGCAGCGCCACCTCTCGACCATCCGGCTGCTCGCCAAGCTCCCGACCATCGCCGCGTACGCGTACAAGAAGTCGATCGGTCACCCGTTCGTCTACCCGCGCAACGACCTGGGCTACGTCGAGAACTTCCTGCGCATGACCTTCTCGGTCCCGGCCCAGGAGTACGAGCTCGACCCGGTCGTCGTCTCGGCGCTCGACAAGCTGCTCATCCTGCACGCGGACCACGAGCAGAACTGTTCGACCTCCACCGTGCGCCTGGTCGGCTCCTCGCAGGCGAACATGTTCGCCTCGATCTCCGCCGGCATCTCGGCGCTCTGGGGCCCCCTGCACGGCGGCGCCAACCAGTCCGTCCTGGAGATGCTGGAAGGCATCCAGGCCAACGGCGGCGACGTCGACTCCTTCATCCGCAAGGTGAAGAACAAGGAGGACGGCGTCCGCCTGATGGGCTTCGGCCACCGGGTGTACAAGTCCTTCGACCCGCGCGCCAAGATCATCAAGGCCGCCGCGCACGACGTGCTGTCCGCCCTCGGCAAGTCCGACGAGCTGCTGGACATCGCGCTCAAGCTGGAGGAGCACGCGCTCTCCGACGAGTACTTCGTCTCGCGCAACCTCTACCCGAACGTGGACTTCTACACGGGCCTCATCTACCGCGCGATGGGCTTCCCGACCGAGATGTTCACCGTGCTCTTCGCGCTCGGCCGGCTCCCCGGCTGGATCGCCCAGTGGCACGAGATGATCAAGGAGCCCGGCTCCCGCATCGGCCGCCCGCGCCAGATCTACACCGGCGAGGTCCTGCGCGACTTCGTCCCGGTCGAGGGCCGCTGAACGATCCCTCGCGCTTTCCCCGGCCCTGACTGACGCCGGAACCCGCGCCCCCGCCTGCCGCGCCTTCGCCCCGAGCGACGCGGCGGCCGGGGGCGTGTGGCGTTCCGTGGGTATGTGCGGCGAGGGCCGGTCCGGGAGCGCTCCCGCGCAAGAGAGAAGCGCCTCGCCATCGATCCCCCCACGGGCCGACAGCGAGGCGCTTCCCATGTCCCGGAGCGGATTCCCCCCACGGGATCCGGCCGGGCGTTCAGTGGGAGCCGTAGCTCCTGGGCTGTGCCTCGGTACTGCTTGTCCTGCTACTGCGCTGTGGTCTGCCGGGGTACGTACCGACGGGAGGGCCGCTCAAAGCTCCCCGGTGTACGTGCCCCGGCCCACTCTTGCCCGGAGCATCCCCCAAGACGCTCCGTCGGACGTCCCCCAAGACATCCTTGGCATCGCACTCTAAGACTTACGAGCCCATCGAATGGTTACCCTGAAACCGATGTGATCTGAATCTCATTGTGGAAATTACGTGAAGGACCGCAGGCGCAGACTGTTCGTCACGACGAAGACCGATGAGAAGGCCATCGCCGCTCCGGCAATCATAGGGTTGAGCAGCCCAAATGCCGCAAGGGGTAGGGCGGCCACGTTGTAGCCGAATGCCCAGAAAAGGTTGCCCCTGATGGTGGTGAGGGTGCGTCGGGAGAGGCGGATGGCGTCCGCTGTCACCTTGAGATCTCCACGAACCAGGGTGAGGTCGCTCGCCTCGATCGCCGCGTCCGTGCCGGTGCCCATTGCCAGGCCCAGGTCGGCGGTGGCCAGCGCGGCGGCGTCGTTGACCCCGTCGCCGACCATGGCGACGACCCGTCCCTGCTCCTGGAGCCCCCGGATGACGTGCGCCTTCTCCTCCGGCAGCACCTCGGCGCGGACCTCCCCGATCCCGGCCTCACGGGCCACGGACTCCGCCACGGCGCGGTTGTCACCGGTCAGCAGGATCGGTGTGAGACCGAGATCCCGGAGCGCGGCGACGGCCTCGGCGCTGCTGTCCTTGATCGCGTCGGCGACTTCCAGGACCGCGCGCGCCTCGCCGTCCCAGCCGACCGCGATGGCCGTACGTCCTTGGGCGGCGGCGTCCGTGACGGCGGCGGCCAGCGCGTCGGGGAGGGGCATTCCGGCCTCGGCGAGCAGCCGGGAGCGCCCGACGAGGACGGTGTGGCCCTCGACGGTGCCCTGGACGCCGAGGCCGGGGACGTTGGCGAAGTCCTCGGGGGTGGGAAGGGCGGTGCCGGTGCGGTCGGTGGCTCCGGTGGCGACGGCCTGGGCGATGGGGTGTTCGGAGGCGTGTTCGAGGGCTCCGGCGAGGCGGAGGGCGTCGGTCTCGGTGGTTCCGGGGGCCGTGTGGACGGCCTGGAGGGTCATGCGGCCGGTGGTGACGGTGCCGGTCTTGTCCAGGACGACGGTGTCGACGCGGCGGGTGGACTCCAGGACCTCGGGGCCCTTGATGAGGATGCCGAGCTGGGCGCCTCGTCCGGTGCCGACCATGAGCGCGGTCGGGGTGGCGAGGCCGAGGGCGCAGGGGCAGGCGATGATCAGGACCGCCACCGCCGCCGTGAACGCGGCCGTCACGTCGTCGGTGGCCAGCAGCCAGCCGATGAGCGTGCCGAGGGCGAGCAGCAGGACGACCGGGACGAAGACCGCCGAGATCCGGTCCGCGAGGCGCTGCACCTCGGCCTTGCCGTTCTGCGCGTCCTCCACCAGCTTCGCCATCCGGGCCAGCTGGGTGTCCCCGCCGACGCGGGTCGCCTCCACGACGAGGCGGCCCGAGACATTGAGCGTCGCGCCGGTCACCGTGTCGCCGACGGCCACGTCCACGGGCACGGACTCGCCGGTGAGCATGGACGCGTCCACCGCCGAGGAACCCTCGACCACGGTGCCGTCCGTGGCGATCTTCTCGCCGGGGCGGACGAGGAAGCGGTCACCCACGACGAGCCGGGCGACGGGGACGCGGACCTCGGCGCCGTCGCGCAGGACGGTCACGTCCTTGGCGCCGAGGCGCATCAGGGCGCGCAGCGCGGCCCCGGCCCTCCGCTTGGACTTCGCTTCCAGGTAGCGGCCCAGCAGGATGAAGGTGACGACGCCCGCCGCGACCTCCAGGTAGATGGTGGACGAGGCGTCGGCCCGGGAGGCCGTCAGGTCGAAGCCGTGCCGCATGCCGGGCATTCCGGCGTCCCCGAGGAACAGCGCCCACAACGACCAGCCGAAGGCGGCGAGCGTCCCGACGGAGACGAGGGTGTCCATGGTCGCCGCGCCGTGCCTCAGGTTGGTCCAGGTGGCCCGGTGGAAGGGCAGCCCGCCCCAGACCACGACGGGCGCGGCGAGGGTGAGCGAGAGCCACTGCCAGAAGTCGAACTGGAGGGCGGGGATCATCGCCAGGGCGACCACGGGGGCGGCGAGCACGGCGGAGACGACGAGCCGCTGCCGGAGGGCGGTGAGGGCGGGGTCGGGAGTGTCCTCGGCGGCGTGGGGGTGCGGTGGGGCCTCCGGTTCCGGTTCCGGTCGGGGGGCGCGCGGCGCGGGCTCGTGGCGGGAGGGCCCGGCGGGCCGCGGGTCCGGGGCGGCGGTGGTGTGCGGAGCTTCGGCGGTCGCGGCGGGTCCGGTGGCCCGGGGGGCTTCCATGGCGGCGGGGCCGGGGGTCCGTACGGCCGCCCCGGGCAGCGGCTTCGCCGTGTAGCCGGTCCGCTCCACGGTGGCGACAAGATCGTCCACGGAGACGGCGGCGCCGTCATAGCTGACGCGGGCCTTCTCGGTGGCGTAGTTGACGGTGGCGGTGACGCCGTCCATCCGGTTGAGCTTCTTCTCGACGCGGGCCGCGCAGGAGGCGCAGGTCATGCCGCCGATCATGAACTCGGCCCGCGAAGGCTCCGCCGGGGCTCCGGCCTCCGTCGTGCTGTGCGTATCCGATGCGCTGTGCATGTCCGTACTCCTGGAACGCCGACCGGGCCGTACCCCACCAGTATCTGCTGGTCGGTCCGGCCCGGCGGTGACGGGTGGTGCGAGTGGTGCGGGTGGTGCGGGTCGCTCCCGGGTCGGTCAGACGCGCCCGGTGAGCTCGTAACCCGCCTCGTCCACGGCGGCGCGCACGGCCTCGTCGTCCAGGGGGGCCTGCGAGACCACCGTCACCTGCCCGGTGGACGCCACGGCCTTCACCGAGGTGACACCCTCGATGGCGGAGACCTCCTCGGAGACGGCGCCCTCGCAGTGGCCGCAGGTCATGCCGGCCACCTGGTAGACGGTGGTCACGCCGGACTGTCCGGCGTCGGCGCCCGCGCTGTCGTGGCAGGAACCGCTGGGCGAGCAGCAGGAGCCGGTCGCCTGGGGGAGCTGGGTCTCGGCGGTCATGGTGTTCTCCTCTTCGACGGGCACACGGGGGCGGATGGGCGCGTACCGGTGCGCCTCCACGAGCCCACTCTATACCCCTAGGGGGTATGACGCGAGCGGGGTCCGGTCGCCGTGTCGTCGGGGAGCATGGGTTCGAGGTACCGGTGGAGGACCGTCTTCATCTCCTGGATGTACGCCTCGCGCTCGTCCCCCTCGTGCGCCATGATCACGTCCAGTCCGGACTTGAAGATGTTGAAGATCATCGTGGCGATCCGGGTGACCTCGGCCGGTGGCTTGTCCGGCAGGTATCCGGCCAGGATCGTCTCGACGCGGCTCAGCATCGTGACGTGCACGGCGTCGTGGTCCTTGGTGACCATGCCGGGAATCTCGGAGCCGTGCATCAGGACCGTGAACGCCGGGTTCGCGCAGTTGAACTCGATCAGCGGGTCGAGGGTGGCGTCGAGCATCCGGTCCAGCGGGAGCTCCAGGTGGTCGGCCAGGAACGCGGCCCCGTAGGTGTCCCGCCAGCGGGTCAGGAGCTGGTCGCCGAGCTCGACCGCGATGGCTTCCTTGTTGGGGAAGAACTGGTAGAGCGTGCCGGGGGAGACCCCGGCCTCCCGCGCGATGGCGTTGGTGCTCGCCGCGGTGTAGCCGGTCGTGCAGAACACGTTGGCGGCGGCCTGGAGCAGCTGCGCGATGCGGGCCTCGCCCCGGGCCTGCCGCCTGCGCGGCCGGGCGGGGGTGTCGGTGTGGTCGGTGGCCCCGGCTCCCCGGGTGGCCCCGGTGTCCTCGGAGCCGGCCGCTCTGGACTGCGACACGGTGAATCCCCAGCTTTCGTGCGCGGTTGACAAACGCGAGTGGTCGCTCGCATTCTTGAGAAACGCGAGCGATGACTCGTGTTTGCCAGTGTATGTGGCAATGACTGATCCATGCTGCCCTGCGCGGCTGCCTCGTGCTGCCGCCCCGCGCGCCCGGATCCGGGGAAAGGGGACATCGCACCATGCCTGAAGTCAACGGCCCGCGGCGACCGGGAGGCTGGACGCGCTTCGTCACCGCGCGTCCCCGGCTCTCGCTGCTGACGGCACTGGTGATCACCGCGCTCGCGGTCCTCGCGGGCAGCGGGGTCGCCGACCGCATGGGCAGCGGCGGCTGGCAGGCCCCGGACGCGGAGTCGACCTACGCCACGAAGGCGCTGGAGCGTGAGTTCCCTGCCTCCCAGCCGAATCTGCTGCTGCTCGTCGACAGCGGCGGCGCCTCCGTCGACGACCCCGCCGTGGCGGCCGAGGCGGCGCGCCTGACGAAGCGGCTGGCCGGTGAGGCGGATGTCGTCGGCGTCCGCTCCTACTGGCAGGACAAGGCGCCCGCGCTGCGCGCCGAGGACGGCAAGGAGGCGCTGATCGCCGCCCGGATCGAGGGCGACGACAAGGCGTCGGGCGAGGTGCTGGACCGGTTGGCCCCGGCCTACCGCGGCGAGCACGGGCCGGTGCACGTCTCGATCGGCGGGCCCGTGGCCGTGCAGCACGAGATGCAGACGATCATCCAGGAGGACCTGCTGAGGGCCGAGATGATCGCCCTTCCGGTGACGCTGGTGCTGCTCGTCATGGTCTTCGGCAGCGCCATCGCCGCCCTGCTGCCCCTGGGCGTGGGCATCGTCGCCATCCTGGGGACCAACGCGGTGCTGCGCGGCATCACCGAGTTCACCGACGTCTCCGTCTTCGCCCAGAACCTCACCACGGCACTCGGGCTCGGGCTCGCCATCGACTACGCCCTGTTCATCGTGCGCCGCTTCCGCGAGGAGCTGGCGGCCGGGGCCCCGACCAGGGAGGCCATCGGTGCGACGCTGCGCACGGCGGGCCGGACCGTGCTGTTCTCCGCGCTGACCGTGGCGGTGTCGCTCGCCGCGATGCTCGTCTTCCCGCAGTACTTCCTGCGCTCCTTCGCCTACGCGGGCATCGCCGTGGTGCTCCTCGCCGCCGCAGCCGCGCTGATCCTCCTCCCGGCCGCGCTGATGCTCCTCGGCCGCCGGGTGAACTCCCTCGACCTCCGGAGGCTGCTGCGGCGCGGGCGCCCGGAGCCGCAGGCGGAGGCCGGTGCGGGGTGGGCCCGGTTCACGGCTCTGGTGATGCGCAGGGCTCCGGTCTTCGCGGTGGTCACGGGCGTCGGGCTCGTCCTCCTCGGACTGCCCTTCCTGGGCGTGAAGTTCGGTACGGCGGACGACCGGCAGCTGCCCGCCGCCTCCGAGTCCCACGTGGTGCAGCAGCATCTGCGGGACGGCTTCCCCGGGAGCCCCGGCGGGAGCCTCGACATCCTGGCGGAGGGCGGGGCGACCCCCGCCCAGTACGCCGACTACCGCAGCAGGCTCGCCGCGCTGCCGGGGGTCCTCCGGGTGGACGGGCCGGTCACGGAGGGGCGGAACGCCTACTTCAGCGTGCTCGGCAAGGGCGAGCCGGTCGGGGAGGAGACCCAGCGCCTGGTGAAGGACCTGCGCGCCGAGCCCGCCCCCTTCGACACCTCCGTGACGGGCACGGCGGCGGTCCTGGTCGACTCCAAGGCCGCCATCGGCGACCGGCTGCCATGGGCGGTGGGCATCATCGCCGTGGTGACGCTGCTGCTGGTCTTCCTGCTGACCGGAAGCGTCCTGATCCCCGTCCAGGCCGTCGTGCTCAACGCCCTGAGCCTCACCGCGATGTTCGGAGCCGTCGTCTGGGTCTTCCAGGACGGCCACCTGTCCGGGCCGCTCGCCTTCACCAGTACCGGGGACATAGAGACGACGCTGCCGGTGCTCATGTTCTGCGTCGCCTTCGGCCTCTCCATGGACTACGGGGTGTTCCTGCTCTCCCGGATCAAGGAGGAGTACGACCGCACCGGCGCACACGAGCAGGCCGTCGCCTTCGGACTGCGGCGCACCGGCGGGCTGATCACCGCGGCGGCCGTGATCCTGGCGGTCGTGATGGTCGCCATCGGCACCTCGCGGGTGACCAACACCAAGATGCTCGGCCTCGGCATCGCGCTCGCCGTGCTCATGGACGCGATGGTGGTCCGCAGCCTGCTCGTCCCGACGGTCATGAAGCTCATGGGCCGGGCGAGCTGGTGGGCCCCGGCACCGCTGCGGAGGTTCCACCAGCGGTTCGGGCTGAGCGAGGGCGGGCCCGGGCGGCCGGATGCGCCGGAGTCCATACCGGAGCGGGACGCCGAGGCGGAACGGGTGCCCAGCGGCGCGTGAACCGCACGCGGACGTGAGCCGGGCGCCGGGCGGCGCGGACCCCGCCCGGCGTCACGCCGCGGCGTCGACCGGGACGTCACCGCGCCAGAGCGCGGTCCAGGTGTCCGCGTCGACCACTCCGGTGCCGAGCAGGGGCGGGTGGTCGGCCTGGAAGCGCCGGACGGCGTCCAGGGTGCGCAGGCCGAACGTCCCGTCCACCGCGTCCCACGGCAGGTAGCGCCGGTTGGCCAGCATGCACTGCACCTGGAAGGCGCGGTCGCCCCGGTCGCCGAAGACGGTCAGCCCGTCCCCGTCGTAGAAGGCGCACACGGGGCTGGACCCGGCCGGGGGCACATTCTCGGCATCGGCGGCGGCCCCCGGGGCGGCCGCCACGGCGGCGGCCAGCGCGACGGCGGCCAGGAGCCCGGTGGTCAGGGCCGAGGCGCCGGCGGACCGGCGCGGGGACAGGGGGGTTCGGGACATGGTGGTCGCTCCTCGGTGAGTGCGGGGGGCGGGCCCGGGGGCCCGGTCTCACCGAGGACAACAGCCCGAACCGGCTCCACGTCACTGCCGAGGCCCGTCGAACCGCGCGAAGCACCCGGGAGCGTCGGCGAAAGCGTCGGGGCGCCCCGGGGGGACGCCCGCAGGAGCGCGGGCAGTCGCCGGTGCGGCGGGCGATTGACGGTGACCCGAGCGGAGATGATCCAGGTACAGGCGCCCAGCCGAAGGGACGTTTCATGCCTGAGCAGCCGTACGACGTGATCACGATGGGGCGGATCGGGGTGGACCTCTACCCGCTGCGGACGGGCGTGCCGCTGGCCCGGGTCGACACCTTCGGGAAGTTCCTCGGCGGCTCCCCGTCCAACGTGGCCGTCGCCGCCGCCCGCCTCGGCCGTCGCACCGCCGTGGTGACCCGGACCGGCGCGGACCCGTTCGGTGACTACCTGCGCGAGCAGCTGCGGGAGTTCGGGGTGGACGACCGGTGGGTGACGCCCGTCGCCGCCTACCCGACACCCGTCACCTTCTGCGAGGTCTTCCCGCCCGACGACTTCCCGCTGTACTTCTACCGGCAGCCCAAGGCCCCCGATCTGGAGATCCACACCGCCGAGCTGGACCTCGAAGCGGTCCGGGCCGCCCGGGTGTTCTGGATGACCGGCACCGGGCTGTGCGCCGAGCCGAGCCGCACGGCGACCCTCGCCGCGCTGCGCGCCCGCGACCGCTCCGGCATCACCGTCTTCGACCTCGACTGGCGGCCGGTGTTCTGGCCGCCGGGCGCCGGTGGGCCGGGCCCGTCCGCCCGCTACCGCGAGGCCCTGGCCCACGCGACGGTCGCCGTCGGCAATCTGGACGAGTGCGAGATCGCCACCGGGGAGCGCGAACCGCACGCGGCGGCCCGCGCCCTCATCGGGGCCGGCGTCGAGCTGGCCGTCGTCAAGCAGGGCCCCGCGGGCGTCCTCGCCGTCCACCGGGACGGCACCGTCGCCGACGTCCCGCCGCTCCCCGTCGACGTGGTCAACGGCCTCGGCGCGGGCGACGCGTTCGGCGGCGCCCTCTGCCACGGGCTGCTGAGCGGCTGGGACATCGCGCGCACCATGCGGTACGCCAACGCCGCCGGCGCCATCGTCGCCGCCCGGCTCGCCTGCTCCTCCGCGATGCCCTTCCCGTACGAGATCGAAGCCGCGCTCGCCGAAGGCGCGGTCACCGCACACACCGAAGGAGCCTGAGCATGCGCGACGATCCGGCATACCACCTGCCCTCGGGCTCCACCGCGCACGGCCCGTACACCCTGGACATCGGCCCGGACCTGGCCGGCTGGGAGCGCTCGGGGCTCCGCGTGCTGGAGCTGGAACCGGGAGGAGTTCACACACTCGTCACCGGGGAGAGCGAGTGGATCGTACTGCCGTTGACCGGCAGCTGTACGGTGCACATCTCAGATGAGATCTTTGAACTGCTGGGCCGTAGGAGCGTGTTCAGCGGCGTTTCCGACTTCGCCTATGTACCGCGCGACGCCCACGCACAGATCGCCTCCGGCGCAGGCGGCCGCTTCGCCCTGGCAGGAGCGAAGTGCGAGCGACGACTCCCCGCTCGCTACGGCCCCGCGCCGGAGGTACGCGTGGAACTGCGCGGCGCGGGCACCTGCTCCCGCCAGGTCAACAACTTCGCCGCCGCGGACGCCTTCGACTGCGACCGCCTCATCGCCGTGGAAGTCCTCACGCCCGGCGGCAACTGGTCCTCCTACCCGCCGCACAAACACGATGAGCACCACCCCGGCGAGGAGTCCGTCCTGGAGGAGATCTACTACTTCGAGGTCGAGGACGACGGCCTCGGCTACCACCGCGTCTCCCCGTCCCGCCCCGGTGGCACGGACGTGCTGGCCGAGGTCCGCAGCGGCGACGCGGTCCTCATCCCGGACGGCTGGCACGGCCCGTCCATCGCCCAGCCCGGCCGCACCCTGTACTACCTCAACGTCATGGCGGGCCCCGGCGAGCAGCGGGAGTGGCTGATCCGCGACCACCCCGACCACCGGTGGGTGCGCGACACCTGGCCGTCCCAGCCGGTCGACCCCCGGCTGCCGCTCCACGGACCGGAGGACCACGCATGACCGCGACGCCCGGCACGACCGGACCGGCCGGTGGCGGCACCCGCCGCCTCACCACCGCCCAGGCACTCATCGCCTTCCTCGCGCGCCAGTACGCCGAGCGCGACGGCGAACGCCACCGGCTGATCGCCGCCACCTGGGGCATCTTCGGCCACGGCAACGTCGCCGGAATCGGCCAGGCGCTCCTGGAGACCGGACCCGCCATGCCGTACTTCCAGGGCCGCAACGAACAGGCCATGGTGCACGCGGCCGTGGGCCACGCCCGCCAGTCCGGCCGGCTGTCCGCCCACGCCGTCACCACGTCCATCGGCCCCGGCGCCACCAACCTCGTCACCGGCGCCGCCCTCGCCACCGTCAACCACCTCCCCGTCCTGCTGCTGCCCGGCGACACCTTCGCGACCCGCCCCGCCGACCCCGTGCTCCAGCAGCTGGAAGTGGCGTACGCGGGCGACGTCTCCGTCAACGACTGCCTGCGCCCGGTCTCCCGCTACTTCGACCGGATCACCCGCCCCGAGGCCCTGATCCCGGCCGCGCTGCACGCCATGCGCGTCCTGGCCGACCCGGCGGAGACCGGCGCGGTCACCCTCGCGCTGCCGCAGGACGTCCAGGCCGAGGCGCACGACTGGCCGGCGGAGTTCTTCGCGGAGCGGGTCTGGCACGTGCGCCGCCCCGCCCCCGACCCGTACGAACTCGGCCGGGCCGTACGGGCGGTGCGCGCCGCCCGCCGCCCCCTCGTCGTCGCGGGCGGCGGGGTCCACCACAGCGCCGCCGAGGACGCCCTCGCCGCGTTCGCCGCCGCCACCGGCATCCCCGTCGCCTCCACCCAGGCGGGCAAGGGCTCGCTGCGCCACGACCACCCCGCCGACGTCGGAGGCATCGGCCACACCGGCACCGCCACCGCCGACGACCTCGCCCGCACCGCCGACCTCGTCATCGGAGTCGGCACCCGGTACACCGACTTCACCACCGCGTCCGCGACCCTCTTCCAGCACCCCGGCGTCCGCTTCCTCAACGTCAACCTCACCGGCTTCGACGCCCACAAGCTCGCCGCCCTCCCGCTCGTCGCCGACGCCCGCACCGCCCTCGACGCCCTCACCGAGGCCCTGGCCGGACACCGTACGGACCCCGCCTACGAGGCCGAGTACGGCGAGGCCAAGGCCCGCTGGGAGCGGCGCGTCGACGCCGCGTACGCCACGCCCGACCCGGATGCCCGCCCCACCCAGACCCAGGTCCTCGGCCTCCTGGACGAGCTCGTCACCGACGAGGACATCCTCATCAACGCGGCCGGTTCGCTCCCCGGCGACCTGCACAAGCTCTGGCGGACCCGCTCCCCGCGCCAGTACCACGTGGAGTACGGCTACTCCTGCATGGGCTACGAGATCCCGGCCGCGATCGGCGTGTGCACGGCGGCGCCGGGCCGCCCGGTCTGGGCGCTCGTCGGTGACGGCACCTACCTCATGAACCCCACCGAGATCGTCACCGCCGTCCAGGAGAACCTGCCGGTCAAGCTCGTCGTCCTGCAGAACCACGGCTACGCCTCGATCGGCGGCCTCTCCGGGGCGACCGGCGGTGAGGGCTTCGGCACGGACTACCGCCACCGCTCGGCGGACGGAGGCTTCACCGGACCGCCGCTCCCCGTGGACCTCGCGGCCAACGCCGCCTCGCTCGGCATGCGGGTGCTGCGTGCCGGGACGGTGGCCGGGCTGCGGGCGGCCCTCGCCGAGGCCCGCGCCGAAGCCCGGCCCGTCTGCGTACACGTCGAGACGGCAACACCCGGCGCCGGACAGGGTCCTCCGGAGGCGCAGGCGTGGTGGGATGTCCCCGTGGCCGGGACGGCCACCCGCCCCGCGGCGGTCGAAGCACGGAAAGAGTACGAACGACACAGCGCCGGCCGACGCCGTCACCTCTGAAGGAGCCACAGCATGAAGACCGTGAACCACTGGATCGGTGGCAAGACCGTCGAGGGCACCTCGGGCAACTACGGCGAGGTCACCGACCCCGCCACCGGCGCCGTCACCACCCGGGTCGCGTTCGCCTCGCCGGACGAGGCCGATACGGCGGTGGCGGCGGCGAAGGACGCGTACCGGACCTGGCGCGACTCCTCGCTCTCCGCCCGCACGGCGGTGCTGTTCCGCTACCACGCGCTGCTGGACGCCCACCGCGACGAGATCGCCGCCCTGATCACCGCCGAGCACGGCAAGGTGCACTCCGACGCGCTGGGCGAGGTGGCGCGCGGTCTGGAGATCGTGGAGCTGGCCTGCGGGATCACGACGCAGCTCAAGGGCGAGCTGTCCACCCAGGTCTCCCACCGGGTCGACGTCTCCTCGATCCGTCAGCCGCTGGGCGTGGTCGCCGGGATCACCCCGTTCAACTTCCCGGCCATGGTGCCGATGTGGATGTTCCCGCTGGCCGTCGCCTGCGGCAACACCTTCGTGCTCAAGCCCAGCGAGAAGGACCCGTCCGCCGCCAACCTGCTGGCCGAGCTGGCGGCGGAGGCCGGGCTTCCGGACGGTGTGCTCAATGTCCTGCACGGGGACCGGGTCGCGGTCGACGCGCTGCTGAACCACCCGGACGTCGCCGCCGTCTCCTTCGTCGGCTCGACGCCCATCGCCCGCCACATCCACGCCACCGCCTCGGCCAACGGCAAGCACGTGCAGGCGCTCGGCGGCGCGAAGAACCACATGTTGGTGCTGCCCGACGCGGACCTGGACGCCGCCGCCGACGCCGCCGTCTCCGCCGCGTACGGCTCGGCGGGGGAGCGCTGCATGGCGATCTCCGCAGTCGTCGCCGTGGGCGCGATCGGCGACGAGCTGGTCGCCCGCATCAAGGAGCGGGCCGCCCGGATCAAGATCGGCCCCGGCACGGACCCCACGTCCGAGATGGGGCCGCTGATCACCGCCGCCCACCGCGACAAGGTCGCCTCCTACGTCACCGGCGCCGCCGCCCAGGGCGCCGAAGTGGTCCTCGACGGCACCGGATTCACCGTCGACGGCTTCGAGGACGGCCACTGGATCGGCCTCTCGCTCCTCGACCACGTCTCCACCGACTCCGACGCGTACCGGGACGAGATCTTCGGCCCGGTGCTGTGCGTGCTGCGCGTGGCGACGTACGAGGAGGGCGTCGCCCTCATGAACGCCTCGCCGTACGGCAACGGCACCGCGATCTTCACCCGCGACGGTGGCGCGGCCCGCCGCTTCCAGCTGGAGATCGAGGCCGGCATGGTCGGCGTCAACGTGCCGATCCCGGTCCCCGTCGGCTACCACTCGTTCGGCGGCTGGAAGGACTCCCTCTTCGGCGACCACCACATCTACGGCAACGACGGCGTCCACTTCTACACCCGGGGCAAGGTCACCACGACCCGCTGGCCGGACCCGGCGGACGCCCCGGCAGGCGTGGACCTGGGCTTCCCCAGGAACCACTGACCCGGCGACGGTCCGAGGGACGGGCCGGGCTCCGGGCCCGTCCCTCAGCCCAGCTCCAGCACCCCGACCGTCTGGTCCCCGCTCGTCTCGCCCGTGGGCCGGAATCCGAGCCCCAGGTAGAAGCCCTCGGGGCCGTCGTCGCCGGGGTGCCACGTGACGTACATGCGGGTGCCGCCGCGCCGGCGGATCTCGGCGGCCACCGACTCGACCGCGAACCGGCCGTAGCCGCGCCCCTGTTCACCGGCCGCGATGTTGAGGCGCCACAGCCCCGAGCGGATGTCGCGCCCGGTGCCGTCACCCGCGAAGTCGATGTCCAGGAAGGCCATCAGGAAGCCGACGAGCCGGTCGCCGTCGAGGACGAGCCGGGGCCAGGCGGCCTCCCCGTGCGCGTACGCCTCGGCCAGGGACTTCACCACTGGCGCCACCAGATGCTCCTGATCGGGCCGCACCCGCAGCCCGATCGCTTCGTCCACGTTCCCGGCGCCGACCTGGGCCAGCCTCAGCGAATCAGTCATACGAGAACGGTAAACACCGAGGTCAAGCGATTTTCGGGCCGCACATGACCGCAGGGCCACTCCCCCGGAGTGGCCCTGCGGCGTTCTGGCGGACCGTCAGCGGTCCGTCGCGGCGGCGGCCTCGGCCTCGGCCGCGATCATGCGCTCCATCGGGACGACCCCGAAGCGACCCGAGACGAGGAAGGCCAGCACCATCGAGACGACCATGAGCACCGTCCCCGCCCACACCATCGTCTCGACGGGCACGGTGTACGCGCCCACGGCCCGCACCGCGCACTCGGCGAGCAGCGCCCCGCCCCACACCGCCGAGAACCGGGTCTCGGCCTTGCGGAACGCCGGCGAACCGGCGGAGAGCCGTTCCCAGGCGGCAGACTTGGCGGCCTCGCCCCGGGTCAGCCACGGCCGCAGGCCCGCCGACAGCATGGGGCGGCCCCGCACCGCCGTCACCAGGAACGTCAGGCCGATGATGCTGCTCACCCCGCTGTCCTTGAGGAGCATCAGCCGGGGGTCACCGGACACCAGGCCCAGCAGCAGCGAGACCGCGTTGACCGACACCATCAGCGCCGCGAGGCCGTTGAGCCGGCGCTCGCGCACCGCGCCCCACACGGTGCGGACCGCCGGGACCACACTGCTCCAGGCCAGTGCGCCGAACGTGCCGAGCCCCGCCGCCTTCAGCGCGTAGTACGCGGCGACCGGCAGCGCGACGTCCACCAGCAGCGGCGCCAGGCTGTCCACGAAAGCCTTGCGGGGCGCGATCGGGGCGGCTTCGGCGACGGGTGCGGTGAGTGTGGCGGCCGGGCTGCTCATGTCGGTTCCTCCCGTTGCGGCGGCGCCTCCGTGGCTCCCGCTCTCGACACGTACAGACTGCCGATCGGGGCCCCCTCCCCGGCAGAGCCGCGTGTACCGACCTCCGCATGACGAATGTCATGGCCTCCGCCATGCGTTTGTACGGCTCCGAGCGCGTGACCCGATCGTTGCCGTACGGCGTACAACCGGGTCGGGTCCTCCCCGGTCCCACTGACGTTCCGGTTTTTCAAGGGAGGGGACGGTCTTTCGTATGGCGAAGACGATGTGGAACACGGTGGTGGCCGTGGGAGCGGCAGCCGTGTTCACCACGATGGCGGCGGCACCGGCGGGGGCGGCGGAGGGGGGAGCCTCCTTCTCCCGGGTATCGCTCAACAGCGGAAAGCCGATCGTGATCGGGGTGCAGGAGGAGGTCGAGGTAACGGGCTCCTTCCGGATGACGACCACGCGCAAGTTCGATTACGGACCGGTGGTGTATCCCTACCGGGGAAGACTCGACGGCGGCGACGCCCTGTGGAACAGCATCACCACCACTGACTGCCACCCCGTGGCGAAGGGGGTCTGCGACTTCAAGGAATGGCTGACCATCGACCCGCGCCACGTCGACTTCGGCAACGAGGACGCGGGGACCTGGCGGACCGCTGCCCGCATCTTCTACGTCGGTGACGACTACGACTTCGACGACATGAACATCCCGGTCCAGGTCCAGCGCGCCACCCGCGTCACCGTCAACGCCGCGCCCGAGCCGGTCGTGATCGGCAAGACGCTCACCGTGACCGGCAAGGTCACCCGGGCGAACTGGGACACCCACACGTACCAGGGGTACGGGGGCCGCACGGTCAGCCTGCAGTTCAAGGCGGACGGCGCGTCCTCGTACACGACGGTCAAGAAGGTGACGTCCAGTTCGACGGGGGCGCTCAAGACCACCGTCAAGGCCGCCGAGTCCGGTACCTGGCGCTGGAACTACTACGGGAACTCCACCTCCGGCGCGAAGGCGTCGACCGGGGACCACGTCGTCGTGTGGTCCGGCGTCCGCGTGATGCACGCCGCGCGCTAGCACCGGCCGGAAACTCGTTCGCCGTCCCACCGCCGCCGGTGCTGGGATGGCTGCATGATCCCATCCGCAGCCATCCCGCCCCAGCACCAGATCCGCGCCCTCCACACCGCCGGCACCGTGACCGTCTATCAGGCGTACACCCCGTCGCTCGGCCTGCCCGCCGCCCGCGACGGGCGTTTCCCGGCCGCCTGGAAGCGCGACCGCATGACGTGGATCAAGCCGAGCTTCCTGTGGATGATGTACCGCTGCGGCTGGGGGACGAAGGAGGGCCAGGAGACCGTCCTCGCCGTCGAGATCACCCGCGAGGGCTTCGACTGGGCCCTCGGTCACGCCGAACTCTCCCACTACCAGGACGGCGTGCACCCGGACCGGGCCACCTGGCAGCGCGATCTGCGCCGAGCCCCCGCCCGCGTCCAGTGGGACCCGGAGCGCGACCTCCAGCTGAACCGGCTCCCGTACCGCTCGCTCCAGCTCGGCCTGGCCGGGGAGGCGTCACGGCGCTACGCGGACGAGTGGACGGTCTCGATCCGCGATGTCACCCCGCTCGCCCGGGAGATCCACGCGCTGGCGAGGGCGGGCGAGACGGAGGCCGCGACCGCGCTGCTGCCCGCCGAGACGCCCTACCCGCTGCCGGAGGGCACCCCGCTGCCCACGGCCCGCGAAGCCGTCTAGAGCGCGCTTCGCGACCCGGGACATACCGCGTCCGGAGTACGAGGCCCGCTTCCGTACGCCTCGAGGATGCCCGGGAGTTCAGCCCGGCGGCAGGTGGGACGGGGCGGCGGGCCGCATAGGGTCGGACGCATGGACTCCCCTGTTGCGCGTACGTCCCGGTGGCGGCGGCTGCTGCCCCGCACCCGAGGCCGGTGGGCGGCGGCGGGCGCCGCGCTCCTCGTGCTCGCCGGTGCCGGCACCTGGACGGCGGTGGCCGACGACAGCGGCCCGGCCGTGCGCCGCCAGGACCGGATGATGCGCGTCGACGGGGTCTCGCTCGACACCTCGTACTTCACGGCCGGGGACGCCGGGCGGCGGCCCGCCGTGCTCATCGGCCACGGATTCGGCGGCAGCAAGACGGAGACCCGGGCGCAGGCCGAGCAGCTGGCCCGCGACGGATACGCCGTCCTCACCTGGTCCGCGCGCGGCTTCGGCAAGTCGGGCGGCGAGATCGGGCTGAACGCGCCGGACCGCGAGGTCAAGGACGTGTCCCGGCTGATCGACTGGCTCGCCGGCCGCCCCGAGGTCCGGCTCGACGCCGAGGGCGACCCGCGCGTCGGCATCACCGGGGCGTCCTACGGCGGCGCGGTCTCGCTGCTCGCCGCCGGGTACGACGACCGTGTCGACGCCATCGCCCCGCAGATCACCTACTGGAACCTCGCCGACGCGCTCTTCCCGGACGGGGTGTTCAAGAAGCTCTGGGCCGGGATCTTCGTCAACTCCGGCGGCGGCTGCGGCAACTTCGAGAAGGAGCTGTGCGACCTGTACGAACGGGTCGCCGTCAGCGGCAAGCCGGACGCCGCCGCGCGCGCCCTGCTCACGAAGCGCTCCCCGAGCGCCGTCGCCGACCGCATCCAGGCCCCCGCGCTCATCGTGCAGGGCCAGACCGACTCCCTGTTCCCGCTCGGCCAGGCCGATGCCATGGCGAAGGCCATCGCCGCCAACGGCGCCCCCGTCTCCGTCGACTGGGCGGCCGGCGGGCACGACGGGGGCGACATGGAGACCGGCCGGGTACAGAAGAGGATCGCCGCCTGGTTCGACCGGTACCTGAAGGGGGAGGAGGGCACCGACACCGGCCCCGCCTTCCGCGTCACCCGGACCGGCGGCATCGACTCCACGGACGGCGCCGCCCTCACCCGGGGCGCGAGCAGCGACACGTACCCGGGCCTGCACAGCGGCCCGCTGGCCGTCGCACTGCACGGGCGCACCCAGAAGATCAGCAACCCCGCGGGGGCCAACCCGCCGTCGATCTCCGCCGTGCCCGGCGTCGGCGGCTCGCTCGCCCAGCTCTCCACCCTCGGCGTCGGCGGCCTCGCCCTTGACTTCCCCGGCCAGTACGCCCGCTTCGACTCCGCCCCGCTGCCCGCCGCCCGCCGCATCACCGGCGCCCCCACGGTCCGGGTGACCGTGCGGGCCGACCACGGCGACGCGGTCCTGTTCGGCAAGGTGTACGACGTGTCGCCGGACGGGAAGCGGCAGGTGCTGCCCGCCCAGCTCGTCGCGCCGTACCGGATCACGCCGGAGCAGCAGGGCAAGCCGGTCGAGCTGACCCTGCCCGCCGTCGACCACGAACTCGACGCGGGCCACCGCCTCCGCCTCGTCCTCGCCGCGACCGACCTCGGCTACGCGTCCCCGGCCGAGCCGGCCACGTACACCGTCTCCCTCGACGGGGCCCTCACGCTGCCCACCGCCCCCGGCCTGAGAACCGCCTCGGCCGCGCTGCCCTGGTGGACCTGGGGGCTGCCGGCCGCCGCGCTGGTGATCGCCGCGGCCCTGCTGCTCACCGCCCGGCGCCGTACCGCGACGCCCGCACCCGACCCCGCACTCGCCGACGTTCCGCTGCAGATCACCGGTCTGTCCAAGAAGTACGCCAAGTCGGCCGACAGGTACGCCGTGCGCGACCTCTCCTTCCGTGTCGAGAAGGGGCAGGTGCTCGGCCTGCTGGGCCCCAACGGCGCCGGGAAGACCACCACCCTGCGCATGCTCATGGGGCTCATCACCCCCGACGACGGCGAGATCCGGGTCTTCGGGCGGGCCATCCGCCCCGGCGCCCCCGTGCTGTCCCGGGTCGGCTGCTTCGTGGAGGGCGCGGGATTCCTGCCGCACCTGTCCGGGCGCGCCAACCTTGAGCTGTACTGGAAGGCCACCGGACGCCCCGACGAGGACGCGCGCATCGAGGAGGCCCTGGAGATCGCCGGGCTCGGTGACGCCCTGGCCCGCGCCGTGCGCACGTACTCGCAGGGCATGCGGCAGCGGCTCGCCATCGCGCAGGCCATGCTCGGCATGCCGGACCTGCTCATCCTGGACGAACCGACCAACGGGCTGGACCCGCCGCAGATCCGCGAGATGCGGGACGTGATGATCCGCTACGCGGCCGGGGGCCGCACCGTGATCGTCTCCAGCCACCTCCTGTCCGAGGTCGAGCAGTCCTGCACGCATCTGGTCGTCATGGACCGGGGCAGGCTCGTCCAGGCGGGCCCCGTCGCCGAGATCACGGGCTCCGGCGACATGCTCCTGGTCACCGCTGCCGACCCGCTCACCGAACCCCTCGTGGAGAAGGTCGCCGCCCTGCCGGGCATCGGCTCCGCCGTCCGCACGGACGACGGGCACGGGCTCCTCGTCCGGCTCGACGGGGCGAGCGCGCCGCAGCTGGTCGCCGAGCTGGTCCGCCTCGACGTGCCGCTGACGGGCGTCGGCCCGCACCGCCGCCTGGAGGACGCCTTCCTCACCCTGATCTCCGGAGGCTCCGCATGAGCACCGCAGCCGGCCTCGCCGAGGCCCCCGAGGCGCCCGGTTACCGGGCCCGCCACACCCTCCCGCTGCGCGTCGAGGCGGTCCGGCAGCTGCGCAGACGCCGCACGCTGCTCATGGGCGGAGTGCTGGCCGCGCTGCCGTTCATCCTGATCATCGCGTTCGCGATCGGCGGCACCCCGGACGGCGGGCCCGGCGGCGGGGACCGGATCACGCTGATGGACACGGCGACCGCGTCCGCCGCGAACTTCGCCGCGACCTGCCTGTTCGTCTCGGCGGGCTTCCTGCTCGTCGTGCCGGTCGCGCTGTTCTGCGGCGACACGGTGGCCTCCGAGGCGAGCTGGTCCTCGCTGCGCTATCTGCTGGCCGCGCCCGTGCCCCGGGCCAGGCTGCTGTGGAGCAAGCTCGTCGTCGCGCTGGGCTTCAGCCTGGCCGCCATGGTGCTGCTGCCGCTCGTCGCGCTCGCGGCCGGGGCCGCGGCCTACGGCTGGGGGCCGCTCCAGCTGCCGACCGGGGGAGCGCTGTCGGCCGGGGACGCGGTGGGGCGCCTCGCGCTCGTCGTCGCGTTCGTCTTCGTCTCCCAACTGGTGACCGCGGGGCTCGCGTTCTGGCTGTCGACCAAGACCGACGCCCCGCTCGGCGCGGTCGGCGGCGCGGTCGGACTGACCATCGTCGGCAATGTGCTCGACGCCGTGACCGCGCTCGGCTCCTGGCGCGACTTCCTGCCCGCCCACTGGCAGTTCGCCTGGGCGGACGCGCTCCAGCCCACGATCGAGTGGGGCGGCATGGCGAAGGGCGCGGCCGTATCGGTGACGTATGCCCTGATCCTGTTCGCTTTCGCGTTCCGCGGGTTCAGCCGTAAGGACATCGTGTCCTGAGCTTGACATTCCGCCGGTTCCGCGCTCGTCGTTGCCGCATCGAGATCGTTCCGCAACCCTTTCGGCCGGTCCGGGCCGCCCCCTCGCACGTCACATTCACAAGTGCTGACGTGACGACACAGGGGGTACGGGATGGAACACCGCACACGGAAGTACCGGGGCGCAGTGGGGCTGTTGCTCGCGGCGGGCGTGCTGCTCACCGGCTGCTCGGGGACGGACGACGGGGGTGGCAAGGCGACGTCCGACGAACGGCGCGCGGGGGCGCCCGCGCCCGCCTACACGGGTGGGGCGAAGGAGCAGGAGGGCGAGGCGGACCGGCTCAAGGAGACGGCACCGCCCGACTACCTCTCCACCTTCGCGCTGGACGTCGACACCGCCTCGTACGGCTACGCCCGCCGCACCCTCGCCGACGGCCGGCTGCCCGGACCGGAGACCGTGCGGCCCGAGGAGTTCGTCAACAGCTTCCGCCAGGGCTACCGGCGCCCCGAGGGCAACGGCTTCTCCGTCTCCGTCGACGGAGCCAGGGCCGCCGGCGAGGACGGCGACTGGTCGCTGGTCCGGGTCGGCCTGGCCACGAAGGCCGCGCCCAGCACCGACGAACGGCCCCCGGCCGCCCTCACCTTCGTGGTCGACGTCTCCGGCTCGATGAACTCGCCCGACCGGCTCGGCCTGGTCAAGACCTCGCTCGGCATCCTCACGGACGAACTGCGCGACGACGACTCGATCAGCCTGGTGACCTTCAGCGACGAGGCGGAGACCGTCCTTCCGATGACCCGGCTGGGCGGCCACCGGAGCAGCATCCGCGACGCCGTCGACTCACTGGAACCGGCCGCCTCCACCAACGTCGGGGCGGGCATCGAGCGCGGTTACGAGGAGGCGGTGGAGGGCCGGCGCAAGGGCGTCAACAACCGCGTCGTCCTGCTCTCCGACGCGCTGGCCAACACCGGCGACACCGAGGCGGACGACATCCTCGAACGGATCGACTCGGCCCGCCGCGAGCACGGCATCACGCTGTTCGGCGTGGGCGTCGGCAGCGACTACGGCGACGCGTTCATGGAGCGGCTGACCAACAAGGGCGACGGCCACACCACGTACATCGCCGACGAGGAACAGGCCCGCAAGGTCTTCGTGGACCAGCTCCCCGCCCACCTCGAACTGACCGCCCGGGACGCCAAGGCGCAGGTCGCCTTCGACCGGAAGACCGTCGAGAAGTTCAAGCTGATCGGCTATGAGGACCGCAAGGTCGCCGACGACGACTTCCGCGACGACACCGTGGACGGCGGCGAGGTCGGTCCCGGTCACACCGTCACCGCCCTGTACGCGGTGCGGCTGCGCGACGGCGCCTCCGGCCATGTCGCCACCGCGACCGTGCGCTGGCTCGACCCGAAGACCCGCAAGCCGCACGAGGAGACCGGCTCCGTGGCGACCGGGGCGATCACCGGCAAGCTCTGGGGCGGCCGGAGCACCCGCCTCCAGGTGACGGCGGTGGCCGCCTACTTCGCGGAGAACCTGCGCGGGGCGGGCCTGCCCGGCACCCCGGGCCTCGGCGAACTCGCCGACCGGGCCGAGAAGCTGGCCACGACGACCGAGGACGCCTCGGTGACGAAGCTGGCCGACGCGATCACCCGCGCGGACCGGCTGAAGGGCGGCGGGGACGCCGTGGAGGACAGGGGAGAGGGCGAGATGGACTGACGGAGGGCACCGGCGCCCCGGGGGAGCGGCGCGCTCTCCCGGGGCGCGGCGGTTTTTACGCGGTCACTACACGGATCGCGCTAGCGTGCTGTGCCCCGCGAAAAAAAGGGACCTCCCTCGGGGGGAGGTCCGGCGCGGGCGGCTGGGCGGATGCGCCCCCGGCAGGACTCGAACCTGCGGCCAAGTGCTTAGAAGGCACCTGCTCTATCCACTGAGCTACGGGGGCCGGGTGGTGGCTGCGGTGGTCAGGAGCCCCGGGACCCGGGCGGTCCGTGACCTTGCCGGGACAAGGATAGGGCTCCGATTGGCTCGACCTCGTTGCTTCACCTGCGTGGCACGATGTGGAGGTTCGGTGAAGCGAAACGATAATCGCAGGTAGGCCCGGATCACGCACCGCTTTTGACGCTTCACGCCACGGGTGTTGTGCACTCGTTATGCCTGCGCCCCACTCATCCCCTCTGTCCGGACGGAGGAACCGGCGCGCAGAGGTGGCTATACGCTTCAAAAAGGCTCCAAAATTGGGCATTCTTCGCATGTGGTGACCTTGGACGTACGGCCTCAGCTCATCGACGCACTCTCCGCCCTGCGCGACCGTGTCGCCGCCGTGCGTCTCCCACTCCCGCTGCCGGGCGCCCCCCGCGCCAGGCAGACCAGGACCGAGCTGCTCGCCCAGCTGGACGACTACCTGCTGCCCCGGCTCAAGGACCCCGAGGCGCCCCTGCTCGCCGTCATCGGCGGATCGACCGGCGCGGGCAAGTCGACGCTCGTCAATTCCCTGGTGGGCCGCCGGGTCAGCGAGGCCGGGGTGCTGCGGCCCACCACCCGCACGCCCGTCCTCGTCTGCCACCCGGACGACCAGCACTGGTTCGTGGACGTACGGGTGCTGCCGCAGCTCACCCGGGTCTGGCTGCCGCCCGAGGAGTACCCCGAGCCCGGCCAGTGCGACGACCTCGACGGACCCGACGGCCACGCGGCCGAGGAGGGCACCGCGCTGCGCGTCGAGACCGCGACCGGGCTGCCGCGCGGACTCGCCCTGCTGGACGCCCCCGACATCGACTCCCTCGTGGTGCGAAACCGGGTCCTGGCCGCCGAACTCATCTGCGCCGCCGACATCTGGGTCATGGTCACGACGGCCTCCCGGTACGCCGACGCCGTGCCCTGGCATCTGCTGCGTACCGCCAAGGAGTACAACGCCTCGCTCGTCACCGTCCTCGACCGCGTCCCGCACCAGGTGATCGCCGAGGTCTCGCGCCAGTACGGGGCCCTGCTCACCAAGGCCGGGCTCGGCGAGGTGCCCCGCTTCACCATCCCCGAGCTGCCCGAATCGGCGGGCGGCGGCAGCGGCCTCCTGCCCACCACCGCCGTCGCCCCGCTCCGCGCCTGGCTTGCGCACCGCGCCCAGGACCCGGCCGCCCGCCAGCAGGCCGTCGGCCGGACCGCCGCCGGGGTCATCGACTCCCTCGACGTCCGGATGCCCGCGCTCGCCGGAGCCGTCGCCGCGCAGTACGCCGCCGCCGTACGGCTCACGGGCGTGGTCGAGGAGGCGTACCGGAAGGAGGGCGCCCGGCTCCGGCGCAGGCTGAAGAACGGCGGCGCGCTCGCCGGCGACGCCCGGACCAGGTGGCGCGGCTACCCCACGTACAGCACCTCCGACGAGGTGCTCGACGCGCTGGTCGAGAGCCTGGCCGCGCTCCTGGAGTGCGGCGTCGCCGCCGCCGACGAGCAGATCCGCGCCGTCTGGCGCAAGGAGCCCGCGGCGGCCGCCTTCGCCTTCGAGGCTGCGGGCCGTGAGGAGGGCGGCTGGGGACCGGCCGAGGACATCCGGGGCCGGATCGACATGACCGTACGCAGATGGCGCCGCATCCTGGAAGAACTCGCCGAGGAGGAGCTGCGCCTGATGGAGCGCAACACCGCCCCGGACCCCGAGACCGTCGCCACCCTGCTGGCCGCCGCCCTGCTCGGCGGACGCCGCGCCCGCACCGCCGGCGAACAGCTCGCCGAACGCATCGGGGCGCAGGGCGCGCTGCGGTTGCGCGACAAGGGCGGCGCGCTGCTCACCAACTGCCTCGACCACGTGCTCAACGGCGAACGCGACCGGCGGCTCGCCCCCCTGGACGCCCTCGACGTGGCCCCCGAGCCACAGGCCGAACTCATTGCCGCGCTGTCCCTACTGCAGAAGGAGAGGTGGCAGCGATGACTGCCGTCACTGACGAGAACCCGGGGCAGGGCGGGACCGGGGAGCAGCTGTCGGACGCCGGCTCCGAAGCCTGCGGCACCTCCGGCACCTCCGGCACCTCCGGCACCTCCGGCACCTCCGGCACCTCCGGCACCTCCGGCACCTCCGGCACCTCCGGCTCCGACGCCGCCCGTTCCGGCACCGGCTGGGACGACGGGCTGATCGCCCGGCGCGCGCAGGCCGCCCGCAAGGAGGCCGAGCAGGCCCCGGACGAGACCCCGGGCGACGAGGACGACGGACGGCCGCAGGTCGAGGCGTACGTGGACTCCGGCAGCCCGCTCCGGCCGCGCCTGGACGCCCTGCGCGAGCTCGTCGGGCTCTCCCGGGCCCGCCTGGACCGGGCCGCGCTCGCCGAGGCGGGCCGGGTGCTGGACGAGGCCGCCGCCCGGCAGCGGCTCTCCTCCCGGCACACCGTCGTCGCCATCGCCGGGGCGAGCGGCAGCGGGAAGTCGGCCCTCTTCAACGCGCTCGCCGGTGCCCAGCTCTCCGAGACCGGCCTGCGCCGCCCCACCACCTCCTCCCCGCTCGCCTGCTCCTGGACCGACGGGGCCGCCGGGCTGCTGGACCGCCTCGCCGTGCCCGGCAGGCTCCGGCGCAGGCCGTCGCCGGGCGCGGCGGCCGACGAGGCGCTGCAGGGCCTCGTCCTGGTCGACCTGCCCGACCACGACTCGGCGGCGAAGGGCCACCGCGACCAGGTGGACCGGGTGCTCGCGCTGGTCGACGCGGTGATCTGGGTGGTGGACCCGGAGAAATACGCGGACGCCGCCCTGCACGAGCGCTATCTGCGGCCCCTGGCCGGCCACGCCGAGGTCACCTTCGTCGTGCTCAACCAGATCGACCGGCTCCCGGGCGAGGCCGCCGACCAGGTCCTGGACGACCTGCGCCGGCTGCTGGACGAGGACGGCATGGCGCTCGGCGAGCACGGCGAGCCCGGAGCCACCGTCCTGCCGCTTTCCGCCCTCACCGGCGAGGGAGTCGGTGAACTGCGCGAGCTGCTGGGCCGGTTCGTCCAGGACCGCACGGCCGCCACCCGCCGGCTGTCCGCCGATGTGGACGCGGCGGCGGCCAGGCTCCGCCCGGTGTACGTCGCCGAGGGACGGCCGGGGCTGGGGGAGCGGGCCCGGGAGGAGTTCACGGACCGGCTCGCGGAGGCCGTGGGCGCGGCGGCGGCGGGCCAGGCGGCCGAGCGCGAGTGGCGCCGCAACGCCGGACGGGCCTGCGGCACGCCGTGGCTGCGGCTGTGGCGCTGGTACGAGGCCACGCGGCAGCCCGGCAGCCGGGACCGGGTCCCGCTCGCCGCCCCGCCCGAGGAACGGCTCACCGCACGCCAGCGCGTCGAGCAGGCCGTGCGCACGGTCGCGGACGACGCCGCGGCCGGGCTGCCCGGGCCCTGGGCGCAGGCGGTGCGGGAGGCCGCGGTGCACGGGGCGAAGGGGCTGCCGGACGCGCTGGACGAACTGGCGGAGCGTTTGACGGGCGGCGAGACGGCGGCGCGGGGCGCGGGCGGTGCGGCGGTGTGCGCTTCGGCGTCACAGGCCGCGGGAGGCCCGGCGGGGGAGGCCCGGGGCGGGCGCGCCGCCGGGAAGCCGCCGCGTCCCGCGTGGTGGCCGGCAGCGGTGCTGGCGCAGGTCGCGATGACGCTGCTGCAGATCTTCGGCGGCCTGTGGCTGGCCGGCCAGATCATCGGCGTACTGGAGCCCGGGCTGCTGACGCCCACCCTGGTGATGCTCGCGGGCATCGTGGGCGGCCCGCTCGTCGAGTGGTCGTGCGCGGCGGCGGCCCGGGGGCCCGCCCGGCGGTACGGCCAGGAGGCCGAACGGCGGTTGCGCGAGGCGGCGGCGGCCTGCGGGCGGGCCCGGGTGCTCGACCCGGTCGCGGCCGAGCTGATGCGCTACCGCGAAGTGCGCGAACGCTACGTGGCGGTAACGGAGTTTTCCACAACGGGCCGTTAGTCCACAGCTCCCGGCAGGATTTCCGCCTCCCCTCCAGCATGGGACCGGTGACCGCGCGTACGGCGCGGTCACGGGACCCGGGCGAAGGGGAGGCGGAGTCATGAACGAGACGCTGGTGACGCTGGTGGGCAACGCGGCGACCGCGGTGGAGTTCCGGGACACGGCGACCGGGGGCATGGCCCGGTTCAGGTTCGCGGTGACGCCCCGGCGGTGGGACCGGGCCAAGGAAGCCTGGGCCGACGGGCACACGAGCTTCTACACCGTGTGGGCGTGGCGCACGCTGGCCGCGAATCTGACGGGCTCGGTCGCGGTGGGGGAGCCCCTGGTGGTGCACGGCAGGCTCAAGGTGCGCGAGGAGGAGGTGGAGGGGCAGCGCCGGACCTTCGTGGACATCGAGGCGGTGGCGGTGGGCCACGATCTGACCCGGGGCACCGCGGCCTTCCGCCGGGTGGTCCGGGGCGAGCCGGGGCTGACATCGAGGTACGGTCCGGCGCCGGTGGCGGCGGGGGCCGATCCGTGGGCGGTGCGGGAGGCGCCGGAGCGGCCGGGCGGGGAGCCGGTGGGCGAGGACGGACCGGCGGGCGGCGCGGAGCCGTCGGAAGAGGCGCCGGTGCGAGAGCGGACGGCGGCGCGGCGGCGGACGGTGCGTCAGAAAGGGGGTGCGGCGCCCCGGAAGCCCGACTCCGATCTGGTCACCGCGTGAGGACCGGGTGGGCCGGGCGGGGGCGCAAGGGGGCGCGTGTTGCCCGGGATAACGATTGCGATTCGGAATGGTTGTCGGATGGTATGACGGGGGACTGTTCATGGCCCGCTCCATAGGATCTCCCCGTACTCACAAGGCACTTGAGTAGCAGGCGGGACAATCCCCACACGCGTACCGGGCGCGAGGGTCTCGCCCGGAGGGGAAATAAGTGTTTTCTGTTTCTTCAGCGACCGCCTCGTCCGCCAAGGCGACGGTCCCGACCGCACGACGCGGGCGCATAGCCCGGCTGACCGCTTCCGCGATGGCGTCCGGCCTGGTCGTGGCCGGAGCCCTCGTCGGCGCCGGGACCGCGACGGCCGACGAGGTGCCCGCGCACCAGGGCGGGGCCACCGCCGTACTGGACGGCCTCAAGACCTATGACACCGCCTACGTCCACACGGGCGGCAAGAAGGACAAGGTGTCCGCGGGCCTGTTCGAGATGAACGTCGACGGCGGCGGCAAGCTCAAGACGTACTGCATCGACATCCACAACCACACCCAGGACCAGGCGAAGTACCTGGAGACCCCCTGGGGCCAGACCTCGCTCGGCAGCAACAAGGACGCCGGCAAGATCCTCTGGGTCCTGCAGCACTCGTACCCCCAGGTCGACAACCTCTCGGAGCTCGCCAAGGCGGCCGGCACCGGCACGCTCACCGAGAAGACCGCGGCGGCCGGCACCCAGGTCGCGATCTGGCGGTTCTCCGACCACGTCGACGTGACCGCCCAGGACGAGCAGGCGGAGAAGCTCGCGGACTGGCTGGAGAAGTCCGCCACCGTCACCCCCGAGCCCAAGGCGTCCCTCGCGCTCGACCCGGTCGCGGTCTCCGGCCGGTCCGGTGAGCGCCTCGGCCCGGTGACCGTCCGCACCAACGCCGGCCAGGCCACGGTGACCCCGCCGGCGGACCTCGCCAGCGGTGTGAAGGTCACCGACAAGGCGGGCAAGCCCGTCACCACGGCGTCCGACGGCGACCAGCTCTACTTCGACGTGCCCGCCGGCTCCGAGGAGGGCACCGCCTCGCTGACCGTCCAGGCCGCCACCTCCGTCCCGGTCGGCCGCGCGTTCGCCGGGGTCACCAAGAGCCAGACCCAGATCCTGGCCGGCTCCAGCGAGTCGACGGTCTCCGCGACCGCCACCGCCACCTGGGCCAAGCAGGGCCCGATCCCGACGGCCACCGCCGAGAAGAACTGCGACAAGGGCGGCGTCGACATCACCGTCGGCAACAAGGGCGACGAGGCGTTCACCTTCGAGCTCGACGGCAAGGAGAACACCGTCGAGGCCGGCAAGACCGTCACCGTCACCGTGCCGGTCGCCGAGGACCAGGCCTACGACATCACGGTCACGGGCCCGAACGGCTTCTCCAAGACCTTCAAGGGCGTCCTGGACTGCAAGACCACCAGCAGCGGCACCGGCGGCAGCGGCAGCGGTGGCACCGACACCCAGACCGGTGGTGACACGCCCACGACGACCACGGCCACGGCCGGCGGCAACACGGGCGGCGACGACACCAACCTCGCCGAGACCGGCAGCTCCAGCGCCACCCCGATGATCGCGGGCATCGCCATCGCCCTGGTCGTCGTCGGCGGCGGCGCGGTCGTGCTCCTGCGCCGCAAGGGCCGCACCGCCAGTGAGTGACCAGCGGTAGCACACCGTCACACGCACTGATCAAGGCCCCGGCAGGCTTCGGCCCGCCGGGGCCTTCGCGCACCCCCGCCGCACCGCCCCGCCCGGCCCGCACGTACCGCGACCCGGGACCGCGCGTATCGCGCACCGGACCGGTTTCCGTCAAGAGGCGGCCGTCAGGCAAGATGGGGTGTATCTGCCCACACATCGATTGCCGGACGGTTTCTCTTGGCTGAGTTCATCTACACCATGCGCAAGACGCGCAAGGCGCACGGCGACAAGGTGATCCTCGATGACGTCACCCTGAACTTCCTGCCCGGCGCGAAGATCGGTGTCGTGGGGCCCAACGGCGCCGGTAAGTCCACGGTGCTGAAGATCATGGCGGGCCTGGAGCAGCCGTCCAACGGTGACGCGTTCCTGTCGCCCGGCTTCAGCGTCGGCATCCTCATGCAGGAGCCGGAGCTCGACGAGAACAAGACGGTCCTGGAGAACGTGCAGGACGGCGCCGCCGAGGTCATGGGCAAGCTCAAGCGCTTCAACGAGGTCGCCGAGCTGATGGCGACCGACTACTCCGACGCGCTCATGGACGAGATGGGCAAGCTCCAGGAGGACCTGGACCACGCCAACGCGTGGGACCTGGACGCCCAGCTGGAGCAGGCCATGGACGCCCTGGGCTGCCCGCCCGGCGACTGGCCCGTCGTCAACCTCTCCGGTGGCGAGAAGCGCCGCGTCGCGCTCTGCAAGCTCCTCATCGAGGCGCCCGACCTGCTGCTCCTCGACGAGCCCACCAACCACCTCGACGCCGAGTCGGTGAACTGGCTGGAGCAGCACCTCTCCAAGTACGCGGGCGCCGTGGTCGCCGTCACCCACGACCGCTACTTCCTCAACAACGTCGCCGAGTGGATCCTCGAACTGGACCGCGGCCGCGCGCTCCCGTACGAGGGCAACTACTCCACGTACCTCGACAAGAAGGCCGCCCGCCTCAAGGTCGAGGGCCGCAAGGACGAGAAGCGCCAGAAGCGGCTCAAGGAAGAGCTGGAGTGGGTGCGGTCCAACGCCAAGGGGCGCCAGACCAAGTCCAAGGCCCGTCTCGCCCGTTACGAGGAGATGGCCGCCGAAGCCGACAAGATGCGGAAGCTGGACTTCGAGGAGATCCAGATCCCGCCGGGGCCGCGCCTCGGTTCCATCGTCGTCGAGGTCGAGAACCTCTCGAAGGCCTTCGGCGACAAGGTCCTCATCGACGACCTGTCGTTCACGCTGCCGCGCAACGGCATCGTCGGCGTCATCGGTCCGAACGGCGCCGGCAAGACCACGCTGTTCAAGATGATCCAGGGCCTGGAGACGCCGGACAGCGGCTCCATCAAGGTCGGCGAGACCGTCAAGATCTCCTACGTCGACCAGTCCCGCGCCAACATCGACCCGAAGAAGACCCTCTGGGCCGTCGTCTCGGACGAGCTGGACTACATCAACGTCGGCCAGGTCGAGATGCCCTCGCGGGCGTACGTCTCCGCGTTCGGCTTCAAGGGCCCGGACCAGCAGAAGCCGGCCGGGGTCCTCTCCGGTGGTGAGCGCAACCGCCTCAACCTGGCGCTGACGCTCAAGGAGGGCGGCAACCTGCTGCTCCTCGACGAGCCCACCAACGACCTCGACGTCGAGACCCTGTCCTCGCTGGAGAACGCCCTCCTGGAGTTCCCCGGCGCGGCCGTCGTCATCTCCCACGACCGCTGGTTCCTGGACCGCGTCGCCACGCACATCCTGGCGTACGAGGGCGACTCCAAGTGGTACTGGTTCGAGGGCAACTTCGAGTCGTACGAGAAGAACAAGGTCGACCGCCTCGGCCCGGACGCGGCCCGTCCGCACCGCGCCACGTACAAGAAGCTCACGCGAGGCTGATCGTCTTGGCTCGTCACATCTACAGCTGCCCGCTGCGCTGGTCGGACATGGACGCCTTCGGCCACGTCAACAACGTGGTCTTCCTCCGCTATCTGGAGGAGGCGCGGATCGACTTCATGTTCCGGCTGGCGCCCGGGGACGGCTCGCCGTCCTTTGCGGGCGGCTCCGTCGTGGCGCGGCACGAGATCGACTACGTGCGGCCGCTGGTCCACCGGCACCGGCCGGTGACCGTCGAGTCCTGGGTCACGAAGATAGGCGCCGCGTCCCTGACGATCGCCTACGAGATCAAGGACCCGGACCAGGTCTACGTACGCGCCTCGACCGTCGTCGTGCCGTACGACCTGGCCGCCGAGCGCCCCCGGCGCATCTCCCCGGAGGAGAAGCTGTTCCTCCAGGAGTACCTGGCCGAGGAGCCCGCCGCGGTATGACCGTGTCCGTACAGCCGCTGCGGTTCGCCGACGCGAGGGAGGCCGCCGATCTCGGCGCCTTCCTCGGGCGGCTGCTCCACTACGACCGCGCCGCCGCCGTACGCCTCCAGGCGGGCGGCGGCGCGCTCGCCGTGTTCGGCAGGCCGCCGTCCTTCGACGTGCTGGCGATCCGCACGGCCCGGCTCGCCGACGCGCACGACTTCGACGTCACCGTGTCGGCCGGCGACCTCCTGGAAGCCCTGCCGGACGAAGGGCGGGACCACGCCGCCCTGCCCGCGCCGGTCACCGGACCGCCCTGGGCCGGTGTCCTCCCGCCGCGCGGCGGCTGGCGGGAGCGGTCCGGGCTCCCCGGACCCGTCGCCCTGCGCGCCGCGCTCACCGCGGCCGTCAACGAATTCCGGGTCCGCGACGAGGCCCTGCCCGAGGACCGGCGCACCCGTGCCGAGCGGGACCGCATCGGCCACGACATCTGGTCCCGCACCCTCGCGGACACCGAACTCCCGCTGCGCGCGGTCCACGCCGCGCAGTCCCTCGGCTTCCTGCGCGCCGACCCCGCCTTCCCGGTCGCCCTCCTGACGGCCGGCAGCTGGCTGCGCCTGCGCACCCCGTACGGCTCCGTCGCCCTGCGCCGGGCCGGGGCGGCGGGCGGCCTGGGGAACCTCGCGGTCTCCGTGAACGGCTGAGAGCCGGCTCACCACCGCATCCGCACGTCCTCCGCCCACCCCAGCAGCCGCTCCACCGCGATCCGCGTCCCGTCGTCCGCGCGGACCGTGCCGTCGTAGTGGCCGAACAGCTGGTCCGTGCGATTGGCCAGCACCCCCGCCTCGGTGCGGACACGGCGGTTGTGGAACGGGGTGAACGTCAGGTCGACCTGCCCGGTCAGCGGGGTGCGGACCGTCCACGGCCGGAGCGGTTCCGAGGCGGACCAGCGCCAGTCCAGCTCCTCCCCGATCTTGCTGAGCCGGCCGTCCACGCAGAGCGCGTTCTCGGTGGAGCCGGTGCCCAGCGTCCACTGCCCGCCGAGCTGGACCCCCAGGGTGTGCCCGTCGGTGCGGCCGGAGGCGGCGCCCCAGTTCCAGCGGACCGTACGCGGCCAGCGGCCCCGGCCGTGGTCCAGGACCGCCCAGGTGTCGTCCCCGTCGAAATCCAGGAACTCCCCGCCCACCCTGACCCGGCCGGACGCGGGCAGCGCGGTCTGCTTGGAGGTGTACTGGAAGCGGCGGCTGCTCCACGGCACGACGACGGAGAGCGATTCGTGGCCCTCCGGGCGGGCGACGAGGAGGTCCACCTCCACCGGGACCCGCTCCGGGGTCAGACAGCGGGCCCGCAGCCGGGTGCCCCCGGGCTCGTCGCGGATCTCCACGCGCACCTTGCCGCCCGTCGGGCGCGCCGGGCCCGTCACCACGGCCGGGGCGCCGGGGGAGCCGGCCACCACGTCGGGGAGGCGGGCGCCGAGACCGGCGGGCAGGATCGCCGTACGTTCGAACTCAAGGCCGCCGGGCGCGTATTCCAGCAGGTAGACGCTGTTCAGGCCGAGGAAGTCCAGATCGCTGACGGTCAGCGCCACCAGATGGGTGGGCGTGGTCACGCACCAGTACTCCCACCGCTTCGTCCGGCCCCAGCCGCGCAGCTGGGTGCGGTGCAGCGGGGTCCGCGACCAGCCGACCGCCGCCGGGTCGAGGCGGCCGTCGGGCAGGCACAGGTCGACCGGCTCGGTGATCTCGCGTTCGAACGTCGTCATGGCCGGATACTAACGGCCGGTCAGCCGGCCTTCCGGGGCCGGTCACCCGCCCTTCGGGCCGTCCGGCCACACCCCGATGTGGTCCTGCTCCAGCTCCAGCATCACCCGGTGCTCCATGCCCAGCGCCTCGGTGTAGTCGGCGGGCAGTTGCAGCCGTCCGGCGCGGTCGAGCATCGCGTACTCGCGGGCGACCTGGGACTCCTGGCCGGTCGCCGCGTCGACCTCGGTGCGGCGCAGCACCTCGAAGGACGTGCGGCCGTCGCGGATCGCGACCGTGCGCCGCACCTCACTGGCCACCGCCTGGTCATGGGTGACGATCACGATGGTCGTGCCCAGCTCCTCGTTGGCGCGGCGGAACGCGGCGAAGACCTGTTCGCCGGTGGCCGAGTCGAGTTCGCCGGTCGGCTCGTCGGCGAGCAGCACCGAGGGGGAGTTGGCGAGCGAGACGGCGATGGCCACCCGCTGCTGCTGGCCGCCCGACATCTGCTGCGGGCGCCGGTCGCGGCAGTCCTCGACCTCCAGCATCTTCAGCAACGCCTCGGCGCGCGCCGCCCGTTCACGGCCGCGGCCCCGGCCGCGCAGCTGCATGGGCAGGGTGACGTTCTGGATCGCCGTGAGATACGGCAGCAGGTTGCGGGCGGTCTGCTGCCAGACGAAGCCGACCACGTCCCGGCGGTAGCGGAGGCGTTCCTTCGGGCCCATGGACAGCAGGTCGCAGCCCGCCACCTTCGCCGCCCCGGCCGTCGGCTCGTCCAGGCCCGCCAGGATGTTCATCAGCGTCGACTTGCCGCTGCCGGACGCGCCGACCAGCGCGAGCAGCTCGCCCTCCTCCACCAGCAGATCGAGGCCCTGGAGAGCCTGCACCTCCACCCCGTCCGTGGTGAAGATGCGCACCAGCCGGTCGCAGGCGATCAGCGCGTCATGGCCATAGGAGGGCCGGTCGCGCCGGGCGGCGGCCCGCTGTTCGAGCTCCGCCAGCGTGGAATCGGTCGACGGCGTCGTCATCGGGAGTCTCCTGCCCTGAGTTCGGTGATCGATCCGCGGCGGCCGGCCCACCACGCCTGCACACCGGCGACCGCGCCGGTCAGCACGATGACCCCGAGCGCCGGGAGGACCAGCGACCACGGATCGGTGCGCAGCGGCGCGCTGTCCAGCGGGCCGGTACCGGGGCCGGACGAGAGTGCCAGGCGTACGAGGTCGACCCCCGGGGCCAGCAGGGCGATGGTCGCCCAGCCGACGAGGAGCCCGCCGACGGCCGCGAGCAGCGCCTGCGGCAGGGCCTCGAAGCCCAGGAGCCGCCCGCCCTGCCGCGAGGTCAGGCCCATGGTGCGCAGCCGGGCCAGCAGCGTGGTGCGCTCCGGCGCGGTCCGGAGCAGCGAGAGCAGCACGGCGAGCAGCGCGTATCCGGCGCCGGCGATGATCGCCGCCAGGTAGATCCGCTCCGCCCCGGACTGCATCGGGGTGTCGACGTACGTGGCCCGCTCCTCGGAGCGCAGCCGCACGGAGGCCTTCTCGCCCGCGTGCCGGGCCGCCGCGCGCAGTTCCTTCGCGTCCAGTCCGGAGCCGGTCAGCAGCAGCGCCGTGGTCTGCCGGTGGGTGAACGCGGCGGCGTCCACGACGATGAAGGAGCTGCCGTCCACGGCGGGCGTCCGCGTGACCGTGGCGGCGGCCCGCACCTTGAAGTTGCCGGCCAGCGAGCGGAGGCCGAGCGGCCGGCCGCCGAGGCGTTCGGCGACGGACGGCGAGACCAGGGCGGGCACGACCCGGTCCTCGTCCGGCGGAGTCCCCTCGCGGACCGCCGCGCCCTTCGCCCGCAGCCGGTCGGCGGAGAACGGGCCGAGCCCGGTGGAGCGGGCCAGCGCGGCGTACGTGGCGGGGTCGACGCCCACCAGGGTCGTGCCCTTGGCGTCCTGGGTGCCGTTGTCCGGGGCCGGCAGGGCCACCCCGAACTCGACCTGGACCCGGGCCGATCCGCGTACCCCGTCGGCCCGCTCCACCGCGCGGACCAGACCGGCCGACAGCGGTACGGAGTCGGCCTCGCCGGTGACCCGGGCGTCGGCGCCGGTGGCCAGGACGGCGGCGTCGTCGCGGGCGCCCGCGACCCCGGCCAGCACCGAACCGCCGAACGCGGCCGTGGTCAGCGCGACCAGCAGGGCGAGCAGCGGCAGGGTGCCGGCGGCCGAGGTGCGCCCGGCCCGGGCCAGCGCCAGGAAGCCGACCGCCCCACGCAGCCGGGACACCGAGCGCAGGGCCAGGCGCAGCGGCAGCGGGTAGAGCCGGACCAGCACCACCGCCGCGATCAGGGCGACCAGTACCGGCGCGGCGCTGACCAGCAGGTCGGTGCCGCCCTCCGCGTCCGTGCCGCGTCGGCGCAGCGCCGCGACCGCGCCGACGGCGAGGACCAGCAGGGTGACTTCGGCGACGGTGCGCCGCCGGGACGGGCGGGCGGTCGCCAGGTCGTCCCGGTCGATGTGGGTCTGCGGGGTGCGGTGCCGCAGGGCGGTGCGCAGCGGGAGCGCGACGCAGACCAGCGCGACGACCGCCCCGGCGCCGGCCGCCGCGGGCCACAGCCGGGCGTCGCCCACGGCGACCACGGCGAGCAGCAGGCCGAGCGCCCCGGCGGGCACCGCGGTGACCGCGGTCTCGGCGAGGAGCCGGCCACCGATGCCCCGCAGGGAGCCGCCCCGGGCCCGCAGCAGCGCGAGTTCGGCGTGTCTGCGGCTCGCCAGCAGCCCGCCCGTCATCAGCAGGACGACGGCGGCGACCGCGCCGATGCCGACGGCGGCGACGGTGACGACCGGCTGGATCGCGGTCCGCATCCCGTCGTACCCGGTCAGGATCTCGTCCAGGTCCGTCGCCATGCTCACCGTGGCACCGGCCACGTCGCGCATCGCCAGCAGCCCCGGGCCGCCCTCCAGCGATGCCACCGAGGTCCGCAGCTCCGGTACGTCCAGCGCGGTGAGGCGCGAGACGTCCGGCGCGATCCGCCAGTACAGCTCGGGCTGTCCGGGCGTGGCGAGCAGGGCGGGCGCGGCGTCCGGCGGCAGCAGCAGCGCGGCGATCCAGTAGTAGCGGGGCGTGTCCTTGGTGGGCTTGGCCACCAGCGAGGGCGTCCGCAGCAGCGGCTCGGCCGACCAGTAGGAACCCGCCGGGTTCTTCGGGGCGACGATGCCGGTGATCCGTACGGTCAGGGTGTCCTCGCCCCGGGTGGGGACGGCGATCGTGGCACCGGCCTTGATCCGCAGCGCCTTCGCGGTCGCCTCGGTGACGGCGGCCTCGACCTCCCGGGTGGTCAGGGACACCGTGCCGTGCGTGGCCGGCCAGCTGCCCGTGCGCAGGGTGGCGTGGGAGGACAGCCCGGACCGGGTGACGTACGTCAGTGTCGGGTCCAGGCCGAACGGGCGCGGGAACCACGGCTCCTGGGCCGCGATCGGCGTCGAGGTGCGCACCCCGTACGCCGACTCGGCGGTGTCGGCGCGCAGCGGGGCGGGCAGCCGCTTCAGGATCTGGGCGTGGGCGGCGGCCATGGTGTCCTCGCGCACCGCGGCCTCGCGCGCCGCCGGGCGCAGTTCGAGGCCGGGCTGGGGGCCCTTCAGCTCCAGCACGCTGTGCGCCGGGGCCGCCGTGCCGAGGTCGTGGCGCAGCCCCTTCGTCTCGTACGCGTCGACGGAGCGCGGGAGGGCGGCGGCGAGGAACGCGGTCACCAGCACCAGCAGCGCGAACGCGCAGGCGGCGCCGGGTGCGGTGCGCAGCCGGGTGCGCACCCAGGGGGCCGCGGCGCGGGGGGTTCGGGCACTCATGTCAGTTGTCCCCCTGGGTGCGCAGCGAGGTCGCGGGGTCGGCGCGGCGCAGGGCCAGAACGGCGACGATGACGAGGGGCAGTGCGGCGACTCCGGCCAGCAGCGCGGCGACCTGTCCGGGCGGCAGCCGCACCAGGACCGGCGGCACCGGCTGGGCGGCCTGCCCGGTCAGCACGATCAGCGGCACGACCGCCCGGGTCAGCAGGGCCCCGAGCAGGGCCCCGACGAGCAGCGCGATGGCGATCAGGACGCCCTGTTCGGCGGCGGTCATCCGGGCCAGCTGGCGGCGCGGGGTGCCCAGGGCCCGGAGCACGGCGAACTCGGCGGAACGTTCCCGCTGCGAGCCGACCGCGGTCACCGCGAAGCCGACCGCGGCCAGTGCGGCGGCGATCACCGCGACGGCGAGCAGCGCGGACTGCGGGCCCGCCCCCAGCGGGTCGGTGACCAGCTCGTCGGCGATCTCGTCGCGCACCTGGACCTGGACGGGGTCGGTGTCGGGCTGCGCGCGGAGCGCCGCCGCCACCTCCGCCGTCCGGCCGGGGTCGGTGCTCAGCCACCACTCCGTGGCGGTCAGCCGGGCGGTCGGGCGGGCGGCGAAGACCTCGCCGAGGGCGCGCAGGTCCAGCAGGAGCGCCCCGCCGTCCCTGGCCCGCTGGGACTCGGCCGACGCGGCGGAGGAGCCCGAGCCGGGTCCGGTCGTGGGCAGCCGGTGCACGGTCCGGGTGATCGTCACCCGGACCGTCTCGCCGGCCACGGTCACATCGGCCTTCTGACCGGGTTTCGCACCGGTCGCCTTGAGGTACGCGTCCGTGGCCACGGCGTTCAGGGCCGGTGCCTCGGGCCGGGCCGCGGTGAGCCGCACGCCGATCGTGGGGACCGCGTACGCCGCGTCCTCGGCGGTGACCGATCCGGTGGAGTAGCCGACGGAGAGGGGGGCGGCGGCCGACGCGGCCGGGGTGAGGGGCGTGCCCGGCTTCGGCTCGTCGAGGAGGGCGTCCTCGGTCTTCTCGCCCTGCCAGCGGAAGCCGTCGGGGACCGGGACGGGGCGCTCGGTGCCGTCGGCGGCGGTGGTCCGCAGCGCGCTCACGGTCAGCCGGTGCGATTCCGCGCGGTCCACGGGCTGCTTGCCGCTCAGCTCGATCCCGGTGACGGCGAACCCGCCCGCGGGCGCCACGGCGACGGAGAGCGGGTGCGCCTTGCCGTCGACCGGGACGGACCCGGCGACGACCTGGTAGGGCAGTCCGTAGCGGTCCTCCAGGAGGACGGAGACCCGGGCGGTCATGCCGGACGGCGAGACCTCGCGGGGGGCGCCGTCGGCGGATATCCGTACGTCGAAGTGGAGGCGCGAGCTGCGCTCCGGCAGCGGCAGCCCGGCGCGGGCCGCCTTCGGCGGGGTCAGGGTGTCGAAGAGCTCCGCCACCGGACCGTCACCGAGGTCGTCGCGCATCAGCATCCGCTCGTCGGCGTGCGCGGTGTCCAGGGCGAGGATCTCGGCGGTGCGCTCGCCGGAAAGGCTCACCGTCGTGCGGTAGGCGGGCGCCGCCTCGCGGACTCCCGGCAGCTGCCCGTACGCGGGTGCCTTCGCCGGGTCCGTGTTGATGCCGGCGGTCATGCGCACCGAGGCGCCGGACCGGAAGTCGGCCTGGTCGCTCTGCGAGCGGTTCCACGACGCGCTCTGCCCGATCGCCAGCATGCCCATCGCCACCGAGAGGACCAGCAGCAGCACGGGTCCGGCGCCCCGCAGCGGCCGACGGCTGAACTGCCAGCCCGCCAGCGCGGTCGCCAGCCCCCGCCCGCCGGAAGCGCGCCGCTCCGCCAGCCTGGCGGCGGGCGGCAGCAGACGCAGCGTCAGTACGGTGCCGGCGAGCAGGGCCAGTGCGGGCGCGGCCACCAGCAGCGGGTCGATCCCGAGCCCGCCCGCCCGGTCCCCGCTGAGCGCGCCGCTCCCCGAGCCCTTCGTCTGCCGGTCCAGCTGCCAGTACGCCACCGCCGCGACGAGCAGCAGCGCGAGGTCGGCGCCCGCCCGCACCGGGCCCGGCAGGGCGGCGGAACGCGTGGTGCGGCGGCCCCCGCCGGCGGTCAGGGCGGGCGCCACGACGGCGAGCGCGCAGGCCAGCGCGGTGACGGCGGCGATCAGCCACACCTGTCCCGTGACCCCGGTGTCCAGGCGGAGCCCGATCCGGGACAGCTCGCTGCGGTCCGCGAGGAGCCGGGTCAGCGGGCCGGAGAGCAGGGGTGCGACGACGGCCGCCGGGAGCGCGAGGAGCAGCGCCTCCACGGAGGCGAGCCAGGTGATCCGGGCCCGGGAGCCGCCGCGCGCCCGCAGCAGTTCGGTCTCTCCCGCGCGTTCGCTGCTGAGCAGCCGGGCCACGAGGAGCAGGGCGTAACCGGCGAGCAGGACCAGCTGCACGGCCACGATGGTGAGCGTCGAGCGGGAGACCAGCAGGGCGCGGTCGATCTGTTCCAGGACGGTGGGCAGGGAGGTCTGCGCGGTGGCCCCGTCCGCGAAGCCGGGCTCGGCCAGCAGCTTCTTCGGGCCCGCGGTCGCCGCGTCGCGCAGCGCCGCCATCCGGTCCGTGGTGACCGAGCGGAAGTCGGCGGACGCCAGCCAGGACACCTCGCCCGAGCTGGTCCGGCCGGAGCCGAGCACGGCGGGGTCGGTGAGCAGGGGTCCGTACGTGGTGAAGACGACCTTGCGGACGCCGCGCCCGCCGAGCTCGTCCAGCTGCCAGTACGGGTCGGCCTGGTCCGCGGCCTTGTAGAGCCCGGTGATCACGACGTCCACCGCCGGGCCGCTCAGCCGGTCGGTGAGCCTCAGCCGGGCGCCGGGCTTCAGCGACAGCGCATCGGCGGCCGTCGCGGGCAGCGCCACTTCGACGGGGGCGCCGGTCTTCCCCGCCCCGGCGGCGGGCATGCGTCCGGCGGTGAGGCGGACACGGCTGCGGTCCAGCGAGGCGAAGTGCGTGAGGTCGGGATCACCGCGCCGGGCGGCCGGGTCCTGGAGGTTGCGCGGCAGCGCGTACGGGCCGGACGCCTCCAGCTTCCGCACGGTCACCGGCAGTCCGTCGAAGGTCTCCCGGGCGGCCTTGCGTGCCGCCGCGTCGGCCGGCTGCCGCTCGTCCGGGTCCAGCTGCGCGGAGACCACCAGCGAGGCGGGGACGGCGGAGCGGTGGGTGAGCGTGTGGCGCAGCGCGGCGTCGCCGACGGAACCGGAGAACGCGGTGAGCGCGGCCAGGACCGAGGTGGTCAGGAGCACGGCCAGCACGGCCGCCGCGAGGAGGAGCCGGTGCGCCCTCACCCGCAGAAAGACGAACCCCGTCACTTGCCCCCCAGTCACCACTCACCGCACGCGCGCCCCCGGCTTTGTCTGGATGCTGTCAGACGGCCCGCGTCCCTGGAAACCGCTTACGGGTACAACTTGATGCATTCGTGACCGCTATCCGGCCGCGGAGCACCGGATTCCGCACGGATGTGGGCGATCGGTGACCAGTGGTCAGCCGTCGGTGTTCACCATCGAGGCGGCCGCGTAGGTGAGGTAGTCCCAGAGCCGGCGCTCGTGCTCCGGGGCGAGGCCGAGCTCGTCCAGCGCGACGCGCATGTGGTGCAGCCAGGCGTCGTGCGCGGCGCGGTCCACCCGGAACGGCGCGTGCCGCATCCGCAGCCGGGGGTGTCCGCGCCGGTCGCTGTAGGTGCGCGGTCCGCCCCAGTACTGCATGAGGAACAGCGCGAACCGCTCCTCGGCCGGACCGAGGTCCTCCTCGGGATACATCGGCCGCAGCAGCGGGTCATCGGCGACGCCCTGGTAGAAGCGGTGGACCAGGCGCCTGAAGGTCTCCTCGCCGCCGACCTGCTCGTAGAAGGTCGGCTCCTGCACCGTGTCGCGCGGATTCTCAGTCACCCGTCCATGGTCGCAGACGCGCAGTACGCCGGGCCCGGGGGATCTTCTCCGTTCCTTCCCTTTCCGCTCTTGTCGGTTCGTTGTGCGAACTACTATGGTTCGTGCAACGAACGAAATAGGATCTCCATTCAAGGGCTGGGGTCGGCATGACAAACGGAAAAGGGAATCGCACCGTCGTCGTCATCGGTGGCGGATACGGCGGCTCCGCCGTCGCGAAGGCGCTCGACGAGGAAACCGATGTGGTGCTGGTCGACCCTAAGGACGCATTCGTCCACGCGGCGGGCTCACTGCGGGCGCTGGTCAGGCCCGACTGGGCGGAGAACATCTTCTTCCCGTACGACACCCTGCTGAAGCGCGGCACCGTCCGCCGCGAGCGGGCCGTCGCCGTGGACCCCGGCGGGGTCACCCTGGCCGGCGGCGAGCGCGTCGACGCCGACTACCTGGTGTTCGCCTCCGGGTCCGACTACCCCTTCCCGGCCAAGACCGACACCGACCTGGCGGGCGAGGCGCTGGCCCGGATCAGGGCGGCGCACCAGGAGCTGGCCGGGGCCGCGCGGGTCCTGATCACCGGCGCCGGGCCGGTCGGCCTGGAGCTGTCCGGCGAGATCAAGGCGGTCTGGCCCGAGAAGCACGTGGTCATCACCGACCCGGCCGAGGAACTGCTGCCGGGCTTCCTGCCCGAGGTCCGCGAGGAACTGCTGCGCCAGCTGGACGCGCTCGGCGTCGAGCTGCGGCTGTCCACCGCGCTCACCGGCGAGCCGGCGGCCGGCCCCGGGCGGCTCGACCCGTTCACGGTGACCACCGACGGCGGTGAGCGCATCGCGGCCGACATCTGGTTCCGCTGCCACGGCGTGCGCTCCAACGGCGACTACCTCGCCGACGGCCGGGTCGCCGAGCGCGACGCGCAGGGCCGGGTCCCGGTGGACGAACGGCTCAACGTCGTGGGCCACGACCACATCTACGCCCTGGGCGACCTCACCGACCTGGCCGAGGCCAAGATGGCCGGTTACGCGATGAAGCACGCCGAGGTGGTCGCGGCCAACATCCTCGCCCAGGTGCGCGGCGAGGACCCGGCGGCCGTCTATCTGCCGTCCCCGGTGCGGTCCGCGCTGCTTCCGCTCGGGCCCGGCGGCGGGGTGGGGCAGGTCCCCTCGCCGGGCGGGCCGGTGCTGCTGTCCGCGGAGGAGGTCAGCGCGTACAAGGGCAAGGACCTGTTCACCGGGCGCTTCGCGGAGCTCTTCGGCATCGTGCGCTGACGTGCCGGTGGCCCTCAGCAGCCGGGGGTGACCGCCGGGGCGTTCTCGCAGGACTCGCCGCGGAAGACCACGGGGACCTTGTTCTCCAGCACCAGGCGGCCCAGGAGCGCGGTCAGCTGCTCCCGGTCGGCGGCGTCGAGCCCGTCCGTCAGGGCCTCGACGCGCCGGCAGGTCTCCGCGTAGAACACCTCGGCGAGCGCGCTCCCGGCCTCGGTCGGGGCGACCCGCACCGCGCGCCCGTCCTCCGGGTCGGGCTCCCGGCGCACCAGGCCGCGCTGCACGCTCCGGTCCACCAGGCCGGTGAGGCTGGACTTCGCCAGACCCAGTACGGCGCCCAGCTCGCGCATGCCGTACGGCTTCACCATCAGCACGCAGAGCAGCTGGCCCTGCTGGGCGGTGATTCCGTGTTCGCGGCCGGAATCGGCGTACACGGCATTCACCAGGAATGCGGAGCGCACCAAAGCGGTGGCGATCCCCATCTGCCCCTCGTCGGCCTTTCGCATGTGAACAGAATATGACAGCCGCGAGCGGTACGGACCCGTCCCGACCGGTCATTCGTAGCGCGAACTACCACAGCGAAGGGCGGGCGGTGAAGGGGCACCCCCTTCACCGCCCGCCCTTTCACGCGCGGTCGGTCAGTCCCGGCGCACCGTGATCGTCGTCCATGCGCCGACGTGCACCTGGTCGCCGTCCTGGAGCGGCACGGGGACGTAGGGCTGGATCGGCTCCTCGGAGCCGTTGACCGTCGTGCCGTTGGTGGAGTTCTGGTCGACCACGGCCCAGCTGCCGTCCGGCTGCTGCACCAGCACGGCGTGCTGGTGGGAGACGCCCGGGTCCTCCGGCGGCACCGACAGGTCGATGTCCGGGGACTCGCCCGTGCTGTGCCGGCGGCGGCCGATCGTGATCTGCCCGCCGGTGAGCGCGAGCTGCTGCTCCGGGGAGTACGCGGGCAGGTTGAGCCCGGTCGCCTCGGGGCCGCTGCGCTGCATCATCGCCAGGAAGTACTCGCGGTCGGGCGCGATGAACGCGGTCCAGTTGTTGGACAGCGGCGGCTGACCGGGGCCGGGACCGTGCTGAGGGCCGGGGGCGCCGTGCTGGCCGGGGCCGTGCTGGCCGGGACCCTGCGGGCCCGGGCCATGCTGAGGACCGGGACCCTGCGGACCGGGGCCGCCGTGCTGGCCGGGGCCCTGCTGGCCCGGGAACGGGGGCTGCGGGCCCGGACCCGGCGGGGGCGCGGGCTGCGAAGGCGGCGACAGCAGCCAGTCGTCGCCGTCGGAGCGCGGCGGGGCCGGCGGCGGCGCCGTCTGCTGCTGGAAGGCGGGCGGCGGGCCCTGCTGCTGGAACGGCGGCGGCGAGCTCTGCGGGCCGCCCTGCGGACCCTGCTGGTACGGCGGCGGGGGCGGCGGACCCTGCCGGCCCTGCGGTCCGGGACCGGGGCCCTGCGGGCCAGGACCCTGAGGGCCGGGGCCCTGGGGGCCGGGGCCGCCCTGGCCGAACGGCGGCGGGCCGCCCTGCGGGCCCTGGCCGAAGGGCGGCTGCCCCTGGCCCTGACCCTGGTGGCCGGACTGGCCCGGCCCCGCGGACAGGGGCTCGGCGGACCGGTTCACCTGCGAGGGGCGGGAGCCCTGGTAGTCGAAGGGGTCGCGCGACTGCGGCGGGCCCGGCGGCTGCTGCGCCGGGAAGCCCGGCGGCCGGTTGCCGGCGGGGCCGGGGTCGCCCGGGATGTTGTGCCGGGGGGCCAGCGGGGTGTAGGACGTCGCCGTGTTCGTGAGGAAGTTCCAGCGGCACTCCTCGCAGAACGGCGCCATCGCCTCGCGCGGCGTCCGGCACTGCGGGCACAGCTCGGCCTGGGCGGTCGCGTCCGGGTCGTGCGGCCGGGGATATCCGTAACCGTGAGCGGGCGGCGGGGGAGGCGGCGGGGGGACCGCACCCGCAGGCGCGCCCGCCCCGGTCATGCGGTGGCCGCAGACCTCGCACCAGTCCTCGGAACCCGACTGGTGTCCGTTCGGGCAGGTCGGCATGTCGGCGCTTCCCCCTCTCCTTCTCCGGCCCGCGGGCCGGTCATGTGGCGTGCTCCGCCGCCCGGCGGACCTGAACCGGCGGGCGGCTGATCGTTGCGGATATGTGGTTATTTCTTGACGCGGACCGTCTTCGTGGAGCGCGTTTCGAGAGTCATCTCGTCCGCTTCCGCGACCTTCGCCTTCAGTCGCACAGTACCCGTCGCCGCATCGACCACGTCTACCACCTTCGAAAGCAGTTTCGCAGTGTCCTCGTTCCCGGACGCCGATGCCAACTGCACCGCCCGGCCCAGTTTGGCCGTCGCGCCGTCGAAGTCTCCCGACTTGCGGGCATCGAGCCCCTGCTGGATGACTTGTGCCAGTTCGGCCTGGCCCGTGTAGTGCGCCACCTGCGGATTGATCGAGGTCGACGCCACCATGTCGTCCGTCCACACCGCCCGCACCAGCCCCTGCGAGAGCGTCTGCGGGGCCCCGCCCGACGGGTCGGGAAGGATCAGCGACACCCGGGCGGCGAGCATCTCCTGCCCGATGCCGGCCTCCGGCACCCGGACACAGACGTGGTAGTCGCGGGACTCGTCGCCCCAGGAACCGGTCGGATAGTCCCCGGCGCGGGGACCCGCCTCGGTGCGGCGGGCGGTCAGGTCGGCGACCGTCGGCGCCACCTGCTTCACGAACTGGATCTCCACGCCGACCGGGGTCCACAGCCGCAGCGCCACGTCCGCGACCTCCTTGCCCATGGCGTTCTCCATCATCCGCGTGAAGTCCGCCGCGAGCCCGGCCGGGTCGGCGACGATGTCGGCCGTGCCGAGGAGCGCCGAGGCGATCCCTGTGACCTCTTTCACCTCCCAGTCGGTGCCGACCCCGCGGGCGTCACACGTGAACCGCCCCGCGCAGGCGTCGAGCGCCGCGCGCAGGTCCTCGGGCGACTCGTGCTCGTTGCGCCCGTCGGTGAGCAGGATGCCGTGCCGGATGTCCACGTCCGCCGCGCCGAGCAGCCGGTCCGCCAGCCGCAGCCAGGTCCCGATCGCCGTACCGCCGCCCGCGCTCAGCCGCCGCAGGGCCTCCCGGGCCTCGGCCCGGGTCCGCGGGTCGGCGACCGCGAGCCGGCCGTTGCCCGGATAGACCTCCTTGGCCACGTGCGTCCCGGCGACCACGGCGAACGAGGTGCCGTCGCGCAGGGTGTCCACGGCCGCCGCCGTCGCGTCGCGGGCGTTGCGCATCTTGGTCGGCGGGTAGTCCATCGAACCCGAGCAGTCCACCATGATCACCACGGCGGCCCCGGCGGCCCGCCCCGGCAGCGGCACGCCCCCGGTGGTGCCGCCCCCGGTCGAGGTGACCGTGATGATGCCGTTCACCTCGCGGCCGCCCTCGGGCAGGAACTCGTTCTGGTACACCTCGACGGAGAACTGCGGCACGTTCGACTTGGAGAAGTTGGCCATCTGATCGGCTCCTTGAGGCTCCACGTGTCGGATGAAGCCAGAGGTACGGACAAAGGCGTAGAGGGGTGAATCACCCGGTATCAGGCGGAGCCTGCCCCCAGGGGGTGCCTGACAAATCCCCGCGGCGTCGCGGCGTCTGGCACGCACGCTCGCGGCGTTGCCGAAAAGCCCTAGTAGCTCCTTCCCCAAGCTCTGACGAGCAGGGGAGGCCCCATCCGAGGACTTCCCGGCGCCTTGCGATCGCACGCGCCAGACGCCGCTCCTTCTTCCACGGGCATTTGTCAGGCACCCCCTTGCGGTGACACGGCGAACGGCAGCAGGGCCACTGTTACGTTGTCGTGGCCGCCGCCGTCCAGGGCGTGGCCGACCAGCACCTGGGCGCCGTGCAGCGGGCGGGCGTAGGCGTCCTCCGGCACCGCGGCGGCCATCTCGGCGGCCGACTCCGCGTAGTTCCACAGGCCGTCCGTGCAGACCACCACGACGCCCGGCCGGTCCGGCTTGAACGAGGCGGTGTGCGGCTCCAGTTCGTACGCGTCCGCGCCGAGCCAGCCCGTGATGGCGTGGGCGCGCTCGTCCGCGTACGCCTCCGCCTCGTTCATCAGGCCGGTCGCCACCATCTGCGCGGCCCACGAGTCGTCCTCGGTGAGCCGGGCGGGCGCGGTGGAACGGTCCTCGGGCACCCAGTACACGCGGCTGTCGCCGACCCAGCCGACGACGAGCAGCCCGCTCGCCATGACCGCGCCGACCAGCGTGCACGCCGGGGCGTTCTGGTGGCGGTGCGGATCGCGCTCAGGCCCCCCGGGCTCCTGGGCCAGCCGGTTGACCGAATCCGCAGCCGCCACGATCGCCTCGTGCATCGCCTGCTGCGGATGCGTGCCGCGCGGCAGCGACGCCAGCAGGGACTCGTTGGCGGCGCTCGCCGCCGCCGCCGACGCCTCGTCCGGCCGGCTGGCCGACGACACCCCGTCGCAGACGATCGCCACGACGGCCGCCGAACCGTCCGGCAGGGCCGTCGTGGACACCGCGAACGAGTCCTCGTTGCGGTGGTGGCGCAGCCCCCGGTCGCTCACCGCGGCGACCGCGCCGAGCTCCTGCTCCATGTGGTCGCGCTCGCGCGGCTGCGCGTGGCCGCAGTTCTCGCAGTAGCCGTCGCCGTCGACCCGCCCGGCCCGGCAGGCCACGCACACCTTGCCGCCGGCCGCCGGGGCCGGGGCGGGGGCCCGCGGAGGCTCCGGGACCGCACGGGGATCGGGCGCCGCACCCGGGGCGGCGAGCTCGAAGTCGCCGGAGGCACCGGGTCCGTCGCGACGGACCCCCGGGGCGGCCGCCGCTCCCGGGGTGGCGATGGCGACCGTCGGGCGGTCGCGGGGCGGCTCGGGCACGGCCGACAGGTCGTACCCGCAGGCGCCGCAGAACAAGTCGCCCTGCTCCAGCGGCTCCTCGCAGCCGGGGCACCTCGGCAAGGCGTTCTCCTGGTGGTTCTGCGACATGTTCACACCCACGTTCGGGGGCGGAAACGGTTGGCCCGCTCCACCAGTTCGATCCTCTCGGCCCCGGGCTCCGCGAGCCGGGCGAGCATCCGGTACGCACGCTCCAGGCCGAACCGCAGTCCGCGCTCGTCCAGCTCGCTGCCGAGCAGCGTCCCCGGGCCGTGCGGCCCGGCGTGCGCGGCCGACTGCGGCCCCGAAGGGCTACCGGAGAGTACCCAGTCCAGCGCCGTACCCAGCACCTCGGCCGAGAGGCGTTCCCGCCGGACCGCGTCGAGCCCCAGCCCCGACAGGGCCGACACCTGGGCCGCGGCGGCCGTCAGGTCCGCCATCAGCGGCTCGTCCGGGGCCCGTTCGCGCAGCCGGGCCCGGACGGCGGCTATCCGGGCCGCCGTGTAGTGGATCGACGCCTCCGGCACCGACTCCAGCGTCCGGACCGCCGCGCTCCGGTCCCCGGCCGCGATCTGCACCCGGGCCAGACCGAAGGCCGCGCTCACGAAGCTCGGGTCGGTCAGCCACACCAGCCGGTAGTACTCGGCGGCGTTGTCCAGCTGCCCGAGGACCTCCGCGCAGATGCCGAGGGCCAGCTTCGGCGCGGGCTCCCCGGGGAACGCGTCGTACACCGCGTCGAAGGAAAGCGCGGCGTTCTCCTTGTCGCCGGTCACCAGCGAGGTGAGGCCCCGGTACCAGACGACGCGCCAGTCGTCGGCGTGCTGCCCCTCCAGCGCGGCCAGGGTCTCCGCGGCGGCGGCGAGGTCGCCCATCTCCAGGTAGGCGCGCAGCTCCCGCAGCCTGGTCTCCAGCGACGCGGTGGGCACCGCCTGCAGCGCGGCGACCAGTTCGGCGGGCGCCGAGGCCATCACCCCGGCCAGGAACCCGGCGTTCGGGTCGCTCGCGTCGACCCGCGGCACGGGCAGCGCGAGCGAGGTCCCCCGCACGTCGAGCCCGGCGAGCCGGGGAGATCCGGAGCCCGCCGGCACCGGAGCGGCACCGGGGGAGGGGACCGGGCTGCGCGGAGCGGGGACGCTCGCGGCGGGCGCGTACGGCAGGGGGCCCGGACCGGTGCCCGCCCCGCCCGGCGTACGGACATGGGTGGCGGCCGATGGCACCGGTGCCGCCCCCGTGGGCGAGGCGGGAGGCGGACCGGCGGGCAGCGCCCCCGGCATGCCCCCGGGCGGGGTCGCGGCGGCGGGTGCCGGGGCGCTCGTCCCGTTCCGGCGGCGGCCGAGGAAGCCTCCCGGCCCGGCGGCGGCCCGCGCCCCCAGGCGCGACACCTCGCCCGCCGCGTCCGCGAACAGCTCCGTGTCGGTGACCCGGAGCTCCGCCCCGAACAGCGTGGACAGCGCCGGGCGCGGGCGCCCCGACTGGAGCGAGACCACCTCGCGCAGGACGCCCGTCAGCTGCTCGGCCATCTCCGCCGCCGAGGCGAACCGGCGCGCCGGGTCGGGGTCGGTGGCGCGTACCAGGAGCCGGTAGAACGACTCGTAGCTCCGGAACACCTCGATGTTGTCCGGGTCCGGCAGCGAGTCCACGAAGACGTTCGTGTACCCCTGGAAGTCGAAGGTGAGCACCGCGAGGGTGCGCGCCACCGTGTACAGGTCGGAGGCGACCGACGGGCCGACCTCCGCGACCTCGGGCGCCTGGTAGCCGACGGTGCCGTAGATCGCCGACTCCTCGTCGTCCATCCGGCGGACCGCGCCCATGTCGATCAGCTTCAGCTGGTCCTCGGTCTGGATCGCGTTGTCGACCTTGAAGTCGCAGTACAGCAGGTTGCGGCTGTGCAGGTGGCCCAGGGCCTCCAGGGCCTCGATGCCGAACGCGCACGCCTGCTCGACCGGCAGGGGATCGCGCTTCCCGGCCGGTGTGCGGCGCTCGTTGGCGATCTCCTTGAGCGACTTGCCGCCGACGTACTCCATGACGATGTAGCCGTCGAGCGAACCGGTCCGCTGGTCCAGGTGCTCCACGAAGTTGTAGATGCGGACGATGTTGGAGTGCTCGATCTCCGCGAGGAACCGCCGCTCCGAGATCGCCGCCGCCATGGCGTCCTGGTCACCCGTGTCCAGCAGGCCCTTGAGCACCACCCAGCGGTCCGACACCGCCTTGTCCACCGCGAGGTAGACCCAGCCGAGCCCGCCGTGCGCGAGACAGCCCGCGACCTCGTACTGCCCGTGGACGACGTCGCCCGCCTCCAGCTTCGGCACGAAGGAGTACGGGTGGCCGCACTTGGTGCAGAACCCCTCGGTGCGGCCCGGCCGGTCGCCCCGGGCCCGGCCCACCGGTGCCCCGCAGTCGGAGCGCGAGCAGAACCGCTTGCGCTCGGGCACCTCCGGGTTCTCCATCACGGCCGTACGCGGGTCGGGCCGCGGCACGTCCGGCACCTGCACCAGGCCCGCGCCCAGCCGGTTGCGGCCGGAGGCGTTGGTCGACTTGGCGGACGAGCGCACCGACACCGAGTGCGTGCCGGTTTGGCCGGACACCGACAGCGAACGCGAGAGCCGCCCCGACACCGAACGCCGCGACGTGGAGGACCGCGACGAGGACCGCGAGGAAGCCCGCGAGGAGGACTGCGAACTGCTGCGCGCCGAAGCGCTGTTGGACCCCCGGCTGCCCCGCCCGCCGACCGCGACCCCGGTGGGCGGTGAACTCACCATCCCGTTCGGGGAGACGACGGGCGCCAGGCCGCAGGTGTCGCAGTACAGCTCACCGCCGCCCATGTCCTCGTAACTGCCCTCGCACGCGGGGCGCTGGCACTGCGTACTCATGTCCGTTCCCCCTCTTCGCCCCGCCGCCACGACGGTTGGTCACCTCTGCCCAGCAGGTCCAGGGCCGCGTCCTGGTAGCGCTGCACCGCCTGCGCCGCCACCCGCAGATCGCACGGGGCGCTCCACAGCATCCGGCGCGCCGCGTCGTACCGCTCGATCAGGACCGGGTCCTCCGCGAGGCCGTTGCGGGCCACCTTCGCCTTGTACGCGTCGAGCCGGCCGCGCAGCTCCGCCCGGACGGCCAGCGGCGCGGTCACCGCCGTCAGCTGCTCGCGGGCCCGCAGCAACTCCTCCTCCGCCTCCCGCTCCAGGGTCTCCAGGAGCGGCGAGAGGCGGTGCCAGCGGGCGTGCCTGCGGTACTCCGACGCGGCGGCCAGCCGCTCCTGGAGGACGGTCGGCGGTCCGTTGACCACGGGCACCTCCGACGCGGCGATCTTGGCCAGCACCTCGCCGCGCGCCACCCGGGCCTCGGCCAGCGTGCGATCGGCCCGGGACAGCACGTCGCGCAGGTGCACCAGCCGCTGTTCGGCGTCCTGCCGTACGGCGAGCACCGCCTCGACCTCGCGCCGCACCTCCTCCAGCGCCCGGGCCGCCCGGTCGTAGCGCGTCGTGTCGGGGCGTCCGCCGCCGGGCGCCGCGCTGCCGGGGCCCGGCAGCCAGAAGGCCAGCGGGTCCGAGATCACCTGCGCCCGCAGCGTGGCCAGCTCGCCGGTGATCGCCTCCAGCTCGTCGCCCGCCGGGTGCTCACCGGGCCGGACGCCCACCGAGTGCGCCAGCGAGTGGGTGCGGCGCAGCTCGGCGGCGAGGAGGTCTATGCGGGCGGGCATCGCCGACCACACCGTGTCCGAGGCCACGACCATGTCCAGGGCGCTCGCGTACAGGCCGTTCATCCGGGAGACCAGCTCCTCCAGCGTGAACCGCTCGGAGAGGCGGGCCGGGCCGGAGACGGACGGGTCGTGCCCGGCGACGGCGTGCGCCACGGTGACGCCCTGGCCGCGCAGCAGTTCGGTCAGGGCCGTCAGGTCCTCGCGGTTGGGGTGGCGGCGCCGGGCCCGCACCTCGCGGGCCCGCTCGAGCACCCCCGTGTACGCGTCGAAGTAGCTCCACAGCAGCGTGACCGACCGCTCGGTGACGGCCCACCGCTCCCTGGTGACACCGGACAGCTCGGCGCCCTCCAGGAGCCTGCGGCCCGCGTGGTCCTGGAGGGCGAGGAGCGAGGTCTCGATCGCCTCGTGCTCCGCGCCGAGCCGGGACAGCGCGCGGTCGGCCTCGTCCCGGTCCATGACCGGACCGGGGGGCCGGGCCGCGTAGCTGGGGAAGGGGCCAGCGACGCCCATCGATCACTCTCCGCTCTCCCCGCCGGGCCTGGGCCCCGCGGGATCAGTGCCGCCGCCCGCAGGGCGGGGCCGCCGCTAGTCCCGGTACTTCGGCTCCGGCGGGGCCTGGACCCCCGGCAGGCCCTCCTGGAGCCAGGCGCGGTACGACTTCATCCAGAGGCTGTCCGCGCCGCCCGCCCGGTAGTCGACCAGGACCTTGTTGACCCGGGACACCAGGTCGTCCGCGCCCTTCTTCGTGGCCACGCCGTAGTACTCGGTGGTGAACGGGTCGCCCTTGAGCTCGACCGCCGGGTCCTGGGCGGCCTGGCCCGCGGCCAGCGCGTTGTCCGTGACGACCGCGTCGACCTCGCCCAGCTGGAGCCGTACCAGGCAGTCCAGCTGGTTGGGCACGGTCAGCCGGTCCTCGTCGGCCGCCGTGCCGTCGTGCTCGTCCTTGAAGACCGAGCCGAACGACTCCTTCTCCAGGGCGTCGTACGCCGTCGAGCCCTCGGCGGTGCAGATGCGCTTGCCGGCCAGCGTGGAGTTGAAACCGGTGATCGAGTGGTCCTCCTTCGCGGCGAGGACCTGCTGGCCGGCCTGGAAGTAGGCGGTGGAGAACGAGACCTGCTTCAGCCGGGCGCAGTTGATCGTCATCGTCCGCACGACCACGTCGACCTTGTCGTTCTCCAGCGCGGCGATGCGCTGGTTGGTCGGGATGGCCCGGAAGATCACCTTGCCGCCGTCACCGAGGATGTCCTTGGCGATGGCCCGGACCAGGTCGATGTCGAAGCCTTCGAGGTCCCCGGTCGCCGGATTGCGGAAGCCCCACTGGAAGCTGTTCTGGTCCACGCCCGCGATGAGCTTGCCGCGCTCCTTGATCTTGCGGACCGCGTCCCCGTCCACGGCGCCCGGCCGCAGGCTCGCCTCCGGGTCCGTGCAGGCGTCGGCCTTCGCCTGGAGGGCGTGCGCCGCGCCCGGCCCCGTCACCTGCGGGCCGAAGACGTCGTCGCCCGGGTGGGAGAGGGGCAGCAGGGTCAGCGACGCGGTCAGCGCGCAGGCGGCGGCCATGGCGGTCACCCCGCCCCAGCCGCGCAGCCGGCCGATGCCCTTCGGGTTCTTCGCTGTCATCGATCCCCCTCTCACCGGAACTCCGAAAGCCTGCGGTTGACGCCGACGATCGCCGCGACCGCGCCCAGCACGGCCAGGATCACCGCGCCGGCCGGCAGGCCGCCCAGCGCGCCGCGGCCGTCCCGTGCGGCCCGGGTGAAGTCGTCCTGCTCGTGCGCCAGGGCGTCGCGCAGCGCGTCGTCCACCTTCTTGAAGGACTCGCCCGTGGAGTTCTCCTGGCCGATGATCTGCTCCAGGGCCGATTCGTAGTCCCCGGCGTCGTCGGTCCTGCGGGCCGTACGGTGGCGGCCCTGCCACTCCTTGACCGCCTCGGCCGCCGCGGCGACCGGCTTGCCGCCCTCGCCGTCCCCGGTCTCTTCGGCCAGCTTCGCCGCCGCGGCCAGCTCGCCGCCGAGCGCCTTCATGCCCGCCGTGTAGTCGGTCTCGTACTTGTCGTTCTTGCCGTCCGCGGTGAGCACCGCGCCCCGGGCGACCACCGTCAGGTTCTCGTCGGCGCGCGCCTTCAGCGAGTCGATGCGGGCCCGGTTGAGCACGTCCATCGGCCGCTGCCCGTGCGAATCGGCCTCGGCCAGGCCGGACCTGGCCACCGTGTGCCCGACCGCGAGCCACAGCAGCAACACCGTCGTCGCGGCCGTCGCGGCCAGCAGGCCGTGGTTGAACACCCGGTTCGTCCGGCGGTAGTTGCGGCGCTGCGCCCAGGCCAGCACGGCCAGGGCGACGACACCGGTGCCGAGCGCGAGCAGCGGCCAGGACCGGGCGGAGCCCTGGTCGTCGCCGAGCCGGCCGGTCTCCGCCGCGTACAGCCGCTCGGCGGCCGGCAGCAGCTCGCCGGACATCGTCTGGTTCGCGTACCGCAGATAGGCGCCGCCCAGCGGGAGGCCCTGGCGGTTGTTGGCGCGGGCGCGCTCGATCAGGCCCGTGTAGCGGGGGAGCCCTTCGTTGAGCGTGGTGATCTCGCGGGCGGACGCGGTGGCGGCGTCCGTGTTCGCCGCGGCCTTCACCAGCAGCCGGGACGCCTCCTCGATGTCCTTCACATACTGGTCGTGCACCGCGCGCGGCTCCTGCGGCCCGGCCAGGAAGCCGCTCGCCGCCGCCGCGTCCGCGTCCGCGAGCGAGCGGTAGATGCCCGCCGCGTCGGCGCTGAGCGGCTGGCTGCGCTCCACCACGTCGTCGGCGGACGCGGCCCGGTCGTTGATCTGGACCGCCGTCACCGCCCCGAACGCGAGGACCAGGAGCGCCAGGACGGCCCCGATGACGCGCAGCCGCCCCGGCTCGGTGGTCGCGGCGGCACGCAACTGCCCGATCACGGCGGCCCGGGCGCTCGGCTGCTGTGGCACGGGCACGGGCACGGGCGCCGGAACGGGCGCGGCCTCCGGCGCGGGCGCCTGTCCCAGCGCGCGTTGCAGCGCCTCACGCGCACTCGGCGGGTGTGTCACTCGACCTCCCCCTCGGTCACTGACGGCGGCCCGCCCCCGGCCGATCGGGAGGCTGGTGCCCGGCCAGAAGTATGGCCTCAGGGACCGGCACCCACATCCAGAACGCCTGGATCGGGCACCGGACCACGCCGCGGCCGGCCGCGACCGGCCGCAGTCAACCGCATTCGATCAAGACCGGCGCCGTTGATCAAGGCGAACGGCACGATCCCCCACCGGGCCGTCCTCCCCTCAACAACACGACCGGGACGCCCGATCGGTTCCCGAACGCGTGGGGCGCCCCGAAACCCGCAGGCCACGGGGCGCCCCTGACGGCCCGGTGATCAGGCGTACTGCGCCCGCAGGCGCGCGTGCACCTCCGGCGCGGCGCCCGTGTGATCCAGGCCCAGGAGCCCGGCGCCGAGGACCGGTGACTCCTGCACCACGCGCACCACGGCCTTCGGGGCCCGCGCCGCGAGGAGTTCGCGGATGCGGTCGTCCAGCCGCGGGTGACGCGCCGCCAGGACGCTGCCGCCGAGCAGCACCGGCGCCTCCTCGTCCAGCAGCCCGAGCCGGGTCAGCGCGACCGAGGCCAGCGCCACGACCTCTTCGGCCAGCCGGTCCACCAGGGCCCGCGCGACCGGGTCGCCCGCCGCGCTCGTGGCGAAGAGCACCGGGGCCAGCTCGTGTCGGCGCTCCGGCGCGATGCGGCCCAGGTGCAGCGCCTCGATCAGCGCGTACATCGAGCCGAGCCCGAAGTGCGCGGGGAGCGTCCGGGCCAGCTCGGTCGGCTCTCCCCGGCCGTCCTCGGCGCGCGCGGCGAACCACAGCGCCTCCTCGGACAGACCCGAACCGCCGCCCCAGTCACCGGAGATCCGCCCGATCGCCGGGAAGCGCGCGGTGCGCCCGTCCGGGACCATGCCGACGCAGTTGATGCCCGCGCCGCACACCACGGCCACGCCGCGCGGCTCGTCCACCCCGGCGCGCAGGATCGCGAAGGTGTCGTTGCGCACCTCGACGGTCCGGCCCCAGCCGCGCGCGGCCAGCGCCGCCGTCAGCTGCTCCTCCTCGACCGGCAGGTCCGCGTTGGCGAGGCAGGCGGACACGTGGGCGACCTGCCCGGCGTCCGCCCCGGCCTCGGTGAACGCCCGCTCCACCGCCGCGCCGAGCACGTCGACGGCCGTCTCCACTCCGGCCAGCGGCGGCTGGAAACCGCCGCCCCTGGCCGTGGACAGCACCGTGCCGTCCGCACCGATGAGGGCCACATCGGTCTTGCTGTTCCCCGCGTCGATCGCGAGGACGGAACCGTTCACGCCCACGAAAGGTGCTCCCGGTTGTGCGCGATCAGCTTGTCGGTCAGCGCGTCGGCGTACTCGAACTGGCCGATCAGGGGGTGCGCGAGCAGCGCCTTGAAGACCCGGTCCCGGCCGCCGTGCAGCGCGGCCTCCAGCGCCAGGCCCTCGTACGCCGTGACGTTGGCGATGAGCCCCGCGTACAGCGGGTCCAGGGCGGGCACGGCGAGCGGCGTGGCGCCCGAGCCGTCGACCTTCGCCTGGACCTCGATCACCGCGTCGTCCGGCAGGAACGGCAGGGTGCCGTTGTTGTACGTGTTGACCACCTGGTGCGCCGAGCCGCCGCCGCCCAGCAGGGCCGCCGCCAGGTCCACGGCCGCCTCCGAGTAGAAGGCGCCGCCGCGCTTGGCGAGCAGCGCGGGCTTCTCGTCCAGCGCCGGGTCGCCGTACATCGCCAGGAGCTCCTTCTCCATGGCGGCGACCTCGGCGGCCCGCGAGGGCTTGGTGCCGAGCTCGCGGACGACCTCGTCGTGCGCGTAGAAGTACCGCAGGTAGTACGAGGGGACGACGCCGAGCCGGTCCACGACCGCGCGCGGCATGTGGAGGTCGTCCGCGATGGCGTCGCCGTGTTCGGCGATCAGCCGGGGCAGCACGTCCTCCCCCCGGGGGCCGCCGAGGCGCACCCCCAGCTCCCAGGTGAGGTGGTTCAGCCCGACGTGGTCGAGGTGCACCTCGGCGGGGGCGACGTCGAGCAGCCGGGCGAACTTGCGCTGGAAGCCGATGGCCACGTTGCACAGGCCGACGGCCTTGTGCCCGGCCCGGAGCAGGGCGCGGGTGACGATGCCGACCGGGTTGGTGAAGTCGATGATCCAGGCGTCCGGGTTGGTGCGCCGGACGCGTTCGGCGATGTCCAGGACGACCGGGACGGTGCGCAGCGCCTTGGCGAGGCCGCCGGCCCCGGTGGTCTCCTGGCCGACGCAGCCGCACTCCAGGGGCCAGGTCTCGTCCTGGTTGCGGGCGGCCTGGCCGCCGACGCGCAGCTGGAGCAGGACGGCGTCCGCTCCGGCGACGCCCGCGTCGACGTCCGAGGTGGTGACGATGCGGCCCGGGTGGCCCTGCTTGGCGAAGATGCGCCGGGCGAGGCCGCCCACGAGGTCGAGCCGGTCGGCGGCCGGGTCGACGAGGACCAGCTCCTCGACCGGCAGCGTGTCACGCAGCCGGGCGAATCCGTCGATCAGTTCGGGGGTGTAGGTGGACCCGCCACCCACTACAGCGAGCTTCATGGTTCAGCCCTTTACTCCGGTCAGTGTGACGCCCTCGACAAAGGCCTTCTGTGCGAAGAAGAAGACGACGATCACAGGGGCCATGACCAGAACGGTCGCGGCCATGGTCAGGTTCCAGTCGGTGTGGTGTGCGCCCTTGAAGGACTCAAGGCCGTAACTCAGCGTCCAGGCGCCCGGGTTCTCCGAGGCGTAGATCTGCGGGCCGAAGTAGTCGTTCCAGGCGTAGAAGAACTGGAAGAGGGCGACGGCGGCGATCCCCGGCTTGGCCATCGGCACCACCACGCGCAGCAGGGCGCGCAGTTCGCCGCAGCCGTCGACCTTCGCCGCGTCGAGGTACTCGTCGGGGATGGTCAGCAGGAACTGCCGCAGCAGGAAGATGGAGAACGCGTCGCCGAAGGCCATCGGGATGATCAGCGGCCAGAGCGTGCCGGACAGGTCCAGCTGCTTGGCCCAGAACAGGTACATCGGGATGACCACGACCTGCGGCGGCAGCATCATCATCGAGATGACGAGCATCAGCGAAAGCCGCCGGCCGCGGAAGCGGAACTTGGCGAGCGCGTACGCCACCGGCAGCGAGGACACCACCGTGAGGACGGTGCCCAGGCCCGCGTACAGCAGGGTGTTCCGCCACCAGGTCAGGAAGCCCGGGGTGTCGAACACCCGCTTGTAGTTGGCCCACTCGAAGGGGTGCGGCCACAGGTCCCGGGTGAGGGCCTGCTGGTCGCTCATCAGTGAGGTGAGCACGAGGAAGACGAACGGCAGCACGAAGAAGAGCGCGGCGGCGACGCCGAGCGCGTGCACGGCGATCCAGTTCAGCAGCGCCTTGCGGCGCGCGACGCGCTGGGCCGGGGTGGCGGGGCCACCCGCCGGTCCGGCGGTCTCCGGGAGGTCGAGAACCTGCGCCATGTCACTCACCTGCCTGGATCAGTCCGCTGCGGCGCCGCATCAGCAGTGCGGTGAACGCCATGGCGAGGACGAAGAGAACGAGCGCGACCACACAGGCGGAGCCGTAGTCGAAGCGCTGGAAACCGAGGTTGTAGACCAGCTGCGGAAGCGTCAGTGTCGACTTGTCGGGATAGCCGGGCTCGAACTGCTGGCCCGAGCCGCCCATCACGCCGGACGCGACCTTCCCGGCCACCAGCGGCTGGGTGTAGTACTGCATCGTCTGGATGACGCCGGTGACCACGGCGAACATGATGATCGGCGAGATGTTCGGCAGCGTGACGTACCGGAACCGGTGGTACGCGGTCGCCCCGTCCAGCTCCGCCGCCTCGTACTGCTCCTTCGGCACGTCGAGCAGCGCGGCCATGAAGATCACCATCAGGTCGCCCACCCCCCACACTGCGAGCGCGGTCAGCGCGGGCTTCGACCAGGTGGCGTCGGTGAACCAGCCGGGCGTGCCCATCCCCAGGTCGCCGAGGATCGAGTTGACCGGCCCGGTCCCGGGGTTGAGGAGGAAGACGAAGCCCAGCGTGGCCGCGACCGGCGGCGCCAGATAGGGCAGGTAGAACAGCGTCCGGAAGACGCCCGTGCCCGTCTTGATCCTGGTGATCAGCATCCCGACGCCGAGTCCGAAGACCACCCGGCAGGTCACCATCACGACGACCAGCCACAGCGTGTTGCGCAACGCCGGCCAGAACAGCGGGTAGTCACCGAAGACGTACGACCAGTTCTTGAAGCCGCTGAACTCGGGGGCGGCGAACCCGTCGTAACTGGTGAAGGAGAAGTAGACCGTGGAGATCAGCGGGTAGGCGAAGAAGACGCAGAACCCGATCAGCCAGGGCGACATGAAGGCCGCCGTCCGAAGCGCCGACCTGCGGCGCTTCGAACGGAGTGTGTACGTGCTCATCGCGTCGGCTCTACTTCGCCTGGGCGATCGCCGCGTCGATTTCCTTCGCGGTCTTCTCCAGACCGGCCTGGATGTCCGTCTGCTTGCCCTTCTCGACGTCGAAGCCGAGGTTCTGCAGGGACGTCAGGTACGCGCCGCCGTTCACCGAGGGCGGGGTGGTGGTCGACTTCGGGTTCGCGGCGATGTCCAGGAAGGTCTTGAAGCGCGGGTCGTACTTCAGCTTCGGCGACTTCAGCGCGGCCAGCGTGGAGGGGACGTTGTGGATGGCGTTGGCGAAGTTCACGACCGCGTCGGTGTCGGTCGTCATGAACTTGACCAGCTCCCAGGCGGCGTTCTGCTTGCTGGAGGTCGAGGCGATGCCCGCGATGGTGCCGGTCAGATAGCCCTTGCCGTACGTGTCGGCCTCGTCGTCCGCGACGGGCATCGGGGCCACCCCGATCTCGAAGCCCGGCTTGGTGTCCTCGGCCATGCCGAGCCGCCACTCACCGTCCAGCTGCATGGCGACCTGGCCGGTGTGGAACGGGTGCTTGGCGCCCCACTCGTCACCGAAGCCGGTGCGGAACTTCTCCAGCTTCGCGTAGCCGCCGAGCGAGTCGACCAGCTTCTTCTGGTTGGTGAGCAGCGCGGCGAACGCCGGGTCCTTCGCGATGTTCGACTTGCCGTCCGCGTCGAAGTAGGTGGGGTTCCAGGCACCGAGGTAGTGCTCGGTGGTCGACTCGTAGCCGTGGTAGTTCGGCATGAAGCCCAGCTGCTCGTACGAGTCGCCCTTGGTCTTCGTCAGCTTCTTGGCGTCGGCCGCGAACTCGGACCAGGTCTTCGGCGGGTTCGCGATCCCGGCCTTCTCGAACGCGTCCTTGTTGTAGTAGAGCCCGTACGCGTCACCCAGCAGCGGGACCGTGCAGCGCACCCCTTCGTACTGGGTGTACTCGTTCATCGCCTTCGGGAAGGTCGCCTCGGGGTCGATGCCGTCCTTCTTCAGGAACGGGTTGAGGTCCACGAACGCCTTCGACGAGCAGAACTTGCCCACGTTGTTCGTGGTGAACGACGAGACCACGTCCGGCGCCTTGGACCCGCCGGCGCGCAGCGCCTGGTTGATCTTGTCGTCGGTCATGTTGCCGACGACCTTCACGTGGATGTTGGGGTGGGCCTTCTCGAAGGCGGCGATCGTGGCCTCGATGCCCTTCACCTCGCCCGGCGCGCTCCAGCCGTGCCAGAACGTGATGGTCGTCTCCTTGGACGCGTCATCGTTGGCCCCCGCATTGCTCTGCCCGGTACAGGCGGAGGCGAACAGGGCTATCGCGGCGGTCGCGGCGAGCGCGACGGCCGGCTTCCGGCGGTTTCCGGACATGGTGGTGTCTCCCGGTGAAGCGGTGGGCTGGGACGGGGCGTGTACGGGAAAGCAGTGGCGTGAGTGGTCAGCGCGAGGTGTCGAACACTTCGTCGCGGGTGGTCGCGAGCGCGCTCTCCAGCGCGCCGCGCAGAACGGGCCGGTGGGTGACGTCCCCGGCGAGCAGCCGGGGCCTGGACGCGGCGAGCTCGGCCAGCTCGGCCGCGACCCGGGCGCGCAACTGCTCCCCGCCGCGCGAGAACAGCTCACCGGAGAGCACGACGATCTCCGGGTCGAGGACGGCGACCAGGGAGGCCAGGCCGGTCGCGAGGCCGGTGGCGAACCGGTCGAGCAGCGCGGCGTACGGCCCCGCCTCGCCCCGTTCCACGGCCTCGGCGGCCCGGCCCACCAGCTCGGCGGCGATCTCGTGGTGGGTGCCGGAGCCCGGCGCCTCCTCGATGCCCAGCTCCCGGGCCAGGCGCGCGAGCACCTGGGCGCCCGCCAGTTCCTGGAAGCCGCCCGCGTTGGCCTTGGTGACCTGGCGGACCAGCGGCGCCCCCGGCACCGGCAGGAAGCCGACCTCGCCGGCACCTCCGGTGAAGCCCCGGTGCAGCCGGCCGTTGATGACCAGGGCGGCGCCCAGGCCCTCCTCGTTCCACAGGAGCACGAAGTCGTCGTGGCCCCGCGCCGCGCCGCGCCGCTGCTCGGCCACCGCGACGAGGTTGACGTCGTTCTCGTACTCGACGGGCATCGGCAGCACCGCCGCCAGCTCGTCGAGCAGCGTGGCGGAGTGCCAGCCGGGCAGGTGCGAGGCGTACCTCAGCCGGCCGGTGTTCGGGTCGAAGGCGCCCGGTGTGCCGATGACCACCCGGTGCACGTCGGCCCGGGTCAGCCCGGCGGCCGCCACCGCGCCGTCCAGCGCCTCGGTCACCTCGCGCACCACGCCGTCGGCGCGCCGCCCGGGGGTCCGCAGCTCGAACTCCCCGACCGTCTCGCCGGTCACATCGGCGACGGCGGCGACGATGCGGTGCGCGTTGACGTCGAGCCCGGCGACGTGGGCGGCGGCGGCGTTGACCGCGTACAGCTGGGCGTTGGGGCCGGGGCGCCCGGCGGCGGTCCCGGTGGCGACGACGAGCCCGGCGGCTTCGAGGCGGGCCAGCAGCTGGGAGGCGGTGGGCTTGGAGAGTCCGGTGAGCTTCCCGATCCGGGTCCGCGACAGGGGGCCGTGCTCCAGGAGCAGATCGAGGGCGGCGCGGTCGTTCATGGCGCGCAGGACGCTGGGTGTACCCGGCGTGTTTCCGGCCATGAGCGTGGCACCTGCCCTCTGTTAGGAAAGTTTCCTGTTCGGTGAGAGGAAGGTAGGGCCCGGGCCACCGGGGCGTCAATGACCTGACGGCCGGTGGCAACCAAAGCGTTACCCGGCCGGAAACGACAGCGGCCGGGGACCTCGCGGTCCCCGGCCTGCCCGACGTGAAAGGCCCTACTTCGTGGTGCTCGGCGGCGGGATCGGGGCCGTCGCGAGCGACTGCGGGGATGTCGCCGAGGCGTACGCGGACGGGGCGGCCATCCCGGCCGTGGGGTCGGCGCCCTCCGGCGCCTCCTCCGGGGCGCCGGTCACCATGCTGATGCCCGCCGCGTCCAGCGCCACCTTGATGCGCCAGCGCAGCTCCCGCTCCACACCGGCCGCCTCGCCCGGCATGGTCTTCGCGCTCACCCGGACGGTCATCGAGTCCAGCAGCACCGTGTCCAGGCCCAGGATCTCCACCGGGCCCCACAGCCGCTCGCTCCAGGGCTCCTCCTTGGCCATCACCTGGGCCGCCTCGGTGATCACCTCACGGATCTTCTCCAGGTCCTCCGTCGGGCGGACCTGGACGTCGACGCCCGCCGTGGACCAGCCCTGGCTGAGGTTGCCGATCCGCTTGACCTCGCCGTTGCGGACGTACCAGATCGCGCCGTTCTCGCCGCGCAGCTTCGTGACCCGCAGGCCCACCTCGATGACCTCGCCGGAGGCGACGCCCGCGTCGATCTGGTCGCCGACCCCGTACTGGTCCTCCAGGATCATGAAGACCCCGGACAGGAAGTCGGTGACCAGGTTGCGGGCGCCGAAGCCCAGCGCCACACCGGCGACCCCGGCGGAGGCGAGCAACGGGGCCAGATTGATCTGGAACGCGCCCAGGATCATCAGCGCGGCGGTGCCCAGGATCAGGAACGAGGCCACCGAACGGAGCACCGAGCCGATCGCCTCCGACCGCTGGCGGCGGCGCTCCGCGTTGACCAGGAGGCTGCCCAGCGCGGTGCCCTGGACGGCCTGCGCGCTGCGGTTCATCCGTTCTATGAACTTGCTCAGGGCGCGGCGGACCAGATGGCGCAGGACGACCGCGACGGCCGCGATGAGGACGATCCGCAGCCCGGTGTTCAGCCAGGTGGACCAGTTCTCCTCCACCCAGCCCGCGGCGTCTCCCGCCTGCTTCGCGGCTTCGTCCAGCGAGCCGCCGGGCTCGGGTGACGGGGCTGCGGCCAACAGGGCGGACAGGGACACGGCGAGACCTCCAGGGGGCGGGCGCTGAGCGGAAGAGCGCTGAACAACCACACTAACGGGGGACCCCTGCGGGAAAAATTCGTTCCGGCCCGTTACCCGTACGTGGTGGCGCTCCGACCAGGCGTGAGGGGAGACTGAGAGCGGAGATCGTCCCGGCGCGAGCCACGCGCCGCCGGCGTACAAGGAGGCATACGTGCCGCATGTCCTGGTTCTCAACGCGTCGTACGAGCCGCTCGGCGTCGTACCGCTCCGCCGCGCACTCGTCCTCGTCCTCGAGAACAAGGCCATCTGTCTTGAAGAGTCCGGCGCCCTCATGCACAGCGCGACCCGGACCGTCCCGGCCCCCAGCGTCGTCCGGCTCAAGCGGTTCGTCCGCGTCCCCTACCGGGGTCCGGTGCCGCTGACCCGGCGGGCCCTGTTCGCCAGGGACGGGGGGCGCTGCATGTACTGCGGGGCCGCCGCGACCAGTGTCGACCACGTCATCCCGCGCAGCCGGGGCGGCCGGCACGCCTGGGACAACGTGGTGGCGGCCTGCCGCCGCTGCAACCACGTCAAGGCCGACCGCCATCTGCCCGAGCTCGGCTGGCGGCTGCACCAGCAGCCCGCCCCGCCGACCGGACTGGCCTGGCGGATCATCGGCACGGGGCACCGCGACCCGCGCTGGCTGCCCTATCTGCAACCGTTCGGCGCGGACGACGCGATGGCCCGGATCGACGGCATCTCAGCCTGAGACCGGGCCCGCGTGCTTTCCGGGGCGGCCCGCCGCCGCCCCGGGGCCCCGGCCTGCCCGTGCCCAGTCAGTCGTCCTCCGCTACCGCGTACGCCTCGGCCGACCAGAGCGAGATCCCGTACTTCGTGGCCCGTTCGTCGCCCACGACGCGCACGAACCGGGTGTCCTCCGCGTCCATCCGCACCGACTCGCGGCCGCCCCGGCCCTCGCGGACGGTCGCGGCGGTGCGCCAGGTGCGGCCGTCCGAGGAGACCTGGACGCGGTAGCGCGAGGCGTACGCGTCCTGCCAGTGCAGCACCACCCGGCCGAGCCGGACCGGCGCGGCCAGTTCCGCCTGCCACCACGCCCCGTCCGCGGCCGGTGAGGACCAGCGGGTCTCCGGGTCGCCGTCGGACGCGGCGGACGCCGGGAAGTCCTCGGTCTCGTCGCCCGACGAGGACGCGGCGGCCCCGCGCAGCAGGTCGGGTCCGGCGGTGCGCGGGTAGGCCCGGACGGTCAGCGTGGTCCTCTCGTCGCCGAAGGCGAACGGCACCTCGTACTCCCCGGCCGGGGTGTCCTCCGGGACCGTGATCCGCACCGGGACCTCGGTCCGCGTCCCGCGCGGCACGGTCGTCCGCTTCGGCACCCGGACCTCGATGCCCCCGGGCGCCTTCGCGGTCAGCCGGCCGCTCACCTCGGCGGGGCGCCGGCCGGACAGCCGGGCCCGGACCTCCTGCGGCCCGCCGCCGATGACCGCGTCCGTCTCGCCGCGTGCCAGGTCCAGCCGGGCGGCCGGCTCGTCGCCGAACCAGGGGACCAGGGAGCGCACCTCCGGGGCGGCCCCCGCGCGGACGGACGCCCCCGCCAGGGGCGGGATGACCAGGGGCGGCGCCCCGTCCGCCAGCGGGGTCGCGGCCGGCCAGCTGATCCGGACCGCGTCGGCCCGCACCCCCTCGCCCGCCGCCTGGGTCCAGCCGCTCGCCGACAACGGGCCGAGCGCGAGCCACCCCTCGCCCGGCACATGCGCCTGGACCGTCGCGCCCGCGGCCACCCCGTCGTCCGGCACGGTCGTCGCGGTGACCGCCTCCAGCGGACGGGCCCGGCCGAGGCGCACCGTGTAGCTGCCCGGCGCCTCGGACACCTCGCCGCCCGGCCGGTCCGTGCCGGTCCAGGAGCGGGCGTCCTCGCGGACCCGGTCGAGGAACGCGTCGAGCACGCCCTCGCCGACCTTCGCGCCGCCCGCCGCGATGTCCTTCCGGACCGGTTCCAGCGCCAGGGACGCCCGCCAGGCGGCGGCGCCGTCGCCCCGGGCCTGGGCGCACAGCAGGTCCACGGCCAGCTCGCCCGCGTGGCCGTAGCGGGACAGCTGTGCGCTCCACGGCCGGACCTCGGCGCCGAGCCGGCCCCCGGCGACGCCCGCGAGCCGCGCCGGGGCCGCCCGCATCTCGCCGAAGGCGTCCCGCAGCCGGTCCGCCGCCGCGTCGAGCGCCTTGCCCGCGCCGTCCGCGTACGCCTCGCGGAACGCGGCGATCAACGGCCGCAGATACGCGGACTCGGTGGAGCCGAGCACGGAGCCCGCGCTGTTGCCCGCGAGCGCCCGCAGCGCGCCGGCGCTCCGGCCGTCGCCGCCCGCGAGGTCGTCGATCGCGGCGTCCCAGGACTTCGCGGGGTCGTAGCCCCTCGGGTTCCACGCGAAGTCGGCGGCCGTGAAGAGCGGGATGCGGGACGCGGCGGGCTGCTCCATCGCGTTGGCGAGCAGCGCCGCCGAACCGGACGCCACCGCCGGGTCCCGGCCGGTGTACGGGCCGAGGAAGATCCGGTCCTGCGCGTAGTCGTTGACCGGGTAGTTGTCCATGGTCACCAGCGGGTGCCCGAACGCGGCGCGCGCCCCGGCCAGTTCGCCGCCGGTGATGGTCCTCGGCACGACCCCGACGCCCGTCCAGGCGACCTCGACCCCGTCCGCCAGCTCCCGGGCGAGCGCCGTGCGGTACGCCGTCGCCCCGTCCTGGTAGTACTCGGTCGGCATCACCGACAGCGGCGGGGCGTCCGCGTGCCGCTCCGCCAGGTGCCGGGCCACGCCGTTCACGACCCGGGCCTGTGCCCGGGCCGCCGCCGCGGGGCCGCTGCCGAAGGCGTCCGCGTCGGCCGCGCAGTGCCACTCGCTGTAGCTGACGTCCTGGAACTGCACCTGGAAGACCCGCACCCCCAGGTCCCACATCGCGTCGATCTTGCGGTTCAGCGCCCTGAGGTCACGGTCCGACGACAGGCACATGGACTGGCCCGGCGCCACCGCCCAGCCGAGCGTCACGTGCTCGGCCGCGGCCCGCTCGGCCAGCGCCCGGAAGCCGGCCTTCCGCGCCGCCGGGTACGGGTCGCGCCAACGGGCCTGGCGGTACGGGTCGTCGCCCGCCGCGTACAGATAGCGGTTCTGCTTGGTGCGCCCCAGGAAGCCGAGCTGCGCGAGCCGGTCCTCCTGGCTCCACGGCTGCCCGTAGAACCCCTCGGTCAGCCCGCGCACGGCGGTGGACGGCCAGTCCCGCACGGTGACCCCGGCGACCTTCCCGCCCCGGACCAGCTGGCGCAGCGTCTGCACCGCGTGGAAGAGCCCGTCCTCGCCGACGCCCTCGATGGCCACCGTGTCCCGCTCCGCGACCCGCCCGGCCGCCAGCCGGTAGCCGCCCGCCGGGAGGTCCGCGCGGTCCGGGGCGCCCAGGCCGCGCAGTGCGTCCGCCGCCCCGTCGCCGCCGAGACGCAGGACAGGACCGGCACCCGGCAGCGCCTCGTGGACCGTGCGCACCCCGGCGTCCGCCAGGATCGCGCGCAGCTCCTTCACGGCGTACGGGTCGGCCTCCGCGTCCGCGATCAGGGTGACCTCGCGGCCCAGGGCGACGGCGGGCCCGGCCGCCGCCATGCTCTGCGGGCGCGGCCACACGGCGGGGAGCGCGGAGTCCGCCGCGCGGCTCCGGTCGGCCGCGGACCTGGACGCCGGGTCCGGGGGAGCGGCGAGCGCGGGCGGGGCCCCGGCGGCGAGCAGCCCGCCGAGCACGGCCACGGCGACGGCCGTCGCCCGCGTCCTCCCACTGAGCCGCATCCCTGTCTCTCCCCTCGCCCTACCCGTGGGTACCGAGCCCACCACCCCGCGCGCGAGGGTGTCAATGCGCGAGGTGTTCGGTACGGAAATGCCCTGATGTGACCGGTGTGATGAACGGGGTGCGTGCGGCGGGGCGATACGCGAAAGACAGCGCCGAATGGCCGAAAAAGGCGAACGTCTTGCGGGCAACGGGCCCTTCGGGAACGGAATGTGACCCGGAGCACGTTGAACTCGTTGTTGTAACGCCTACGTCTGCGGCGGCGCCCGCTGGGTAGGCCGTCACTGTCCTGTTCTCCACGGCCAGGAGGCCACCATGCCCGCCACCGCGCAGCGCCCGCTCTCCGCCCTCCCCAAACAGGCATCCGCCCCGCTGATCAGCGCGTCCCCCGCCGCCGTGCCCGGCCCGCTCACGAGCGAAGCGCCGCTCGCCGACGCCATACCCCTGACCAGCGAGCCCCCGCTCGCCGAGGCCACCCCCCTGACCAGCGAGCCCCCGCTCGCCGTCCTCGCCCCGCTGACCAGCGAACCGGCCGCGTCCGGCTGCGCATGGGGCCCGGAGTCCCCAGGAGTCTGAATGGGCTTGTCCCGGCTCGCCGCACTGCACGGCGTCGCCACCTCCTTCTCCCCGTCCGCCGGCGTCACCGGGTCCGTCCCCGAGACCACGGTCGTCGCCGTGCTCGGCGCGCTCGGTGTCGACGCCACGACGCCCGAAGCGGTACGCGACGCACTCGCCGCCGCCGAGTCGGCCGCCCGCAATCGGCTCCTCCCGGACACGCTGGTGGTGTGGTCCGGCGAACCGCTCCCGCCCGCGCTGACCGGACTGCCGCCCGGCACGGAGCTGACGGTCCGGCCGGAGGAGAGCGACGAGCCGGTCCTGCTGCGGGTCCCCACCGGGGGACCTGATCCGGCCGGACCGGGAAGCGCCTGGTGGACCGAGCCCCCGTTCGGCGTGCACCGGCTCACCGTCCGCGCGCCGGGCCGCGGAGCCCAGGACTGCACGCTCGTCGTCGCCCCGGACCGCGCCCCCCAGCCGCCCGCCCGCACCCACGGCTTCCTGGTCCAGCTCTACTCCCTGCTCTCCGCCCGCTCCTGGGGCATGGGCGACCTCGGTGACCTCGCCGACCTCGCCTCCTGGTCCGGCCGCCGCCTCGGCGCCGGCTTCGTCCAGGTCAACCCGCTGCACGCGGCGCTGCCCGGCGACCCCACCGACCCCTCGCCCTACCGCCCCTCCTCCCGGCGCTTCCCCGACCCCGTGCACCTGCGCGTCGAGTCCGTCCCGGAGTACGGGCACGTGCCCGACCCGGTCGACCTGGACGCGCTGCGCCGCAAGGGCGCCGAGCTGCGGGAAGCCGTCCTGGACAAGGGCGCCCTCATCGACCGGGACGCCGTCTGGGCCCTCAAGCGGCAGGCCCTCGACCTGATCCTCGCGGTCCCCCTCACCCCCGGCCGGCACGCCGATTACTGCGACTTCCTCGCCGCCCAAGGCCGCGCCCTGGAGGACCACGCCCTGTGGTGCGCGCTCGCCGAGGTGCACGGCCCCGACTGGCACGACTGGCCGGAGGAGCTGCGCGACCCCCGCTCCGACGCCACCGCCCGCGCCCGCGCCGAGCTGCTGGACCGGGTCGACCACCACTGCCGGCTCGCCTGGCTGACCGCCGGCCAGCTCGCCGACGCCCAGCGCGCCGCCCGGGAGGCCGGGATGCCCGTCGGCGTCGTCCACGACCTCGCGGTCGGCGTGCACCCCGGCGGCGCCGACACCTGGGCCCAGCAGGACGCCTTCGCCCACGGCATGTCCGTCGGCGCGCCCCCGGACGCGTTCAACGCGCGCGGCCAGGACTGGGGTCTGCCGCCCTGGCGCCCGGACGCCCTCGCCGCCTCCGGCTACGCCCCGTACCGCGGCCTGCTGCGCGGTGTCCTCGCCCACGCGGGCGCCCTCCGCATCGACCACGTGATGGGCCTGTTCCGGCTCTGGTGGGTGCCCGAGGGCCGCCCGCCCACCGAGGGCACCTACGTCTCGCACGACGCGGAGGCGATGCTCGCCGTCCTGGTCCTGGAGGCGCACCGGGCCGGCACCGTCGTCGTCGGTGAGGACCTGGGCACGGTCGAGCCCGGCGTCCGCGAGGCGCTGGCCCGTCGCGGCGTCCTCGGCACCTCGGTGCTCTGGTTCGAGCGGGACTGGGCGGGCGACGGACGCCCCCTGGCCCCCGAGCGGTGGCGCCGGGACTGCCTGGCCACCGCGACCACCCACGACCTGCCGTCCACCGCCGCCCGGCTGACCGGCGACCACGTGGCGCTCCGCCACCGCCTCGGCCTGCTCACCCGCCCGCTGGACGAGGAGCTGCGGGAGGACGGCGCGGACACGGCCGAGTGGCTGGCCCTGCTCACCCGGCTCGGCCTGCTCCCCGGCGGCGCCGCGCTTCCCGGGGCCGAGGGCGGCGCCGACGAGGAGGCGGCCGTCCAAGCCGTCCACCGCTTCCTGCTGCGCACCCCCGCCCGGATGACCGGGATCTGGCTCCCCGACACCGTCGGCGACCGCCGCCCGCAGAACCTCCCGGGCACCTGGGACCAGTATCCGAACTGGCGGCTGCCCGTCGCCGACGCCGAGGGCGTCCCGGTCACGCTGGAACAACTGGCCGCCTCGCCCCGGCTGCACCGCCTGATGGACGTCCTGCGCGCCCCGCGGGAGCCCGGGGAGGCCCGCCTGCCATGACCGGGCCCCGTACGGCACCCCCGGGCGCGCGGCCCGCGCGGGCGTTCGCTACGTTTGCACCGTGGACAAGAAGAACGCTATGCGCGCCGGCGCCGTCGCCGCCGGAACGACGCTGATGATGCTGCTGATGTCGTCCCCCGCGCTCGCGCTCACCCGCGACGACGGCGACGACCCGGGTACCGGCCTGAGCGTGCTCGACACGCTCGGCCTGTTCGTCCTGGCGCCGCTCGTCCTGTTCGGGGTCATCGCGGGCCTGGTCATGGTCCTCGACAAGTCCAAGAAGCAGGCCTGACCCACCTGCCCGGCGACCGGGGCCCCGCCCCGGTCCCGTCCCGCACGGCACGGGTGCGCCGCACGGTAGCCGCTACCGCGCGGCGCACCCGCATGTCCGGACCCGGACGCGGCGGTAGGTTGCGCCCATGACCGAGTGGGACGTCAAGAAGCTCCGCATCCTGCGCACCCTGCGCGACCGGGGCACGGTCACCGCGACCGCCGACGCCCTGCTGATGACCCCCTCGGCGGTCTCGCAGCAGCTCTCCAACCTGGCCAGACAGCTCGGCGTGCCGCTCCTGGAGGCACAGGGCCGCCGCGTCCGCCTCACCGACGCCGCCCAGCTCGTCCTGCGCCACGCCGAGGCGGTCTTCGCCCAACTGGAACGCGCCGACGCCGAGCTGACCGGCTATCTGCGCGGCGAGGCGGGCGAGGTCCGGGTCGCCGCGTTCGCCACCGCCGTGCCCGCCCTCGTCGTCCCGGCCGTGCAGCGGCTGCGCGCCGACCCCCGCCCCGGCCCCGAGGTCCGGGTGCGCGAGGCGGAGGCCGCCCAGGCGTACGAACTGCTCGCCGCCGCCGAGGTCGACCTCGCCCTGTCGCTGGCCGCCGACGCGCCGACGGCCCGCGACCCCCGGTTCGCCGTTCTGCCGCTGCTCGCCGACCCGCTCGACGTGGCGCTCCCGGCCGGGCACCGCCTCGCGGACGCGCCCGGACTGCGCCTCGCCGACCTGTCCGCCGAGCCCTGGATCTACGGCGGCTCCGGCCCCTGGTCGGAGATCACCGTCTCCGCGTGCCGGGCGGCGGGCTTCGTACCCGAGCAGGCGCACAGCGCGTCCGGCTGGACGGCGATCCTCGCCATGGTCGCCGCGGACCTGGGGATCGCGCTCGTTCCGCGCATGGCCTCGGTGGAACGGCACGGCCGGGAGGGCGTGGTGATGCGGGTCCTCGACGCGGACCGGCCCCGCCGCCACGTCGTCGCCGCCGTCCGGCGCGGGGGAGAGGACGCCCCCGCCGTGGCCCGGGTCCTCGCGGCGCTGCGCGAGGCGGCGGAGCCGTACGGGGACGGCACCACCGTTCAGCCCAGCTGAACGATTCATGCGGAAACTTTCGATGGACCTACCGGCTTCCGGCGTACGACAGTGACCGCATGACCACCGAACAGAATGAGATCCGGCACGACGACCCCCACGCCAACGAGGCGGCACCGTACGGCGGCGGTGACCCCTACGCCGACTACCGCACCGCCGACCTCCCCTTCACCGGCCTCGTGGACCTCGCCGACCGGCGGCTCGGCGCGGGCGTGATCGCCGCCAACGACGAGTTCTTCGCCCAGCGCGAGAACCTGCTCGTCCGGGAACGCGCGGTCTTCGACCCCGAGCACTTCGGCCACAAGGGCAAGATCATGGACGGCTGGGAGACCCGCCGCCGGCGCGGCGCGGACGCCCGGCACCCGTTCCCGGCCCCCGACGAGCACGACTGGGCGCTGATCCGGCTCGGCGCCCCCGGCATCATCCGCGGCATCGTCGTGGACACCGCCCACTTCCGGGGCAACTACCCGCAGCGCGTCTCCGTCCAGGCCACCTGCGTCGAGGGCGCGCCCGGCCCGGAGGAACTGCTCGCCGACGACGTGAAGTGGGAGGAGATCGTCCCCCCGACGCCCGTGCGCGGCCACGCCGCCAACGGCTTCGAGATCACCGGCGGACGCCGCTGGACCCACATCCGCCTCTGCCAGCACCCCGACGGCGGCATCGCACGCCTCCGGGTGCACGGCGAGGTCGTCCCCGACCCGTCCTGGCTGGCCACGCTCGGCACGTTCGACCTGATCTCGGTCCTGAACGGCGGCAGTTACGAGGACGCCTCGGACCGGTTCTACTCCTCGCCGACCCAGATCATCCTGCCGGGCACCTCGCGCAAGATGGACGACGGCTGGGAGAACCGCCGCCGCCGGGTCCGCGACACCAACGACTGGGTCCGCTTCCGGCTGCCCGCCCAGGGCGCCGTCCGCGCGGTCGAGATCGACACCGCCTACCTCAAGGGCAACGCGGCCGGCTGGATCGCCCTGCACGGCCGGGACGGCGAGAGCGGTGAGTGGTCCGAGATCATCCCGCGCACCCGCCTCCAGCCCGACACCCTGCACCGCTTCACGCTGCCGGACGAGGCCGTGGTCACTCACGTGCGCCTCGACGCCTTCCCCGACGGCGGAGTCGCCCGGATGCGCCTGCACGGCTCCCTGACCGAGTCCGGCGCGGCGGACCTCCGGGCCCGCTACGAGGCGTCGGCCTCGTGAGCCCCCGCCCGGCGGACGGCTGCGCTTCAGCGCCTGTCCGCCGGGCGGTTTCCAGCCGGGTTACGCGGTCGCTGCTGCCGCGTCCGCCGTCCGGGCCCGCAGCGCGCGCTCCACGCCCGAACGGGACTCCGAGATCAGCCGGCGCAGCCCCGCGCCCGGCTCGGCCGAGGCCAGCCAGGCGTCCGTGGCGTCCAGGGTCTCCTGCGAGACCTGGAGCGCCGGGTACAGGCCGATCGCGACCTGCTGGGCCATCTCGTGGCTCCGCGAGTCCCAGACGCCCTTCACCGCGGCGAAGAACTTCTCGGTGTACGGGGCCAGCAGCTCGCGCTGGTCCGTCTGCACGAAGCCGGCGATGACCGCCTCCTGGAGGGAGTTCGGCAGCTTGTCCGACTCCACGACCGACGCCCACGCCTCGGCCTTCGCCTCCTCGCTCGGCCGCGCCGCCCGCGCGGAGGCGGCGTGGCGCTCGCCCGCCGCCGTCCGGTCCCGCGCGTACTCGGCGTCGATCTCCTCCTCGTCGATGAGCCCGGTGGCGGCGAGCCGCTGGACGAACGCCCAGCGCAGCTCGGTGTCCACGGTCAGGCCCTCGATCGCCTCGGTGCCGTCGAGCAGCGAGCGGAGCAGGTCCAGCTGCTGCGGGGTGCGGGCGGTGGCCGCGAAGGCGCGCGCCCAGGCCAGCTGGTGGTCGCTGCCGGGCTCGGCGGCGCGCAGGTGCGCGAGCGTCGCCTCGGTCCACTGCGTCAGGCCCGCCTCGCGCCATTCCGGCGTCGCGTACAGGTCGATCGCCGTCTTGACCTGGCGGTGCAGCGACTGCACGACGCCGATGTCCGACTCCTTGCCGATTCCCGAGAGGACCAGCGCGAGGTAGTCGCGGGTGGCCAGCTCGCCGTCGCGGGTCATGTCCCAGGCGGAGGCCCAGCACAGGGCGCGCGGCAGGGATTCGGTGAAGTCGCCCAGGTGCTCGGTGACGACCCGCAGCGACTCCTCGTCCAGGCGGACCTTCGCGTACGACAGGTCGTCGTCGTTGAGCAGGATGACGGCCGGGCGCGCCTTGCCCGCCGGGAACGGCACGGTGGTGCGCTCGCCGTCGACGTCCAGCTCGATCCGGTCCGTGCGGACCAGCTTGCCGTCGGCGGCAGGGTCGATGGCATAGCAGCCAATGGCGATCCGGTGCGGCCGCAGCGTCGGCTCGCCCTTGGCCCCCGCGGGCAGCGCGGGCGCCTCCTGCAGCACGGTGAACGAGGTGACGTGACCGTTCTCGTCGGTCTCGATCTCCGGACGCAGGATGTTGATCCCGGCCGTCTCCAGCCACGCCTTCGACCAGGTCTTCAGGTCGCGCCCGGAGGTCTCCTCCAGCGCGCCCAGGAGGTCGGTCAGCCGTGTGTTGCCGAAGGCGTGCGCCTTGAAGTACGCCTGGACGCCCTTGAAGAACGCGTCCATGCCGACGTACGCGACGAGCTGCTTGAGGACCGAGGCGCCCTTGGCGTACGTGATGCCGTCGAAGTTGACCAGGACGTCGTCCAGGTCGCGGATGTCGGCCATGATCGGGTGGGTGGAGGGCAGCTGGTCCTGCCGGTAGGCCCACGTCTTCATGGAGTTGGCGAACGTGGTCCAGGACTGCGGCCACCCCGAGCCCTCGGCGTACGCCAGGCAGGCGATCGAGGTGTACGTGGCGAACGACTCGTTCAGCCAGAGGTCGTTCCACCACTCCATGGTGACGAGGTCGCCGAACCACATGTGGGCCAGCTCGTGCAGGATGGTCTCGGCCCGCGTCTCGTACGCCGCGTCGGTCACCTTGGACCGGAAGACGTACTGGTCGCGGATGGTGACCGCGCCCGCGTTCTCCATCGCGCCCGCGTTGAACTCGGGGACGAAGAGCTGGTCGTACTTGGCGAACGGGTACGCGTAGTCGAACTTCTCCTGGAACCAGTCGAAGCCCATCCGGGTCACGTCGAAGATCGCGTCCGCGTCCAGGTACTCGGCGAGCGAGGGCCGGCAGTAGATGCCGAGGGGGACGGTCCGGCCGTCCTTCTCGTAGCTGCTGTGCACCGAGTGGTACGGCCCGACGATCAGCGCGGTGATGTACGAGGAGATGCGCGGCGTCGGCTCGAACGACCAGACGTCGTCCTTCGGCTCCGGCGTCGGCGAGTTGGAGATCACCGTCCAGCCCGACGGCGCCTTCACAGTGAACCGGAACGTCGCCTTCAGGTCCGGCTGCTCGAAGCTCGCGAAGACCCGGCGCGCATCCGGCACCTCGAACTGGGTGTACAGGTACGCCTGCTCGTCGACCGGATCGACGAAACG